>NZ_JBGFGM010000119.1:0-106855 GCF_041224635.1 Leisingera sp. XS_AS12
TAAGCACTGTCGCGCCGATGGTACTTGGGCTCAAGCCCTGGGAGAGTAGGTCACCGCCAAACCTAGTAAAATCCAAAACCTCTCTTGAACGATACAATATTACCCGGAAAACGCGCCGATACGGCAAGTCACCGGATAATAACCGGCCTCAAGTAGCGATCCGCGCGGTAGGCCAAACAAAGTGTCGCGGGATGGAGCAGCCAGGTAGCTCGTCAGGCTCATAACCTGAAGGTCGCAGGTTCAAATCCTGCTCCCGCAACCAAAGGTCACGACAGAGCCTCCGCAAAAAGCGGGGGCTTCTTCGATTCAGCGCTCCCCAAAGCCATGATCCTGGCCAGTTCCCCAATAAGCTCAAGCTGATGGCCGCCCGGCGCATCAGCAACCGGAACCATGCGCACCTGCGAAACAAGCGCCCTCAGCTCTGTCATGGCTTCCCGCTTCACCTCCGGCGCGTTCAGAGACCGGGCGAGATCCTCGACCATCTCGCGGTAGGGCTGCGAAAGGCTGGGATGCAGCTGCAGACGCGGTTTCGGGCCACAGAAGGACAGGGGTATCAAAAAATGATTGATCTGTCAGACCGACGAAAGGCGACTGGGGCACTCTCCGGTACCCGCGCCCCTCACGGAGTGGGTGGCGGTTGCCGCACTGGCGCCTGAGCGGGAGGCCCGGCTTCCTCGCCGGGCCGGAGTCAGGAGGACGGGCCGATGGTCTTGCAGGCGATGTTGCGGGCGTTCAGCCGTCGACAGGCCAGTTCTGCGTGTTCCTGGCTCATGCCCAGGAAGTTTGCCTCGAAGCCGCGCCGGGTCTTGGCGACCTTGCGCAGCGTTCCATCCAGCGTTTCAAGTTCGGAAAGCGCGGTGCGCAGCAGAACTTTCTCGGCCTTGTAGCGGTTGGTGTAGAGGCCGACGTTGATGCCCCAGTAGCGCCCGCCCGAGGTCGACAGGCGCGTCACCACGACCGGCTTGGGCTCCGGGTCCGCCTGGGTCAGGCGGGCCGGACGCGCGACGGGGCGCAAGCCGGTGTAGGGCTGCTTGTGTACCGCGGGGCGGATCTTTGGCGCCAGCGGCGCGGCGGCGGCGGGTTGCACCTCGGTCTCGGCCAGGGCCGCGGCGATGCTGCTGAGTACGGCGTCCTTGACCGGGGCTCCGGCGGCGCTGACCGTCTGCAGTTTCTCGATCTGGGCGCTCGGTGGCGTGTCGGCGTCTTCGGTGGTGGCGTCAGCTTCGGCGACGGCCACGGCGACCGCATCCGCATCCGCGGACAGGTCTTCCGGCCGGGGGCGCGGTTCCAGAACCGGCTCAGGCGCCTGCAGGGCTTCTTCCAGGGCGGCCACCAGAACCGGGGAGACGCCGCTGGCCGGGCGCAGCTTGGGACGCAGGCTGGTGGAAACCTGACCGCTGACGCGGATTGTCTTGCCCACGGCCTCGGATGCGGAGATGTCCCCGCTGTCGGCCACGACCACATCCGCGCCCATGTAGGCGGGCCGTTGCGGGCGGCGCAGCTTGGCCCGCGACGGCGCGCGGCGAAAGCCGAGATCGAGCAGCTCGGCGACCTTGGCGTTGCGCGAGGTCGAGGATTTGCCGCCGAACACGGTTGCGATGATGCGCTCATCGCCCCGTTTGGCCGAGGCCACCAGGTTGAAGCCGGCAGCGCGGGTGTAGCCGGTCTTGATGCCGTCGGCGCCGCGGTAGGCGGCGAGCAGGCGGCGGTTGGTGTTGGGCACTTCGCGGATGCCCGCATGGGTCGAGCGGCGCGAGAACAGGTTATAGTACTCGGGATAATCATACAGCAGGTGCCGCCCGAGCGTGGTCATGTCACGGGCTGTGGACAGGTGACCGCTGGCGGTGAGGCCGTGGGCGTTCTTGAAGGTGGTGCGCGTCATCCCGAGCGCCTTGGCGGTGCGGTTCATGCGCCGGGTAAAGGCGGCCTCGCTGCCCGAGAGGGCCTCGCCGATGGCGGTGGCGGCATCATTGGCGGATTTCACCGCAGCGGCGCGAATCAGGTAACGAAAGGCGATCTTCTGCCCCGCCTTCAGCCCCAGCTTCGAGGGCGGTTCCGCGGCGGCCTTGCGGCTGATCGTGACCTTGGTGTCGAGGGTGATCTCGCCGTTGCGGACCGCTTCGAACGCGATGTAGAGCGTCATCATCTTGGTCAGCGAGGCCGGATGCAGACGGGTGTCAGCGTTGCGGGAATGCAGGACTTCACCGGTGCGCGCGTCGATGACCATCGCGGCATAAGGCGCGGCGGACGCCTGTCGCGCGGGCAACCACGTCGCGGCCAGCGTCAGCAGAAGCAGGACAGCAACCCATCGCAGCCCCGCGGTGTGCCAACTCGCGGACGGGCGAGGAAGGGAAGGCGGCGCTGCAAATCGCTGCCGAAACGCGTCGAAACGGGGAAGAAGAAACCGGTTGCGAAGAGACCGGAAACCGACTCGCGGGGTACGGGTAAACCGACCCGCCGCCGGATTGACCTGCGTGTTCACTGCCATGTTTGCCTCATGCCGCCGGTTTTCCGGCTGACGATTTTGCCTGATGCCGAAATCGTACCACAGGGTTTACGAGGAATAAACAGGTGGCGCAGGGCGTCGCCGCAAGGGCTGGCGGCTTTTGGCCGGCATTTAGTGGGTGGCGTTGGTGTGGCCTCTAGATGCGCCAAGTCCTAACAAAAGGTTACCAAAAAAAACTTATGCTTTGCGTGACAAGACCGGGTGCCTCGCCGGGGGGACAGGGGGATTTTCCCCTGTCACCGCCGGTGGCAAGGTCAGTTGCTGATGTCGCGCGCGGTGAAAAACGGGCTGAAAAAGTCCAGCTCAACGGTGAAGGCGCAGGGTTGCGTGATCCGCTTGCTGATGCGGGATTCGATCTCTTCGAGCAGGGCTGTGCAGAACGCCTCGTCGCGGTGCGGCTTGCGCAGCAGAGTGACGCGGACGGCGCAATGGCTGCGGTGAAACCGCTCCGCAGGGTAGGCGCGCCCCTTGCAGGCGCCCGAGCCATCGTCATGGCGGCGAATGATGGTGTCGATCTCTTCCAGAATCGCCTCGGCATCGATGTCGAGGTCGCTGGAGAATTTCAGTTCTGCATGCGGCATTGGCGGCTCCCTTCAGGTTTGCAACCGGATAGCGCCCCGTCGGCGCGGCGTCCAGTTCAGCCCAACTGGTCCAAGAGCGCAGCCAATTCGCCCAGGTCGGCAATTTCGCGGTAGCGAGGGTTGTTGGATGGCGTCTCGGCTTGCTCGACCTCCCAGACCAGCCCGTGCGGCACATAGGTGCCCCAGGCACCGGCCTCGATCGGGGCGACCACGTCGGAGCGCATGGAATTACCCACCATCATTGCGCGGGCGGCCCCGTCGCCATGGCGGTCAAAGATGCCGCGGTAGACCTCGGGGGTCTTTTCTGAGACCACCTCCACCGCGTCGAACAGCTCGCCAAGGCCGGACTGCGCCAGTTTGCGCTCCTGATCGAGCAGGTCGCCCTTGGTGATCAGCACCACCTTGTAGCGGCCTGCCACTGCCTCGACCGCCTCCTGCGCGTGGGGGAGCAGTTCGATCGGGTAGGACAGCATCATCTGCCCGGCGACGAGCAGTTCCTTCAGCACCGAGGCAGGCACCTGTTCCTGGGTCACCTCGATCGCGGTTTCGATCATCGACAGCGTGAACCCCTTCACCCCGTAGCCGTAGCGCCCGAGGTTGCGTTTTTCCGCATCCAGCAGCAGCCGGTCCAGTTGCTCGGGACCGAGGTCATCCGGGGTGTGATCCATCAGCAGTTCGGCAAACCGTTCCTGCGTCACCCGAAAGAACCGTTCATTGTGCCAGAGGGTATCGTCGGCATCGAAGCCGATTGTTGTCAAATTACGTGCCAATCTCTGTGCCTCAGTGTCTTTTCCTGCCCACCCAAGAGGCTATATAAGCGTCAAAGGAAATTCCATGCATCACTGGATCAAATTGCTTATGCCGCTGCAGACCGTAATGATGACTGATCATTCAGACGACGATACCGAATCCGGTGTCCTGACCAAGACGCGGCCCAAGACCAAGCGCCCGCCGCGCTACAAGGTGCTGCTTCTGAACGACGATTACACCCCGATGGAATTCGTGGTGATGGTGCTGGAACGGTTCTTTGGCATGACCCACGCGCAGGCGTTCGAAATCATGCTGACGGTGCACAAGAAGGGCGTTGCCGTGGTTGGCGTGTTCAGCCACGAGGTCGCCGAGACCAAGGTGGGCCAGGTGATGGATTTTGCCCGCCGCCAGCAGCATCCGCTGCAATGCACCATGGAAAAAGAAGACTAATCAAGAGGCTGCACGATGTCCCTACGCCTGTCACTGGCGGTCGAGACGGGCGGCTTTGCCGTGCCGTCCGAAGGCTGCATAGCGGTGTTTCACCCGCGCACGGATCACGATCTGTCACCGCTGCCAAAGGATCGCCTGCAGGTGATCCAGCCGCTGCGTCCTGATCACGAGCATTTTGTCGCCCAGGGGTATGACTGCACCCCGCAGGCCGATCCGCAGACGCCGTTTGCTGCCGCGGTGGTGTTCCTGCCGCGCGCCAAGGCGCTGGCACGGATGCTGGTGGCGCAGGCGGTCGCGGCGACGGATGGGCCGGTGCTGATCGATGGCGCCAAGACCGATGGTGTTGATTCGCTGCTGAAGGCACTGCGCCAGCGCGGCACGCCCTCCGACCCGATTTCCAAGGCGCATGGCAAGGTGTT
The DNA here is from genome assembly GCF_041224635.1 of Leisingera sp. XS_AS12. NCBI lineage: Bacteria > Pseudomonadati > Pseudomonadota > Alphaproteobacteria > Rhodobacterales > Roseobacteraceae > Leisingera > Leisingera sp. XS_AS12. The sequence goes on from NZ_JBGFGM010000119.1 coordinate 4,707, forward strand.
CTGGATCGACGGCAGCCTGGATCTGTCGGACTGGCGGCCCGCAGCGGAGCAGAAGGTCGACGGGTTTGTCACCGCGCCCGGCGTGTTCTCGGCGGACGGGATCGACCCGGCGTCGGCGTTGCTGGCGGCGGCGCTGCCGCAGAAACTTGGCCGCTGCGTGGCCGATCTCGGCGCGGGCTGGGGGTATCTGTCGGCACAGGTGCTGAAACGCGAAGGAGTCGAAGAGCTGCATCTGGCCGAGGCGGATTATCACGCCCTGGCCTGTGCGCGGCAGAACCTGACCGACGCACGGGCGCAGTACCACTGGGTCGACGTGCGCGGCTGGACGCCGCCGAGCACGGTCAACACGGTGGTGATGAACCCGCCGTTCCACACCGGCCGCGCGGCGGAACCGTCGCTGGGCCAAGCCTTCATCGCGGCGGCGGCCTCGATGCTGGCGGCCAACGGCAGCCTGTGGATGGTTGCCAACCGTCATCTGCCCTACGAGGCGGTGCTGGGCGAACGCTTTGCCCATGTCCGCGAGGAGGGCGGCGACAACCGCTTCAAGATCCTGACCGCCTCCAAGCCCCGGCGCCAGCGCCGATAGCCAAAGTGGCCGCGGGGGATGCCGGGTTGCAATCCGGTCGCCCCGGTCTAACGTGCCTGCAAGACGCGCCAGTCAAACGGCCAAGGGAGCCTTTCGCATGTCCTTTTCAATTTCTGGCAAGACCGCCATCGTGACCGGGGCCTCCAGCGGCATCGGTCTGGCCATCGGCAAACAATTCGCGGCGGCGGGCGCCAACGTGATGTTTGCCGACACCCAGGAGGCGCAGTTGCTGGCCGAGCTGGGCGCGCAGGCGGATGACAGCAATATCCGGTACTTTGCCGGGGATCTCCGCGAGCGGCTGACCATCGCCAACCTTCTGTCGGCCACCATCGACGCCTTTGACGGGGTCGATATCCTGGTCAACGGGGCGCGGCAGATGGTGGCGACCGATCCGCTGGACCCGAGCGATGACACGCTGGACCAGTTGCTGACGCAAAGCCTGCTGCCTACGGTCCGGCTGTCGCAGCAGGTGGCCAAACGGATGATCAAGCAGGGCGAGGATAACGAGGACGCTGATGGGCCGCTGGGCAGCATCATCAACCTGTCCTCGATCGCGGCGCGGCGCACCCACCCGCAGCTGATGGCCTACTCGGTGGCCTCTGCGGCGCTGGATCAGGCCACGCGCTCGCTGTCGGTGGCGCTGGCGCCGCACCGGATTCGGGTGAATTCGATCGCCTTCGGCTCGGTCATGAGCGCGTCGATGCAGGGCACGCTGAAAGACAACCGCAGCTACCGTCAGGACATCGAGGCGCATACCCCTCTGGGCCGTATCGCCTCTCCGAACGAGCTGACCGAAACCGCGCAGTACCTGGCCTCGGACGCCTCCGGCTTCATGACCGGGCAGGTGCTGACGCTGGACGGCGGCCGCACCCTTCTGGATCCGGTGGCGGCGCCGGTACATTGATTGGACTTTGCCATGACGCATGAGATGACAGAGGAAAAGGCCCGCGCGGCTGCCTGGTTCCGTGAATTGCGCGACCAGATCGTTGCGGCGTTCGAACGGCTGGAAGCCGATCACGGCGAAGGCCCGTTCAGCGACCAGGAGCCGGGGCGCTTCGAGGTGACCGAGACCAAACGCAGCGCCGAGGATGGCTCCGATGCGGGTGGCGGGCTGATGAGCGTGATGCGCGGCGGCCGGGTGTTCGAGAAGGTCGGCGTCAACATCTCCGAGGTCTACGGAACCCTGGGCGAGCGGGCGCAGACCGCGATGGCGGCGCGCAAGGGGCTGCCAGGCATGAAGGAAGATCCGCGCTTCTGGGCCTCGGGCATCTCGCTGGTCGCCCATATGCGCAACCCGCATGTGCCGGCGGTGCACATGAACACCCGCATGTTCTGGACCCCGCATGGCTGGTGGTTTGGCGGCGGTTCGGACCTCAACCCCTGCATTGAATACGCGGAGGACACCGCGCATTTCCACGGCGTTCAGAAACAGCATCTGGACTCGCATGGGGGCGATCTTTATCCGCGGCTCAAGGCCTGGGCGGATGAGTATTTCTACATCCCCCACCGCGGCCGGGCCCGTGGCGTTGGCGGCATCTTCATGGATGACCGGAACAGCGGCAGTTGGGAGGCGGATTTCGCCCTGACCCAGGACATCGGCCGCGCCTTTCTGCCCGCCTTTGTGCCGCTGGTGGAAAAGCGCCGGGTGCAGCCCTTTGACGATGCCGACAAGGACGCCCAGCTGATCCATCGCGGGCTCTATGCAGAGTACAACCTGGTCTATGACCGCGGCACCAAGTTCGGGCTGGAAACTGGCCATGACGCCAACGCGGTGCTGATGAGCCTGCCACCGCTGGCCAAATGGGTCTGACCTGACCGGTCCTGCTGCCTGTCCTGAAATCTTGAACGCGCTGTCCTGCTCTGGGCCGCGCGTTTTGCCTTTGGCGGATTTGCGCTGATTTCATGCCGGGATGCGCGACTTTGCCGGTGCGCGCGCTAAGATATGGACAAAGGCGCAAGCATAAGCGCGGTTTCAGGTATCAGGGCAGGGGCATTTCACATGCGCAGATGGGTTTCGGGGTTGCTGGCGGTGGCACTGGTGATGGGCTGCGGTGCGCCGTCCGAGCGCTCGGCACAGGCGCCCGCGGTCAGCCGCGGCGAGCCTGCCAATGGCGCGCTCGCGGGATTGCGCACCTATCCGCGGTTCGGCGATAACGATCCGCATGACTGGGACGGGCGCGCGCCTTGGACCTACGCGGTCCATGGCATTGACGTTTCGCGCTACCAGGGCAATGTGGACTGGCACCAAGTGCGCCGCGCCGGGGTCGCCTTTGCCTATATCAAGGCAACCGAGGGCGGCGACCACACCGATGCGAAGTTCCGCGACAATTGGCGCGGCGCCGACCGGGCGGGGCTGAAGCGCGGCGCCTATCACTACTATTACTTCTGCCGCCCGGCGGCTGAGCAGGCGCGCTGGTTCATCAAACACGTGCCGCGCGACGCAAACGCGCTGCCGCCGGTGCTGGACATGGAGTGGAACCACCGCTCCCGCACCTGCCGCACCCGGCCCGACGGCGCAACGGTGCGGGCCGAGGCGCGCAAGTTCCTGAACATCCTGGAGCGCCACTACGGCAAGCGCCCGGTGATCTACACAACGGTGGATTTCTACCGCGACACCGGCATCGGGCGGCTTGGCGGCACCGAGTTCTGGCTGCGCTCGGTCGCGGGGCATCCGCAGCAGGTCTACCCGGGCCAAAGCTGGAGCTTCTGGCAATATTCCGGCACCGGCGCGGTGCCGGGCGTGGCGGGCAACGTTGACCTCAACACCTTCCGCGGCAGTCCCGAAAGCTGGCTCAGGTGGTCGGGACAGATCTGAGCCGAGGGCGGGCAGGGGGCCTAGCCCCCGCGCTCCATGGACGCTTCCCCTCTTGCCTTTACAGGCCGGAGCGCGGTGCCTCGCTCGCTTACGATTTCCAGTCGAAAAAGCCGGGGCCTGCCTGTTGCAGCAGTTTCGCGGCCATCTCCCGGCCCAGCTGCGCACCGTCTTCCACGGGGCAGGTCTGGTCGTCGCTGATCGCCTCGGACCCGTCCGGGCGCAGCACTTCGCCGCGCAGGCGCAGGGTGGGGCCGTTCAGTTCCGCAAGGCCCGCGATCGGGGTTTCGCAAGAGCCGTCCAGCGCCGCCAGGAAGGCGCGTTCCGCCGCCAGTCGCTGGCCTGTCAGCGCGTCATGGATCGCTGCCAGCATGTCGCGCGCGCGGCTGTCTTCCGCGCGGCGCTCGATGCCGATTGCGCCCTGCGCCACGGCGGGCAGCATGTCGGCGGTCTCGATCGCGGTGGCGGGCACATCGGCCATCGCCAGCCGGTTCAGCCCAGCCATGGCGAGGAAGGTGCACTCGGCCACGCCCTCGGACAATTTGCGCAGCCGGGTCTGAACGTTGCCGCGGAACTCCACCACCTTCAGATCGGGGCGGCGGTTCAAGAGCTGCGCGCGGCGGCGCAGCGACGACGTGCCCACGACCGCGCCCGGCGCAAGATCATGGATCGAGGACAGCGCGGGCGAGATGAACGCATCACGGACGTCTTCGCGCGGCAGGTAGCAATCCAGCTGCAGCCCTTCGGGCTGGGCCACCGGCATGTCCTTCATCGAATGCACCGCGATGTCGATGCCACCGGACAGCAGCGCCTCTTCGATTTCCTTGGTGAACAGCCCCTTGCCACCCAGCGTCTTCAACGGCTTGTCCGCCGCGATCAGCGCCTGATTGTCGCCGGTGGTCTTGATCACCACGATCTCGAAGGCCTCGGCCGGCAGGTCGAAGGCGGCGGCCAGACGGTCGCGGGTTTCATGCGCCTGGGCCAGCGCCAGCGGCGATCCGCGGGTGCCGATTTTCAGGGGCGAAGCGGGGGTGGGCAGGGTCAGTGTCATGGAAAGAAGCCTTAAATCAGTTTGCGCCCCGGTGGAAACAGGTTTTGTCCCTCGCATGGCCTGTGCCGGGCGGCTTTGCCATGGGGCAAAGTGCCCGGGCCGGGGGCGCGGCAGATCGCCCCTGCCCTTGACATTCGCCCGCGCAGGCGTGACCTCAGGGGGCGAAAGATAGCGAGGGTGACATGGCCGGACAAAAGAAGCTGCTGCGTGCATTGGCGGGCGAGAAACAGGATGTGCCGCCGATCTGGATGATGCGCCAGGCGGGCCGCTACCTGCCGGAGTACCGTGCGACGCGGGCCGAGGCGGGGGATTTCCTCAAGCTGTGCTACAACCCCGAGCTGGCGGCCGAGGTCACGCTGCAGCCGATCCGCCGCTATGGCTTTGACGCGGCGATCCTGTTTGCCGACATCCTCTTGGTTCCGCAGGCGCTGGGCGCGGATCTGTGGTTCGTGACCGGCGAAGGCCCGCGGCTGTCGACCATCACGACCGAGGCGGATTTTGCCAAGCTCGGCCCGGTGGCCGACATCCACGAGACGCTGAACCCGATCTATGAGACCGTGCGCATCCTGTCGCGCGAACTGCCGTCCGAGACCACGCTGATCGGCTTTGCCGGTGCGCCCTGGACGGTCGCCACCTACATGATCGCGGGCCGTGGCACGCCGGATCAGGGACCGGCCCACGCACTGCGCGAGGAAAACACCGCCCTGTTCGAGGCGCTGCTGGCCCGTATCACCGAGGCCACCATCGAATACCTCTCCTGCCAGATCGAGGCAGGGGCCGAGGTGGTCAAGATCTTTGACAGCTGGGCGGGTTCGCTGCAGGGCGAGGCGTTCGAGAAATACGCGCTGGAGCCCTGCCGCCAGATCACCGACGCGCTGAAGGCGCGCCACCCGGGCATCCCGGTGATCGGCTTCCCGCGCGAAGCGGGGGAGAAATACGTGGGCTTTGCCAAGGCAACCGGCATCGACTGCGTGGCGCTGGACAACTCGGTCGATCCCGAATGGGCTGCGGCACATGTGCAGGTGGACGGCTGTGTGCAGGGCAACCTCGCCTCGCGCCACATGGTGACCGGCGGCCAGGAGCTGGTGGATGAGACCCGCCGCATCGTTGCCGCCTTCAGAAACGGCCCGCATATCTTCAACCTCGGCCATGGCATCACGCCGGACGCGGATCCGGACAATGTGCAGCTGATGATCGACACGGTGCGCGAAGGCTGATCTTGTGCTAATGCGCAGGATGCGGCAAGAGCTGCATCCTCGCGCATTGTGCGCACAGACCCGGAGGTCACACCATGGACTACAGCAGAATGGGCGGCGCCCGCATGGGCCGCAACAAGCCGCGCCATGCCGAGCATAACGCCAAGGGCACGGCAAATAACCCCTTTGGCAAGCAGGCCAGCAAGGCCGAGCTGCTGAAGCGGATGAAGGCTGCCGCCGAAAAGCCCAAGAAGGACGACTGAGCCTAGCGCAAGCCCAGCTCGGCCAGGATGTCCTGCCCGTGCTGGCCACGCTCCGGGATCTGGGGCGGCTCCCACTCGGGCTGGCCGCTGAACCGCGGCGCGGGGGCGGCTTGCAGCACGCCGTCCGGTGCGGCCCAGGTGCCGCGGGCGTTCATCGGATGCGCCATGGCTTCCTCGGGGTTCAGCACCGGGGCGACGCAGGCGTCACTGCCGTCAAACAGCGTCGCCCAATGATCGCGCGGCTGGGCGGCGAAGAGTCCGGCAAGCCGTGCCGTCAGCACCGGCCACTGCGCCCGGTCGAACTGCAGCTGAAACGCGGGGTCCTCCGCTAGTCCCAGTTTGTCCAGAAACAGCGCGTAGAACTTTGGCTCCAGACATTGCACCGAGATGTGGCCGCCGTCCGCGCAGGCGTAGGTGCGGCTCCAATGCGGGCCGTCCAGCAGGTTCGCCCCGCGCGTGACGCCGAAATGCCCGGCCTGGCGGATGCTCATCAGAAGATTCATCATATGGGCCGAGCCGTCATAGATCGCCGCGTCCACCACGCAGCCTTCGCCGCTGGCGCGGGCCTTCAGCAGCCCGGCCAGCATCCCCGCCACCAGGTACATCGCGCCGCCGCCGATGTCGCCGACCAGCGTGGCGGGCGTCAGCGGCGCATCGCCGGGGTTCGAGGCATACCACAGCGCGCCCGACAGCGAGATATAGTTGAGATCATGCCCTGCCGTCTGGGCCAGCGGGCTGTCCTGGCCCCAGCCGGTCATCCGGCCATAGACCAGCCCCGGGTTCACCGCGTGGCATTCTGCCGGGCCAAGGCCCAGTCGCTCCATCACGCCCGGGCGGAAGCCCTCGACCAGCCCATCCGCCGTTGCGGCCAGTTTCAGGAAGACCTCGGCGTCGGCAGGGGCCTTGAGGTCCAGGGTGATCGACCGCTTGCCGCGGTCCAGCAGCGACCGTTCGGGCATCCCCGGCGTGGGCGGCGCGCCCGGACGGTGGACGCAGATCACCTCGGCGCCGAGATCGGCGAGTGTCATCGCGGCGAACGGGGCCGGGCCCAGCCCCTCGACCTCCAGAATACGAATTCCCTGCAGCATGCGGCCTGCTCCTCCCTGTCGGCGTGCTGCTGCCAGCCTGCGGCAGCCTAGCCGCCGCGGGCAAGCTGCTGGCGGAACTTCCGTGGCGGCATACCGGTGCCCCTGGCAAAAAAGCGGCTGAAATGCGCAGGGTCGGAGAAGCCGAGCTCATAGGCGATCTGGGCGGCGCTGAGGCTGGTGTAGATCAGCAGCCGCCGCGCCTCGCGCAGGGTGCGGGCGCGGATCAGCGCCGAGGCGGGCTGCCCGGTGGCCTGGTGGGCAATCCGGTTCAGGTGGGTGGGGGAGACAGCCAGTTGCCGCGCGTAGTCGGCCAGCGGCAGGCGTTGGCGGAAGCTCTCCTCGACCAGCGCTTCGAAGCGGCCAAACAGCGGGCTGGTCTGAGGTGTGCCCGTGGTGGGCTGCGCGGTGGCGATGGCGCGCGCGGCCAGTGCAGTGGCCGCCAGCGCCAGCCCGCGCAGCATCTGCGCACGGCCAAAGTCGCGGCGCTGGTACTCCGCGATCAGTTGCCGCGCCAGCGCCTCCATCCCGTCGGGCAGCGGCAGCACCGCGGGCAGGTCCAGCGGCGCCTGCACGCCTTCCTGCGCGGACAGCCCCTGGTCCAGAAGGTCGGAGGTCAGCGTCAGCACCCAGCCGCTGGTGCCGCTGGCAAAGCGGAACCCATGCACCGCACCGCGCGGCACGTTGACCAGGCACGGCGGGGAAAGCGGATGGGTGTTTGCGTCAATTTCGGCGCTGCCGCCGCCGCGCATCAGCACCAGCAGCTGGTGCAGGCGGTCGTGCCGGTGCGGTTTCAGCTGCCAGTCATGCAGCTCGGATCGGGCTCGTATGGTTTCCACATGCAGGACATCCGCCAGTTCGGCGGTTTCGCCGAACAGGTTGTAGCTGCTGATGCGGGCGGCGGAGGGCATGTTCGAAATGTACAAGAACTGGCGTAGTTGGTCCATTCGCAAAGCGGCGTTCCGGGCGCATTATGGCCGCCAGCACTTTGTTTGGTCCTCCCTGCGGCGGACCGGTGGTTTGGGGGGAGCCATATGACCAGTTACAAGACCCAGGTTGTCATCATTGGCGGCGGACCTTCGGGGTTGCTGCTGTCACAGCTTTTGCATCGCAAGGGCATCGACAGCATCGTGCTGGAAAAGCGCAGTCGGGAGCATGTGCTGGGGCGGATCCGCGCCGGTGTTCTGGAGCAGGGGCTTGTTGCGCTGATGCGCGAGGCCGGCTGCGGCGCGCGCATGGACCGCGAGGGAGAGACCCACGAAGGCTTCTATATCGCCCATCAGGGGCGGCTCGATCGGATCAATCTGGCGGGCGCCACCGGCGGCGCCACGGTGATGGTCTACGGCCAGACCGAAGTGACCCGGGACCTGTACGCGGCGCGGGACGAGATGGGGGGCGTTGTCCTCCACGGTGTCGAGGACGTTGAGCTGCACGGGCTGCGGGACACCCGCCCTTACGTGACCTGGCAGCAGGACGGCGGCACGCATCGGGCGGATTGCGATTTCATCGTCGGCGCCGACGGCTTTCACGGCGTCAGCCGCAAGTCGATCCCGGCGGATGTGCTGACCGAGTACGAGAAAGTCTATCCCTTTGGCTGGCTGGGAGTTCTGTCGCAGACGCCGCCGGTGGCGGAGGAGCTGATCTATGCGCGTCATCCGCGCGGCTTTGCCCTGTGCTCGCAGCGCAGCAAATGCCTGAGCCGCTACTACATCCAGGTGCCGCTGAGCGACCGTGCGGAGGACTGGAGCGATGACGCCTTCTGGGCCGAGCTGAAACGCCGCCTGCCGCAGGACGTGGCAGCCGGGCTGCAGACCGGGCCGTCGATCGAGAAATCCATCGCCCCCTTGCGCAGTTTCGTGGCTGAGCCGATGCGCTATGGCAACCTGTTCCTGGCGGGCGACGCCGCCCATATCGTGCCGCCCACCGGTGCCAAGGGGCTGAACCTGGCGGCCTCGGACATCTACTATCTGTATCACGGGTTCCAGGATCACTACCTGAACGGCGACAGCGCCGGGCTGGACAGCTATTCGCAAAAGGCACTGGCGCGGGTCTGGAAGGCGGAACGGTTCAGCTGGTGGATGACCAACCTGCTGCACCGCGCACCGGACGGCAATGACACCGACCTGCGGCTTCAGCAGGCCGATCTGGACTATCTGTTTTCCTCCGCCGCGGCGCAGGCCTCTTTGGCGGAGAATTACGTCGGGCTGCCGTATTGAGCTGAGCTGCCTGCCGCAGGGGCGAGGGGCCCCCGCGCCTTTGCCCTGCATCACAGATGCATGTCAAAGCCTTGGGCCGGGCACCGCGCTGGCGCGCGCTGCCCGTCAGCCGTTGCCGAAGCGGTGCGGTGCGCGCCTCGCAGCGCGCTTGGCGCGCTGCTGGGCCCAACGCGGCCCAAGGTCCGGCGTCAGCCGGCCGCCAGGGCCGGGGCGGGAGCGCCCCAGGCAACGGTCAGCTTGCCATGATTGTCGCGGGGGGCTTCGGCGAGATCGATCAGCGCAGAGCCGAAATCCGCGAATGAAATCTGCGAGTTGCCCTCCTCATCCACCACCAGCGTGTCGGTGCCGAAGCGGTAGCGCCCGGTGGCTGGACCCTCCATCAGCATCGCGGGCGGGCGCAGGCAGGTCCACTCAGAGTCGGTGGCGGCATCCAGCAGCGCGTCCTGCGCGGCGCAGGCCTCGGCAATCGGGCGCAGGCTGTCCTGCAGGAAGCCGGGGGCGGTCAGCACCGTGTGGCCGCTGCCATCGGCCAGTTTCAACGTTGCGGCGCCGCCGGTGACCAGCACCGGGATACCGGCCGCCTTGGCGGCCTCCAGCGCCGCGCGGGTCAGGGGCACAAGGTCGGCCTCGCGCCCCACCGGCGGGCGCAGGGCGCTGATGATCAGGTCGTGGCCGACAGCCGCCTCGGCCGCCGCCCGCGGTTGGGCCAGCAGGTCCAGTGGACAGGGGGTGACCAGCGGGTTGATCGCGGCCAGCGCCTGCGGCTTGCGGGCGGCTGCTGTGACCTGATGGCCGCGGGCCACGGCCGCACGCAGAGCCGCGCCGCCAACATCGCCGGTGGCACCAAGGATGAGGATTTTCATTGGGGTGCTCCTTTTGGTTATCTTGATGTCGAGATACTTGTCGATAATCTTGACGTCAAGATAAAAATGCAGCGCTGCCACCCGCTGCCCGTGACAGATGGCTTGGCAGGCCGCGGCCCGTTGGCTAGGTCTGGTGAAACACGCCATGACGCCAGGGAGGCCAAGCCATGCAGATGACTGACCAGAAGGAAATCGCCGCCGATCCCGCCACTGTGTACGCGGCCCTGCTGGATCCCGAGGTTCTGAAGGCCTGCGTGCCCGGCGCGCAGGAGGTGACCGGCACCCCGGAAGAGGGATTCGAGGCCAAGGTCACGCAAAAGGTCGGCCCGGTGAAGGCGACCTTCAAGGGGCAGGTGACGCTGTCGGACATGATGCCGGGCGAACAACTGAAGATCAGCGGTGAAGGCAAAGGCGGCGCGGCCGGATTTGCCAAGGGCGGCGCCACGGTGACGCTGGCCCCGTCAGAGACCGGCACGCTGTTGTCCTATGACGTCGAGGCCAAGGTCGGCGGCAAGCTGGCGCAGCTGGGCAGCCGCATCATCGACGGCTTCGCCAAGAAGATGGCGGATCAGTTCTTCGCCAATCTCCAGTCGCACCTCTCGCCTGAGGACGCGCAGGACGATGCGGCGGAGGCGTCGGAGGCAGAAGCGGATGGCGCCGACAGGAAGGGCTGGTTCAGCAAGGTGACCGGTCGCGGGTGAGGTCGGCTCCTTCGCGCGCGCTCTCTGCGCTGATGCACAGTTGCATATGCGGGTTGCGGGGCTGGCAGATGCGGCACACTGCCGCTAGGGTGGCCGGGATTTGAGCATACACCGGAGGCATCATGGCAGCCATCCTGTCCATCCGCGACCTGCGCAAGGTCTATGACGGCGGATTCGAGGCGCTGAAGGGCGTCTCTCTGGATATCGAAGAGGGTGAAATCCTGGCCCTCCTCGGGCCCAATGGCGCGGGCAAGACGACGCTGATTTCCACCATCTGCGGCATCACCACCGCGTCTTCGGGTCAGGTCAGCGTCGGCGGCTTCGACAATGTGACGGAATTTCGGGCCGCCCGGTCTTTGATCGGGCTGGTGCCGCAGGAGATCACGCTCGAGCCCTTCGCCAAGGTTCTGGACACGGTAACCTTCTCGCGCGGGCTGTTCGGGAAACCCGCGGATCCGGCCCGGATCGAGGCGGTCTTGCGCAAGCTGTCGCTGTGGGAGAAACGCGACAGCAAGATCATGGAACTGTCCGGCGGCATGAAGCGACGGGTGCTGATCGCCAAGGCGCTGGCGCATGACCCGCGGATTCTTTTCCTTGATGAGCCGACGGCCGGGGTCGACGTGGAATTGCGCAAGGACATGTGGGAAATCGTCGCCGAGCTGAAGGCCGATGGCGTGACTATCATCCTGACCACCCATTACATCGAAGAGGCCGAGGCGATTGCCGACCGTGTCGGGGTGATCACCGGCGGCGAGCTGCTGCTGGTGGAGGAGAAGGAGCAGCTGATGGCACGGATGGGCCAGAAGCAGCTGGAAGTGCAGCTGACCGCTCCGATATCGGAAATCCCGGCCGGATTGGCGCCACATCGGCTCGAGCTGGTCAATGGCGGCTACGGGTTGCTGTATACCTACGACACGCGGGCCGAGCGTACGGGGATCACCACCTTGCTGAATGACGTGGCGCAGGCCGGGCTGGTGCTGGCGGACGTGCAGACCCGGGAATCCAGTCTCGAGGACATCTTTGTGGGTCTCGTCGCGCGCAACGGCGCTGACCGGAGCGGCACGGCGGCAGTTTCAGGAGACGCGGCATGAATTGGACGGCAGTGGCCACCATCTACAAGGCGGAAATGGCGCGGTTCTGGCGCACCTTCCTGCAGAGCTTCATCTCGCCGGTTTTGTCGACCTCGCTGTATTTCGTGGTCTTCGGCAGCGCCATCGGCAGCCGCATCGAGGAAGTCGACGGCGTGGAATACGGCGCCTTCATCGTGCCGGGGCTGATCATGCTGTCGGTCATAACCCAGAGCATCTCCAACGCCTCCTTCGGGATCTATTTCCCGAAATTCATCGGCAATATCTACGAGATCCTGTCGGCCCCGATCAATTTTCTCGAGGTGGTCACAGGCTTTGTCGGCGCGGCGGCGACGAAGTCGCTGTTCATCGGCACCGTGATCCTGTGCACCGCTTCGCTGTTCGTTGATCTGCATATCCAGCACCCCATCGCCATGGTGGCCTTTCTGGTGCTGACCTGTCTCAGCTTTGCGCTGATGGGCTTCATCATCGGTATCTGGGCCGGCAATTTCGAGCAGCTGCAACTGGTGCCGCTTCTGGTGGTGACACCGCTGGTGTTCCTCGGCGGGTCCTTCTACTCGATCTCGATGCTGCCGCCGGTGTGGCAGACCATTACCCTGTTCAACCCGGTGGTCTACCTGGTGTCGGGCTTTCGCTGGGCCTTCTTTGGCCAGGCGGATGTGCCGGTGCTGCTGAGCCTCTGCGCCATCGGCGGTTTCACCCTGGCCTGCATGGGCGTGATCTGGTGGATCTTCAAGACCGGTTGGCGCATCCGCGCCTGAGCGCGACTGGCGCGGGGAAGCATATGCTCCCGCCTGCGCCTGCGGCCTGGCGGCCGCCTTGCAGTTGGGCCCGGCACGCTGCGCGTGCCGCGCCGCGCGTTGGCGCGGCGCCCCGCCCAACGGAAAGGCAGTTGCCACGGCAGATGGCCGGACGGGCGGGAGCGTTTTGATCCGGCGGCACGCGGGCCCGGACCGGCAGGTGGTCAGGGCAGGCAGGGCAGCGTTGCATTTTTGCCTGTGGCTGTGTGGTTTTTGCATTTCACCGCAATTCCCCAGGCACCGCATCTTGTTTCACCTCGGGCGGGCCTCTACATCGGCGCCATGAGATTTCACCTGCCTTTCCTGAACAAACAGCCGCTGGTCGCCGTGGTGCGGCTGAACGGTGCCATCGGCATGACCGGCCGCGGCTCTCTCAGCGACACAACCTTGGCGCCCGTGCTCGAACGTGCCTTCCGCAAAGGCAAACCTGCCGCGGTGGCGCTGGAGATCAATTCTCCCGGTGGCTCGCCGGTGCAAAGCTCCCTGATCGGGGCCCGCATCCGCAGCCTGGCCGAAGAGATGGAGATCCCTGTCTACGCCTTCGTCGAAGATGTGGCGGCCTCGGGCGGCTACTGGCTGGCGGCCGCGGCGGATGAGATCTGGGCGGACGCCAGCTCTGTCGTGGGGTCCGTCGGGGTGATCTCGGCCGGCTTTGGCGCCCATGTGCTGCTGGCCCGGCAAGGGGTCGAGCGGCGCGTTTATACCGCGGGCGAGAGCAAATCGATGCTGGACCCGTTCCGGCCGGAAAACCCGGAGGACGTGGAGCGTCTCAAGGTGATCCTGAACGACATCCACGCCAATTTCATCGACCATGTCACCGAACGCCGCGGTGCCAAACTGGCGACGGATCAGAACCTGTTCACCGGCGAGATCTGGCTGGCACGCCGCGCGGCCGAGCTGGGCCTGATCGACGGTATCGGCCATCTCAAGCCCAAGATGCAGGAGCGTTTCGGCAAAAAGGTCCGCTTCCGCCGCTATGGTGTCAAGAAGCCGCTGTTGAGCCGCTTTGGCGTGCAGATCGCCCAGGACGCGCTGGCCGGAATCGAGGAGCGCGCCGAGTTCGCGCGGTTCGGGCTCTGACGTGCTGGTAAAGATCGTTGCAATCTTTCTGGTGGTGATGGTGGTGCTTGCGATGTTCGGCAAGCTGCGGTTTCCCGGCCAGAAACATATCAATTCAAAGCGGTGCCCGTCCTGTGGCCGCTTCAAGATCGGCAGGGGCGTCTGCGCCTGCAAGAACGGAGGGTCTGGCAAATGATGCCATGGCTGTACTCGGCCCTGGGGCTGGTGATTCTGCTGCTGGCAGGGGACGCCCTGGTGCGTGGGGCGGTAAATCTCAGCCTGCGTCTGGGTGTGCCCGCGTTGATCGTCAGCCTGACGATCGTGGCGTTTGGCACCTCGGCACCGGAACTGCTGATCGCCGTCAAGGCTGTCGCGCGCAATGCGGATGGGATCGCGTTGGGCAACGTGGTGGGATCGAACACCGCCAACATCCTGCTGGTGCTGGGCATCCCCGCCCTTATGCGGGCCCTGCACACCAGCGAGTGCAGCACGCGCAAGAATTACATCTTCATGCTGATCGCATCGGTGCTGTTCATCGGCCTCGCCTTCTGTGGCACCTTCACCATCTGGTCGGGCCTGATCCTGCTGGCCGCGCTGTCGGTGGTGCTGGGCATCGCCTTCCGCGAGGCCCGCAACCACCGTCGCAATGGTAAGGCCGCGGAAGATGACCTGGAAGACATCGAGGAAGCCGACCCGGACATGCCCTACTGGCGGGTGGGGCTTTACCTCCTGCTGGGTCTGGTCGGGCTGCCGCTCGGGGCGGATCTCCTGGTCGATAACTCCACCATCATTGCCCGGACCTATGGCGTGAGCGAAACCGTGATCGGCCTGACGCTGGTGGCGGTGGGCACGTCGCTGCCGGAACTGGCCACCACGGTCATGGCGGCGCTGCGTCGGCAGGCGGATGTCGCGCTGGGCAATGTGATCGGCTCCAACATGTTCAACCTCCTCGCCATCGTCGGGCTCGCCACCTTTGTCGGACCGATCTCGGTGGATCCCGAGTTCTTGCGGTTTGATCTTTGGGTGATGCTGGCCGCGTCACTGCTGCTGATCCCGTTCGTGTTCTTCAAACAGGACATTACCCGCATCTGGGGGATCATCCTCAGCGCGCTCTATCTGGCGTATCTGGCGGTGCTGCTCTAACCTCCGGCATGGCAAGGGGCAGGGGCCATCGATTGGCTGCTGTCCCATGGGCCGGGGCAGGAAGGAGACAGCGATGCGGGCATTGGTGACCGGAGCGGGCAGACGTCTGGGGCGTGCCATGGCGCTGGAGCTGGCCCGGGGCGGTCATGCGGTTGCGGTGCATTACGGAACCTCGGCCGAGGCCGCCGAGGAGGTCGCCAGCCAGATCGTCGACGAAGGGGGGCAGGCCGTCACCTTGCAGGCCGATCTGCTGGACGAGGCGCAGTGCCAGACACTGCTGCCGCGTGCCGTGGACGCGCTGGGTGGGCCGATCACGTGCCTCGTGAACAATGCCTCGGTGTTTGAACGCGACACGCTGACCTGCGCCACCCGCGACAGCTGGGATCGTCACATGGCCAGCAACCTGCGTGCCCCTTTCGTCCTTTTGCAGGCAATGGCCGCGCAACAGGGCGTGCGCGAGCTTCGCGACGCGGAGGGCGAGCCGCTGGCCTGGGGGCTGGCGGTCAACATGATCGACCAGCGGGTGCTGAAGCTGACCCCCGATTTCATGTCCTACACCCTGGCCAAGTCGGCGCTGTGGACGCTGACGCGCACCGCGGCACAGGCGCTGGCCCCCTGGATCCGGGTCAATGCCATCGGGCCGGGACCAACCCTGAGGGGAGCGCGGCAAACAGCAGACCAGTTCTCGCGGCAACGCGCGGCCACCATTCTGCAACGGGGGGCCAGCAGCGAAGATGTCACGGCTGCGCTGGCGTATCTTTTGCGCGCACGGGCCGTGACGGGCCAAATGATTTGTCCGGATGGCGGTCAGCACCTGGCCTGGCAGACCCCCGACAGCGACGGTCTGGAGTAGCGTTTGGGGCGACGATTTCGGCTTCGGCCCGGAAAGTTGTACACCGGCTGGAGGGGTGTCACGGAAGCGTTACAAAAACCCCTTTGTTTTCATAACCTTGTCAGGGGTCGTAAAAAGTTTCGTTTATTTTCAATAATTTGGCAAATTGCTTAAATTTTAGGCATTTGGCCGGAATAGCGTAAAAATAAGAAAAAATCGCAGATAGCCCAAAGTTATCTTCGCAGTTATCCACATGTTGCGTGGATTTCCTCTCTCTTGATCCCGCGGGTCAAACATTGCAGCCCAATGCGGGGAATCATATGTCTGTGCGCATGACTGATCAGCCTTCCGACACAGCCCCGGATTCGCCGACCCCAAAGCCGCGTAGTGGCTACGCGGTGATTCAGGATTACGTGAAAACTCTGGATGCCTCGCCCGGCGTCTACCGGATGCTGGATGCCGAGAGCCGGGTGCTCTACGTCGGCAAGGCGCGCAACCTGAGGGCACGGGTGTCGAACTATACCCGGCCCGGCAACAGTCCGCGGATCGAGCGGATGATCGCGCTGACCACCTCGATGATGTTCCTGACCACGCGCACGGAAACCGAGGCGCTGCTGCTGGAGCAGAACCTGATCAAGCAGCTGAAGCCGAAATACAACGTGCTGCTGCGCGATGACAAAAGCTTCCCCAATATTCTGGTGGCCAAGGATCACGACTTTCCGCAGCTGAAAAAGCACCGCGGCGCGCGCAAGCAGAAGGGCAGCTATTTCGGCCCCTTCGCCAGTGCGGGTGCGGTGAACCGGACGCTGAACCAGCTGCAAAAGGCGTTCCTGTTGCGCAATTGCTCGGATTCCATGTTCGAGACCCGCACGCGCCCCTGCCTGCAATATCAGATCAAGCGCTGCTCGGGGCCCTGTGTGGGGCTGATCTCGGAAGAGGACTATGCGGCAAGCGTGCGCGACGCCGAACGATTCCTGTCGGGCCGCTCCACCAAGATCCAGGAAGAGCTGGCGGAGCAGATGATGGCGGCCTCCGAGGCGATGGAGTTCGAGCGTGCCGCCGCCTTGCGGGACCGGATCAAGGCGCTGACGCAGGTGCAGTCCAGCCAAGGCATCAACCCGCGCGGCGTGGCCGAGGCGGATGTGATCGGCCTGCACATGGAGGGCGGGCAGGCCTGCGTGCAGGTTTTCTTCATCCGTGCCAACCAGAACTGGGGCAACCAGGATTTCTATCCGCGCGTCGATGCCGACATGAGCCCGGCAGAGGTGATGGAGGCCTTCCTCGGCCAGTTCTACGCCAACAAGGAGCCGCCGCGGCAGCTGATCCTGTCGGACGCGATCGAAAATGCCGATCTGATGGAGGCGGCGTTGAGCGACAAGGCCGACCGCAAGGTGGAGCTGGTGGTGCCCCAGCGCGGCGAAAAGACCGAGCTGGTGGCCTTTGCCGTGCGCAACGCCCGCGAAAGCCTTGCCCGCCGCATGGCCGAAAGCGCCACCCAGGCCAAGCTTCTGCGCGGCCTGGCCGAGGCGTTCGGGCTGGAGGCGCCGCCGCAGCGCATCGAGGTCTACGACAACTCCCACATCCAGGGCACCAACGCCGTGGGCGGCATGATCGTGATGGGGCCGGAGGGCTTCATGAAAAACGCCTACCGCAAGTTCAACATCCGCGGTGATGACTTGGTGCCGGGCGATGACTTCGGCATGATGAAGGAAGTGCTGAACCGCCGCTTCTCGCGCCTGCTCAAGGAAGACCCGGACCGCGAAAAGGGGCTGTGGCCCGATCTGCTGCTGATCGATGGCGGCGCGGGCCAGGTCTCGGCGGTGGCGGAGATCATGGAAGAGCACGGCGTGCAGGACATCCCCATGGTCGGCGTCGCCAAGGGTGTCGACCGCGACCACGGCAAGGAGGAATTCCACCGCCCCGGTGCGCGGCCCTTTGCGCTGCAGCGCAATGACCCGGTGCTGTATTTCATCCAGCGGATGCGGGACGAGGCGCACCGCTTTGCGATCGGCACCCACCGCGCCAAGCGCGCCAAGGCGGTCAGCGCCACGCCGCTGGACGAGGTGCCGGGCGTCGGTGCCTCCCGCAAACGCGCGCTCCTGGCGCATTTCGGCAGCGCCAAGGCCGTCAGCCGCGCCAACCTTGCAGATCTGAAGGCGGTCGAGGGCATCTCGGCGGCGCTGGCCGAACGGATCTACGACCACTTCCACGCCAGCAGCTGAGAAGACCTCTTGAAAACTGAAACGCCCGGCCCTTCATCTGGCCCAACCTATCCCGGCCGGGGGCATCCGCCCCGGACGGGGCGGATTTTTCAGCGCATGCGCTTTCCACTTTCTAAACAGCCGGATAATGTGCGCCCATGAAATGGACCCTGCCCAATATCCTCACCCTGCTGCGCCTGCTTGCCGCGCCCGGCCTTGCGGTGATGTTCCTCTACTTCTCGCGCCCCTACGCGGATTGGTTTGCCCTGCTGCTATTCATCACGGCGGCGGTGACGGACTGGTTCGACGGCTATCTGGCACGGGCCTGGAAACAGGAAACCAAGATCGGCGCGATGCTGGACCCGATCGCCGACAAGGCGATGGTGGTGATCGCGCTGATGATCATCGTCGGCTATGCTGCCGAACACTGGACCCCCTGGCTGGTGCTGCCCGCCACCGTGATCCTGTTCCGCGAGGTCTTTGTCTCGGGCTTGCGTGAATACCTCGGCGACACTGCCGGCACGCTGAAGGTCACCAAGCTGGCCAAGTGGAAAACCACTACCCAGATGATCGCCATCGCCACGCTGTTCTCGCAGGGTATCTTCGAGCACTATCTGGTGATGTCCTCCTTTGGCATGGACGACCAGATCTATACCCAGATCATCGCGGGCGAGCTGGAGGACCTGTTCGGTCTGCGCTGGAAAGAGGCGGGCGTGTTCTGGACCGGCCGCATCGGCCTGTGGCTGCTGTGGATCGCGGCGGCGCTGACGGTGATCACCGGCGCGGACTACCTGCGCAAGGCGATGCCGCATCTGAAGGAGGCGCATTGATGGAGATCCTGTATTTCGCCTGGGTGCGCGAGCGCATCGGCCTGCCGCGCGAGCGCGTGGAGACCTCGGCCGCCACCGTCGCCGAGCTGGTGGCAGAGCTCAGCGCTCGCGAGGACCGCTATGCCGCGGCCTTTGCTGACCTCTCGGCGCTGCGGGTGGCGCTGGATCAGGAATTGTCGGATTTCGACGCGCCGCTGGAGGGCGTGCGCGAGGTGGCCTTCTTCCCGCCGATGACGGGCGGCTGAGCCGATGCGGATCGCGGTTCAGGAAGCACCGTTCGAACTCGGCGCCGAAAGCGACGCCTTTGCCGCCGGTGTCGCGGGTGCTGGCGCGGTGGTGACTTTCACTGGCTTGGTGCGCGATTCCGACCAGGGCGGTCTGGTGGCGATGGAGATCGAGCATTACCCCGGCATGACCGAAAAGGCGCTGACCGCCATCGCCGAGGAGGCCATGCGCCGCTGGTCGCTGGCGGATGCGCTGGTGATCCACCGCCATGGCCGTCTGGCGCCGGGCGAGCGCATCATGATGGTCGCCACCGCCGCGCGCCACCGCAAGGATGCCTTCGAGGCGGCGGAATACCTGATGGACTACCTCAAATCCCGCGCGCCGTTCTGGAAGAAAGAGATCCTGTCCGGCGGCGGTGCCGACTGGGTCGCAGCCAAGGACGCCGACGAGGACGCGCTGAAACGCTGGTAGACCCTCGCATCACCGGGCGGGCTCCCGCCAGGTGTTCGACCATCCAAGGATGATCTCCGCCTGTTGGGCCCGGCGCCGCGCTGCGCGCGGCGGGGTGGTATCGCTTGGCAGCGGTGGTGGTCTCAGGAAGCGCGGTCATGCTTGGGCAGGGGGCGATTAAGGGTGTCTGACAAATGATGAGGCCCTCCTGCGAAGAGGCCGATGCGAGGATAGCGCTGGCGTGCTTCCCGTAGCATCTTTTGTTGCTCCCCTTTGAACGCCTGTAGATGCCCCTCGAACGCCGCGCGCCGTGCGAAAGAGCGTTTGTTGTCGGCATGAGGTCGAAATTTCTGGTGAGACGAGGTTTGTCTGCCGACCGATAACGTCGCGGGGCTTGGCCTGCACGGTTGCGGGGAGGCGTCTCTCAGCAGGTTGCCGCCGTTGGTTGCGTATTCGCAAGGTGGGGGCGTTTGTGCCGAGACCAAAACGGATATTGCGTGGTGTACTGTCTTTCGGACACGAGTGACTATTCCCGCTCTGCTGGAGCGCAAACGGCAATATGGCCGGGCTTTTGAATGCGCAGGGACTCGCGTTCCAAGCGCTCTGAGCGGCAGCTCGGCAGTGGCTCGCGTGTCCGATGGAATTGGCTGACTATGCTCCTGCACCGCATTGCAGCCCCTTGAAGTGAAGCGGAACCGCAAACAGTTCGGGGCGAGTTGCCCGTTCAACACCGCTATTCTCGCAGCCCTTTACCCTGTCAGAGACATGATCGGTTAAACTAGCTGTGCAGGAGCAATGCGTGCTGATCCAGCGACGAACCTTAACGATCTCTGGTGCAGGCACCTAAGCACCATTTCGGTCGCCCGAGAGTTCCTCTCGAGTGTCATCGGCTGATATCTCGGAACCAGCTTCCCTGAACGACAAAAGGGGGGCGGGGTCATGAACCCGCAGCGACAATCCTATGCAGCATAAAAGAGCCGTGCTCGCAACCTGGCAAGCCATGCTGTTGCCGATTTGCCGGTGGCAAAAGCGGGTGGTGGCATTCAGCCCCCGTCCATATCGCTGCATCTCTCTGGAACTACAGCAAGCGCGATGCCTGGGGCCATCCGCCGGGCCGCCAAATAAACGATCACGCCGTGCGCCAGCACGGCGCTCGGCCCAAGGCTGCTCGGCCGGTGCTGGCGCATAGCCAGCGCAGGCCGCAGGCGCGGGAGTTTCTTCGCCTGCCTTCGGTCAGCCTCGCCGCCTTACTGCGGCAGCTGGGCGCGCAGCTCTTCGGCCTCGCGGCGGGCCTCGCGCAGACCGTCCATGGCGGCGCGCAGCTCGGCTTCGGTCTGGGTCAGCTGGTTGGTCAGCTCCGCCTCGCGTTGCTGCAAATAGGTGATCGCCTGGTCACGGGTCTCTTCGGCCTCGTGCAGCTCCTGGCTCATCCGGTCGAGATCTGCCACGTCGCTCTGCCGCACGCGGGTGAAACGGTGCACCAGCCAGTTGGCAAACCAGCCAAGCGCAAAGGCCACAAACAGGATGATCGCGGTGGTGATGATGAACTCTGTCCTGTTCATTACTCTGAGGTCTCCTGTGCGTCTTCGCTTGTGCCGTCCGCGGCCTCATCATCCGTCTCCGGCGCGTCTTGCGCTTGGGCATCCTCGGGCTGTTCGCCGTCTGCCTCGGCCTGCGGACTCGTGGGCTGGATCAGTTTGAACTCGATGCGGCGGTTGGCCTCGCGGCCTTCCTCGGTGCCGTTGTCGGCAATCGGGTTGCTCTCGCCGTAGCCCTTGGCGGTGAAGGTTGAGGTGACGATGCGCCGGGCCCGCAATTCGTTCAGCACCGACTGCGCCCGTGCCTGGCTGAGGTTCTGGTTCATCGTCTCGCGCCCCTGGCTGTCGGTGTGGCCCTGGATTTCCAGTCGGACGGGGCCGCAGCGGGCCAGAACCTCGGCGATCCGGTCCATCGTGTCGGCACTGTCGGCCGCGATTGTGGCGGAGCCGGGTTCGAAGGTGATCTTGGTTTCGCTCTGGGCGCTGACCAGCTGGGCCTCGCAGAGCTCCGGCGGGATCGGCTGATCCTTCGGGGCGGGCGGTTCCTCGTAGCTGATGTCGAGGTCGTAGGTCTCCGCCTCGCCGAGCTTGGCCGACAGGAAACGGGCGATCTCGGCCGGAGCATCCTTGCGAAAGCTCATGCCGCGCAGCTCCAGGTTTTCCGGCGTCACGGTGACGGCCCCACGCTGTAGATAGGACAGCGCCTCGAGCCCGGCCAGCACCCGTACCGGCCAGTCGGCGGGCAGATCGGCCACCACCCGCGCGGCGCTGTGCACATTGGCAGAGCCGAAGCGGGCCCGTGCATAGCTGTCGACGACCTGGCGCAGGGCGGCGTCGGACAGGCGGCCGCGCAGTTGCACCTGGCCTTCGGGGCTGAGCGTGGCGGTGAACTCCGGTACCCCGTCCGCGTCCTGCGCTTCGGGCACTGGCAGCACCGCATGCAGGGCAAACACCCGGGGCAGAGCGCTTTCCAGCTCACCCACCACATGGTCGAAGCGGGCATTCGGCGTCCCTTCGGCGGCGGCCAGGGTGATGTCGGCATTGGCGATGGTCACCGAACCCGCCCCCAGCTCTGCCAGGGCACCGATGCTCAGCTCTGCGGCCCGCGCCCAATTGGGAGACGGCACGCCCATGCCGATCACGCAGTCGGCGCTGCCGGTCAGCCCGGCCTTGCGGGCGGCGGCCAGGATGCGATCACGGCTTTCTTCGCTCTCGGCGGAGCAGGCATTGAAACTAGCGCCATCCTCGTCCAGCAGGAACCGCAGCGTGAAGGGCGTGATGACAGGGCGCGGCGCCGCGATGTCCAGGGCCAGCCGCAATCCCGGCGGGGCGTTGCGGCCCAGCTGCTCTTCCAGTCGTGCCTTGGCTTCCTCGCTGCCGGAAATCGCGGTGATCGACACCTCGCCCGCCGCCACCGAGATCTTGGCCCGGGGCAGTAGTTTCAGGGCCTCGACCGCGTAGTCCATCGCCTCGGTCCAGCCGTCCGGGATGTCGTATTTGGCCACCTCGAGCAGGTCGGCGACGCTGTCGGGGCCAGCCAGGTCAACCAGCTGGCTGACCAGCGTGCTGCGACCGGACCCGGCCGGGATCAGACCAATGATCGAGATGCCGCCATCGTTGCGCAGGATTTCTGCCGAGAACCGCGGCGGGGCGAGGCCGTCGGCAGGCGGCACTTCCATCCCGTCCAGGATGCGCGCCGCATCCACCACCGTGCCAACCGTGGATTTCACCGAGAACCGGGTGGCTTCGTCCGGGGCGGTGCCCTCCAGCAGAACCTGCAGGCCGTCGGCGGTCACCTCTGCCCAGGTGTACCCCCGCGCATCAAGCGCCCGTCTGACCTCGGTTTCGGTGCCACGTTCGACCGCGGTCACTGCGAACCCGGCGGCGACGAGGCTTAGCCCCGCGGCTGAGGCAAAGGCCAGGACCGGGATGAACAGCTTAGACAGGCGCATATGGCAACAACTTTCCAGTTTGCGTTGAACGCTCATACCGTGCAGGCGGCCGAGGTTCAATCATGCGAACATGGCGATGGTGAAGAAGATGAGCGGAATCAGGCCGGTATCCCGGTTGAGCCGGAACAGCTGCAACAGTCTCGGGTTGTTGTCGGCGTCAAAGATGCGCAATTGCCAGGTCATGTGCCAGCCCATCGCCCAGGGGCCGGCCAGCGCCAGCACCAGCGCCAGCACCGAGGCGCTGGCCTGCATCGCAAGGATGACCGCAAGCGCCATCAGGCAAACGAAGGCCGTAATGAAGCGGCGCAGCCATTTCGGCGTGTCGCTGCCAAACAGCCGGGCGGTGGATTTCACCCCGATCAGCGCATCGTCCTCGGTGTCCTGGTGGGCATAGATGGTGTCGTAGAACAGCGTCCAGGCGATGCCCGCCAGATACAGCAGCACCGGCGGCCAGCTTAAGGTGCCGGTATGCGCCACCCAGGCCAGCATCGCGCCCCAGTTGAAGGCCAGCCCCAGGAAGACCTGTGGCCACCAGGTGAAACGCTTGGCAAACGGGTACACCGCCACCGGCAGGAGCGACAGCACGCCCATGGCAATGGCCGCCTGGTTGAAGGTCAGCAGGATGGCAAGCCCGGCCAGGCATTGCAGCCCCATCCAGACCAGCGCGCCCCTGACCGTGACCTGGCCGGAGGGGATCGGGCGCGAGCGGGTGCGCTCCACCTTGTCGTCGATGTCACGGTCGGTGATGTCGTTCCAGGTGCAGCCCGCGCCGCGCATCAACCAGGCCCCCGCGGCGCAGCCGACGGCGATCCACAGATCCTGCCAGCGCGGGGTCTGGTCCGCCAGGATCGCCAGCGCCAGTCCCCACCAGCAGGGGATCAGCAAAAGCCAGGTGCCAATCGGCCGGTCGGCCCGGCTGAGGCGCAGATAGGGGCGGCTCCAGCCGGGGGCGTATCTGTCGACCCAGTTTCCCGCGACCGCATCCGCGACCTGACCCTCTGGCGCTGGCTGTTGCCCTTGCATATGTAGGACCTCATGAGTGCAAAAATCAGACTGTATGTAGATCACCCGCTGGGGGCAGGGCAAACGGTTCCTTTGGACCGTGACCAGGCGCATTACCTGTTTGGGGTGATGCGGCAGCCGGCCGGGGCCCATGTGGCCCTGTTCAACGGGCGCGATGGAGAATGGCTGGCCGAAGTCGCCGAAGCCGGAAAACGCGGCGGCACGCTCACCTGCCTGGAACAGAGCAGACCGCTGCAGCTGCCCCCCGACCTGTGGCTGCTGTTTGCGCCGATCAAGAAGGCGCGCACCGACTTCATCGTCGAAAAGGCCGCCGAGATGGGCGCGGCACGGATCCTGCCGGTGCAGACCGATTTCACCAATTCCGAACGCATCCGCCAGGATCGCCTGCAGGCCCACGCGGTCGAGGCCGCCGAGCAATGCGGCGGAACCTACGTGCCGGACGTGGCCGAGTTGCAAAAGCTGTCGCGCCTGCTGGACCACTGGCCTGCCGAACGGCAGTTGATGTTCTGCGACGAGGCCGAGGTTGGCAATGCGCTTCAGCTTGCCGCAGAGACCCGCAGAGGCGCGCCCTGGGCGATCCTGATCGGCCCCGAAGGCGGCTTTTCCGAGGCCGAGCGCAAACGCCTGCATGATCTGCCGCAGTCGCATGTGGTCAGCCTCGGCCCCCGCATCCTGCGTGCCGATACGGCGGCCGTCGCGGCGCTGACCCTGTGGCAGCAGGCGCTGGGGGACTGGTGATGGGGCTGTTGCAGCGTTTGCCGCAGGCGGACGCACCGGAAGGTGCCGAGCGCCAGATGCAGCGGGTGCAGCGCCAGGCGCTGCTGAAATGGCCGTTCGGGGGCATCCGGCTGGAAAGCCCGCTGAAGATCGCGGCGGAAGCCTCGGTCTTTCGTGGCTACCGTGGGTCGGACCCCGTGGTCGTGAAGAAGTTCTGGGACCGTGGCACCCGTCGCGAGTTCGTGGGCGGCACCGTTCACGCGCTGAAGCGTTTCGACGGCTTGGGGGGGCACAGCGACTACTCCGTGAACAGGTATTTTGCCAGTTCCGGCAATCTCGGCCTTGTGGTGGTGAGTTTCGAGCAAGGCACGCCAGTGGACGAGCTGTTCCGGCAACCTGAGGCGAACCGTTCGGACGTGAACCGGCGCTGCTGCGCGTGGCATGACTGGGCCGGGCAGGGTGACGTTGCCGCCACTGCCCTGCCAGCAGATCGGTTCGCCGGTGAAATCCACAACGTGCTGGCCACCTCTGCGGATCACCCTGACGCCGCGCTGCTGGCCGAGCTGGCAGATGAATTGCTGGCTATGCTGGCAGATTTCGGCGAACGCCCCGCCCTCAGAGGGCCGGGTCACCCGGATTTCGCGCCGCGCAATCTCATCCTGCGGCCGGATGGGGGTGTCGCCGCGATTGATATTCACCGCGGCGGAACCTTCTTCAGATCCCGGCAGGCGGCCATTTTCCTGGTCTCCAAGGACTTCCAGGGCAGGAAGAGGGAGAGCGAATTCATCTACGGGCTGGACGAAGCCGAGATGCGGCAGTTTCTCGCATACGGCAATGCGCCCGAGGAGGAGGTCGAGAATTTTTTCATCTTCTTTGTCGGTCTGACATTCCTCCGGATGTACTCCAAGAAGACCAAACGCGTGCGCCGCATGCGGATGCGCCGCGCAAGGATCGAGGCCTACCTCAAGGATCTGCGTCAGGGCAGGAAGATCCTGCCGTGAGGTCGGCGCCGTCAAAAACCTGCTCTGCGGTGCCATCGCCGGAAACGGGCCGGGCTGGTTCACCTGGAGCGGAGCCGCGAGGTCGACCCCAGAGGCCGACCAAACCCCTTGGAGCTGTGCGGCGCGCCGTGCAAGGGCTGGGTGGTGTGCTGGGAACTCGGGGCTGCTGATGCCGTGGCGACTGTCGCAGACCGAGGATCTGGCGCAGGTTGAACACCTGCTGCGCCAGCATGTCCAAAGCTCCATGTTCCTGTTGGGCAACCTGCTGGATCACGGGTTGGGCTCGGGCGCGCGCCATGGCCTGACATTGTGGCAGCTGGAGCCTTGCAGGGGCGTCTTTGCGATTACCAATTCCGGCATGGTCCTGATGCAGGCCCCCGATGCTACCAGCCGCGAGTGGCAGGCGGCTGCGACCCTGATTGCCGACCGTCGGCTGAGTGGCGCAAGCGGCGAGGCGGCCCAGCTGCGGCGGTTCCTGCAGGCCACGGGCCTGGATCAGCTCGCGGCCCGCAAGGATGAGGACGAACGGAGCTTCCGTCTGGACCTGTCCGAGCTTGTTCTGCCTGAATGCGACGGCACGACACTTCTGCCATTGTCTGCCATGCCTCGTGATACCGCGGCGGCCTGGCGCAGCGCCTATCTGTCCGAGGCGCTCGGCACGCCTGTCGACGAGGCCGCCGTCACGGCCGTGAAAAACATCGACGTGTACCTGAGCCGCGACAGCCACCGGGTGCTGACGGTGGAGGGACAGCCGGTTGCGATGACCGGCTTCAACGCCGAGGTGCCGGGTGTGGTCCAGGTGGGTGGCGTCTACACGCCACCCCACTTGCGCGGGCGCGGTTACGCCCGTCGCGCGCTGGCCTTGCACCTGGCGCAGGCCCGGGCCCGCGGGGTAGAGCAGGCGGTGCTGTTCACGGGCAACCCGGCCGCGGCACGGGCCTATCAGGCGGTCGGGTTTCAACCGGCAGGAGCCTATGGTTTGCTGCTGTTTGATGCCGCACAGACACTGTGTATCTCTGCGCAGTCGCAGGAGGAGACATGACTTTCATCCGACCTGAAGCCCGCGCCACCCTTTGGCAATGGCGCGAGGTCATCGGCGCCGCGCTGATGACCCTTCTCGGCCTGAAGTGGGCGTTCACCTCGTTTGGGTTTACCGCCATTACCGGCTGGGCGCTGATCGCCACCGGCCTCGTCACCGCTGTCATCGGCGCCCAGCGGATGCGCTTCCGGCGCGGCACGGGCGGTCCCGGCGTGGTGCAGGTGGACGAGGGCCAGATCGCCTATTTCGGGCCGCTCACCGGCGGCGCGGTGGCAGCCTCGGAACTGGAGCGGCTGGCGCTGGACAAATCCGCCCGCCCGCCACACTGGGTGCTGGAACAGCCCGGCCAGCCACCGCTGGCGATCCCGGTCAACGCCGAAGGATCGGATGCACTGTTCGACGTCTTTGCGGCGCTGCCCGGTCTCAGGACCGAGCGGATGCTGAGCGAATTGCGCAAGGGCGGCCCTCACCAGGTCGTGATCTGGGAGCGTGTCCCGAGCCGACCGGAACATCAGCGGCTGCATTGACACCGGGTGCGATTCCGCTCACCACTGACCCTTCATGACAGACCTAACAGGACGGAGTGCCAGGCATGTCCATTCCCCAGTCCGGCGGCGGGCCGATCGAACGCCACGAACAGCTTGCCGAATACCTCGCTGCGGGCTGCAAGCCCAAGGATGCCTGGCGCATCGGCACCGAGCACGAGAAGTTCGGCTATTGCAAGGATACGCTCAAACCGCTGCCCTATGCGGGTGAGCGGTCGATTCTGGCGGTGCTGGAGGGTTTGCGCGACGGTCACGGCTGGGATCCGCTGGTCGAGGGCGACAACCTCATCGGTCTGACCAAGGACGGCGCCAACATCAGCCTTGAGCCGGGAGGCCAGCTGGAGCTGTCGGGCGCGCCGCTGGAAACCATCCACGAGACCTGCGACGAGGTGAACGCCCACCTGCGCGACGTGAAGGACATCGCCGACAAGATCGGCGTCGGCTTCATCGGCCTCGGCGCAGCCCCGGTCTGGCGGCACGAGGACATGCCGCTGATGCCCAAGGGCCGCTACAAGCTGATGGACAGCTACATGCAAGAGGTCGGCACCATGGGCACCACCATGATGCGCCGCACCTGCACCGTGCAGGTGAACCTCGACTTCTCTTCCGAGGCCGACATGGTGCAGAAGATGCGCGTGGCGCTGGCGCTGCAGCCGGTGGCCAATGCGCTGTTCGCCAATTCACCCTTCCTGGACGGCAAGCCGAACGGGGTGAAATCTACCCGGGGACTGGTCTGGCGCAACCTGGACGCGGCGCGCACCGGCATGCTGCCCTTTGTCTTCGACGAGGGCTTCGGGTTCGAGGCCTGGGTGCAATACGCGCTGGATGTGCCGATGTATTTTGTCTACCGCAACGGTGAATACATCAACGCGCTGGGCATGTCGTTCCGCGACTTCCTCAAGGGCGAGCTGCCGGCACTGCCGGGCGAGACTCCGACCCTCAGCGACTGGGCTGACCATCTGACCACAATCTTCCCCGAGGCGCGGGTGAAGAAATTCATCGAGATGCGCGGCGCCGACGGCGGCCCCTGGCGCCGCCTTTGCGCGCTGCCCGCGTTCTGGGTCGGCCTCACCTACGACCAGTCCGCGCTGGACGCCGCCTGGGACCTGGTCAAGGGCTGGGACGCCGAAACCCGCGAAGAATTGCGCGCCGCCGCATCCGAGCACGGCCTGCAGGCGCAGGTCGGCGGCATCAACATGCATGAGCTGGCCCGCGAAGTGGTGGCGATTTCCGAAAGCGGTCTGAAGGCGCGTGCGCGTCCCGGCGCCGGTGGCCTGGTCCCGGATGAGACCCATTTCCTGAATGCCCTGAAGGACAGCCTGGAAAGCGGCAAGGTGCCCGCGGATGAGCTTCTGGAGCGCTACAACGGCGCATGGGGCGGGGACCTGAGCCGGATCTACGGCGAATTTGCCTATTGATCAGCGGCTTGCCGCACAATGCCCAACGAACGGGGCTGCGTCGATGACGCGGCCCTTCTTCGTGTCAGCAGCCCCCGCATGAAAAAGTCGGCGGCAGGTCGTCCTGCCGCCGACCGTTCCGGCTGAGTGGTGCAGGTGTTTACTGCTGCAGCTCTTCCGGCGACTTTTCGGCGATGTCGGTCCAGTTGGCGTCGGCGTTCTGGATAAAGCCGGGAATGTCGCCCTCCCAACGCTCCTGAATGTCCTCAGACAGGTTCAGGTACAGGGTGTTGTCGACGATCTTCCAGTGGTTCGGGTCGCCGTCGAACTTGAAGCCCATAGCGGTGCCGAAGGCGCAATAGCCGCCATAGGCCGGCACATAGGCCTCGGGGTTCTTCTCAAATGCCGCCTTGTGCTCTTCCGAGGCAAAGCGGTAGGTCGCGTCATTGTAAATCGAGGTGATCTTGTAGCTGCCCTTGGTCGGGGCGCCATCGGTGAAATATGCAACCGGATCATAGCCCTGCATCGCCAGCCCGGTGGAGGAGGCGTTGATCTCCACACCGGCCGCCAGCGCCGAGGTTGCCAGGGCCACCGACAGGGCCACACCGCCGAGGAGCGCTTTTACCTTGTTCATTGTTCCGTCCTTTTGAAAATCCGCCGGGGGCTGAAAATACCTGCCCCGGCCAGAGGGTCACATGTTCTGTTGTTCGTGCCGCGCATCAGTGCGGGTCACGCAACCGAAGTGGGGCATCGGGCGATCACGTTCAAAACAACTCAAATTGTCTGTGCAGCGGCGCGGCTGGCCTGTGCGCCCCTGCGCACACGCGGGCGTGAAGGCAGGGAGATCGCGGTTCAAGAACTCGTTGGTACGGCCCCCGGATCGGCGAGGTGAACCGCGTCAAGCGGGGGCAGCCAGCGGTGCTCCATGTGCTGAGGCCCAGCAGAGAGGTGCAGGGCATTTGGGCCAGTCGCCGTGCGGGGCGCGGCTCAGCCCGTGACGCGCAGGGCGAGGACGAAGCGGATCACCTTTTGCTCCGGCATCTCGCAGGGCTTCAGCCGCGCGCCGCTGGCCAGCCGGTAGAGGTTCAGGCTGATGTAATCCTTGCCGCCCAGCTCATGCGCGACCAGTTTCTGCGCTTTGCCATCGGCCATATCCTGACGGCTGACCCGGTATCTGCGGCCCTCGGCGGTGCCGGTGAAACTTCCTGGCGGCAGGGCGTCAAAGGCGGCAAGGAATGCCGCCAGCCCGCCGCCGGGGGTCATTTCTGGCCGATTTTCGGCTCGGTTCCGGTGCGCAGCCGGGTGATGTTGGCGGAATGGCGGATGAACACCACCGCCGCCAGCACCGCCGCCAGCAGTGCCACCGACTGATAGCCCAGCAGGATCGACCAGACCACCGCAAGCGCCGCCGCAACCAGCGCGCTGAGCGAGGAAATCCGGCTGATCAGCGCGGTCGCCAGCCAGCTCAGGCAGCAGGCCACGCCCACCGGCCAGGCCAGCGCCAGCATCAGGCCCAGGAAGGTGGCCACGCCCTTGCCGCCCTTGAACCCCAGCCAGACCGGGAAACAATGGCCAAGAAAGGCGGCAAGCCCCGCGGCCTGCGCCGCATCCTCGCCCGCCAGCGCCCGCGCCAGCAGCACCGCGGCCGCGCCCTTGCCGCCGTCCAGCAGCAAGGTCAGCGCCGCCGCCGTCTTGCTGCCGGTGCGCAGCACATTGGTGGTGCCGATATTGCCGGAGCCGATCTGGCGCAGGTTGCCGAGGCCGAACAGCCGGGTGACCACCATGCCGAACGGCACCGAGCCAAGGCCGTAGCCGATCAGCGCCCACAGCAGCAGCGTGGCGGCAGAGCTTTCGATAACGGGCATCAGTCCCTCCGGTAGACGGCTTCACCCGCCACAAATGTTGCCTCGACGCGGCCCTGCATGCGCTGGCCGTCATAAGGGGTGTTCTGCGATTTCGAACGCAGTTTGAACCGGTCCAGCACAAACGGCACATCGGCGTCGAACAGCACCAGATCGGCAGGCGCGTCGACGGCCAGGCGGCCGCTGTCCAGCCCCAGCCGCCTGGCCGGGTTCAGGGCCATTGCGCGGAACAGGGTTGGCAGATCCAGCAGCTCGGCATGGTACAGCCGCAGCGCGGCCGGCAGCAGGGTTTCCAGCGCCACCGCCCCGGCGGCGGCTTCCTCGAACGGCAGGCGCTTGCTTTCCTCGTCCTGCGGCGTGTGCATCGAGGAAATGATGTCGATCAGCCCCGTGCGCACCGCTTCGACCACCGCCAGCCGGTCGTCCTCGGCGCGCAGCGGGGGCTTTACCTTGAAGAAGCTGCGGTAGCCCGCCACGTCCAGCTCGTTCAGCGTCAGATGGTGGATCGAGGTGCCCGCGGTGATGTCCAGCCCGTTGGCCTTTGCGCGCTCCAGCGCGGGCAGGGCGCGGGCGGTGGTGATCTGGTCGGCGTGGTACTTCGCGCCGGTCATCTCCAGCAGGGCGATGTCGCGGTCCAGCCCCATGCGTTCGGCCATCGGCGACACCGCGGGCAGGCCATACAGCGCGGCGAACTTGCCGCTGGTGGCAGCGGCGCCGCGGCTCAGCACCGGCTCCTGCGGGTGGGCAATCACCAGCGCCCCGCAAGAGCGCGCATAGGCCAGCGCCCGCTGGAATACCTTGGTGTCGGTGACCACGTGGTCGCAGTCGGAAAAAGCCACCGCGCCGGCATCCATCAGAAAGCCGATCTCGGTCATCTCGCGCCCCTCGCGCCCCTTTGTCAGGGCGGCCATCGGCAGCACGTTCACCGGCGTGTCGGCCTGGGCGCGGCGGGTGACGAACTCCAGCGTCTCCGGGCTGTCGATCGCGGGGGCGGTGTCGGGCCGGGTGACGATGGTGGTGACCCCGCCCGCCGCCGCCGCGAGGCCCGCGGTCTTGTAGCTTTCCTTGTGCCGCTCGCCCGGCTCGCAGACCTTGACGCCGATATCCACGATCCCCGGCGCCAGGCACCTGCCGCCGCAGTCCTGCACGGTCACGTCTTCGGCGCGCAGGCCCTGCGCCGCCAGCAGCGCCGCCGGGTCAGAGGCCGCATCGACCGCGGCGATGCGGCCGTTGCGGACCAGCAGCTGGCCCGGCGCATCGGTGCCGCCTTCGGGATTAATCAGGCGGGCATTGGTGAAGAGAGTGGTCATGTGCGTACCTTGACTGAATTTCTGGAGATCCGGTGCGCCGTCACGTCGCCAGCGCCCAGACCAGGAGGGCGATCAGGATCATTCCGATTGCGAAAAGCGTTGCGCCGATGCGCTGCGCCTTGGCGCGGGCTTCGCGCGGCGGCAGCGGCGGGGCCGAGTTGGGCTTGGCGCTCTCGGCGGTCAGCGGGGCGCCGCTCCAGTCGGTGGCGCGCTCGCCGTAGCTGCCGATCAGGGTGATCTGGCTGGCCGGTGTCAGCCGGGTTTCGCGCCCGTCAAAGGCGCGGGAGCGGATCAGCAGCACATGGCCCTCCAGCGCGTCCAGCCTGTCACGGTCGGCCTCGATCTGCTCGGACGGCACCCCCAGCCCTTCGCGCAGGTAGCCTGCGAGGCCGATGTCCTCCAGGTCGCTGACCGGGAAGATCTCCACCTGCTCCAGGTCGATGTTTTCAATTCCCAGCACCTGCGCCAGCGCGCCGGGCTCCTTGAGGAACATCGCCTGCTCGGGGCGCATGTCCAGCGCAAACAGCCGCACGACGCCGCGCTCGCCTGCCGGGATATGGATTACGTCGGTCATGAGGTCACCCCGCTTTTGCCTGGCGCTCCGCCCGCAGGTTGCGCGCCAGAAGGTCCATTGCCGCCATCCGCACCGCAACGCCCATTTCCACCTGCTCCTGGATGACCGAGCGGTTGATGTCATCGGCGAGCGTGCCGTCAATCTCCACGCCGCGGTTCATCGGGCCGGGGTGCATGACGATGGCATCGGGCTTGGCCAGCGCCAGCTTCTCGGCGTCGAGGCCATAGCGGTGGTAGTACTCGCGCTCGGAGGGGATGAAGCCGCCGTCCATCCGCTCTTTCTGCAACCGCAGCATCATCACCACGTCAACGTCCTTCAGACCTTCGCGCATGTCGTCATAGATCTCGGCGCCGAACTCGGCGAACTGGCCGGGCACCAGCGTCGGCGGGCCGATCAGGCGGATGCGGTTTTCCATCTTGCCCAGCAGGATCAGGTTCGACCGCGCCACGCGGGAATGCGCAATGTCGCCGCAGATCGCGATGTTCAGCCGGTGCAGACGGCCCTTCGAGCGGCGGATGGTCAGCGCGTCCAGCAGCGCCTGTGTCGGGTGCTCATGCTTGCCGTCGCCGGCGTTCAGCACCGCGCAGTTCACCTTCTGCGCCAACAGATCCACCGCACCGGAATGCGGATGCCGCACCACCAAAAGATCCGGGTGCATCGCGTTCAGCGTCATCGCGGTGTCGATCAGCGTCTCGCCCTTCTTGATCGAGGAGGCCTGCATCGCCATGTTCATCACATCCGCGCCCAGCCGTTTTCCCGCCAGTTCGAATGAGGCTTGGGTGCGGGTGGAATTCTCGAAGAACATGTTGATCTGGGTCAGCCCCGCCAGCACGTCGGAGTGCTTTTCCGGGCGGCGGTTCAGCGCCACGTATTCGTCGGCAAGATCGAGAATCGCGGTGATTTCGTGCGGCTTCAGCGGCTCGATGCCAAGCAGGTGGCGGTGTTCAAAGGACATGGGGGCGGCTCCGCGTGATTTGCGGCTTGTTATAGGCGGGGCGGCTGCGTGCGGCAAGCGCTGCGGCAGTTTGCGCCGCGCGCGCAGGCGAGGGGCCGGCCCCTCGCGCTCCCCGGAGTATTTCCAAAAAGGTGAAGGGGTTGAAAGTTGGGGTGAGGGGGCCGAGAGGTGTTCCGCTCGGGGGCGGGGCGGAGTAGCTTGGGCCTATGGAATCGGCATTGGATTACTGGAGCGCCCGGGCGCTGTTGGAGTGGCAGGTGGAGCTTGGCGCCACCGATGCCCTGTGCGAGGCGCCAGTGGATCGCTATGCGCTGGAGGACCCGGCGCCGAAGCCCAAGCCCGGGGCGGCCCCGGCGCCACCGCCCAAGCCCAAGGAGGTCGACCCGGTCGAGGAGGCGCGCAAGGCGGCGCGCGCTGCCGACAGCCTGGCCGCCCTGCGCGCGGCGATGGAGGCCTTCAGCCATTGCGAATTGAAACTCGGCGCCCGCAACCTGGTTTTTTCTGCTGGTGCGCCGGGGGCGCGGGTGATGCTTATAGGGGATGCGCCCAACCGCGAGGAGGATCGTTCGGGCCTGCCGTTCGCGGGGCAGGCGGGGGCGCTTCTGGAACGGATGCTGGCGGCCATTGATCTTGAACGTGACGCCCAGGTCTACATGACCAATGTGCTTCCATGGCGCCCGCCTCAGGGGCGCGACCCGACGGCTGCGGAGATCGCCATGCTGACACCGTTCCTGGAGCGGCATGTGGCGCTGGCGGAGCCGGAGGTGCTGGTGCTGATGGGCAATGTCGCCTGTCAGGCGGTGCTTGGCAAACGGGGGCTGTCCCGGCTGCGTGGCAAGTGGGAGCAGGCGTGGGGCAAGCCCGTCGTGCCCATGTACCATCCGGCCGACCTGTTGCGCCAGCCACGTCAGAAGCGGCTGGCATGGGCGGATCTGCTGGCGCTTCGCGCCCGGCTGGATGCCGTCAGCTGATCTCGGGGGGAGCCGATGAAGATCCTCGCCTTTTCCGACCTGCACCTGTCGGCGCCGCACGCCTCGGCGCTGGTGGCGGCCAGCGCCGAGGCGGATCTGGTGATCGGAGCCGGAGATTTCTGCAACATGCGGCGGGGGCTCGACCGGGCGGCGGCCATGCTGGCGGACCTGCAGGCACCGATGGTGGCTGTGCCCGGAAATGGCGAAAGCGCCGAGGAGCTGCGCGCTGCGGGCTTTGCCGCGACAACGGTTCTGCATGGTGAGGGGACAAAGAGCGCAGTACTGCGCCTGTTCGGCCTTGGATATGGCGTGCCGCAAACGCCCTTTGGCAGCTGGTCCTGCGATCTGAGCGAGGCAGAGGCCGACGCGATGCTGGCGGGCTGCGACACCGCCGATATCCTGATAACGCACTCCCCGCCCAAGGGGGTTGCCGATGTGACATCCGGCGGGATTTCGGTGGGTTCCACCGCGATCCGCGCCGCTGCTGAGCGGATTCAGCCGCAATTGCTGTTGTGCGGCCACGTGCATGATTGCTGGGGGCAACGCGGCAGGATCGGAAAAACGCAGGTGGTCAACCTCGGCCCCGGCGTGATGTGGTTCGAGGTGGAAAGATGATCGATCTTTTGACATTGCTGGCCTTCATTCCGGCGGCGCTGGCGCTGAATCTCACCCCCGGGGCGGACATGATGTTTTGCCTCGGCCAGGGGTTGCGCTCGGGGCGTGGTGCTGCGGTGGCGGCCAGTGCTGGCATCACCGCCGGGTGCATGGTGCATGTGGTGCTGGCGGGACTGGGGCTCGGGGCCGTGGTGGCCGCGCTGCCGGGGCTGTTCGACGTGATCCGCTGGGTCGGTGTCGGCTACCTTCTGTATCTGGCCTGGGGCGCGTGGCGCGGCCGACAGGTGGCCGCGGACGGAGTGCCGGTGCCCGCGGCGCGGGCGTTCCGGGCGGGGTTCATCGTGAACCTGACGAACCCCAAGGTGATCCTCTTCGTGCTGGCCTTCATCCCGCAGTTCGTGGTGCCCGAAGCCGGGCCGGTGTTCGGCCAGTTCCTGATCTACGGCGCGGTGCTGTCGCTGGGCGGTTTCATCATCAACGGGCTGGTCGGTCTTTTTGCCGGGCAGGCCGGGCGCAAGCTGACGGGTTCGCCGGTCTTTGCCCGCTGGCTCGGCGGGGTGTCGGGAACGATTTTTGCAGCGCTGGCGGTACGGCTGGCCATCATGGAAAAGGTGTGACGCTCATGTCCCGGATCGACGAAACGCGGGAGTTCATCCCGGTACGCATCGCCGTGCTGACGGTCTCCGACAGCCGCCGACTGGAGGACGACCGCTCCGGCCAGGTGCTGGTGGACCGGCTGCGCGACGCAGGCCATGTGCTGGCGGATCGCAAGATCATCCCGGATGAGCGCGCGGAGATCGCGGCGCAGCTGCGTGCCTGGGTGGCTGACCCCAAGGTTGATGTGGTGATTTCGACCGGCGGCACCGGTCTGACCGGGCGCGATGTCACGGTCGAGGCGCATCGCGACGTTTACGAAAAGGAGATCGAGGCCTTCGGCACCGTCTTCACCATCGTCTCGATGCAGAAGATCGGCACCAGCGCGGTGCAGTCGCGTGCCACGGGCGGCGTCGCGGGGGGCACCTATCTGTTTGCGCTGCCCGGCAGCCCCGGCGCCTGCAAGGACGGCTGGGACGAGATCCTCTGCAAACAGCTCGATTACCGGCACCGGCCCTGCAATTTCGTGGAAATAATGCCCAGATTGGACGAACATCTGCGTCGGAAATGACGGTGGCTTGCGTGTAAGCTCGAAAACCCCTGCGCAAAACGGTATGTTTGCAAGCGGGTTCAAGGCGTTCGCGCCCAGGCACAGCAATGCGGCGGCCCCGGAAGCAACCGCCACCGGAAGGATTTGAAGATGCGCTTTTTGCGGCAGAGTGTGACAGGCCTTTTGCTGGTGGCGGTGACGGCGGCCCTGCTGATCTTTGCCGCGCAGCTGATTGTTGACGCGGTGCAATCGCGGCTGGGGGCCGAACGCACCGCGCCACCGGCGCGCGAGCGGGTGTTCGCGGTGAATGTCGTCACCGCGCAGATGCAGACCGTGGCCCCGGAGCTGACCGCCTTTGGCCGTATCGAGAGCCGCCGGACGCTCGAGCTGCGCACCGCCACCTCGGGGCGGGTGGTGCAGTTGGCGGAGGGCTTCGTCGAAGGCGGCAGCGTGCGCGCGGGCGAAGTGCTGGTGCAGATTGACCCGGCGGACGCGCAGGCCGCCTTGGACCGCGCCGAGGCCGACATGATGGACGCCCGCGCCGAGGAACGCGACGCCGGCCGGGCGCTGATCCTGGCGCAGGACGAGCTGCAGGCGGCGCAGGATCAGGCGCAACTGCGCGAGCGGGCGTTCCAGCGTCAGCAGGATCTGCAGGCACGTGGCGTCGGCACCGCCGCCACCGTTGAAACCGCCGAGCTGGCGGCGGTGCAGGCCCGCCAGGCGGTGATCTCGCGCCGTCAGGCCGTCAGCCAGGCCGAGGCCCGCGCCGACCAGGCCGCCACCCGGGTGGCGCGCGCCGAGATCGCGCTGGACGAGGCCCGCCGCGACCTTGAGGATACCACCATCACCGCCGGTTTCAGCGGTACCCTGCAGGGCGTCAACCTGGTGCAGGGGCGGCTGGTGTCGGCC
Organism: Leisingera sp. XS_AS12; assembly: GCF_041224635.1. Classification (NCBI taxonomy): domain Bacteria; kingdom Pseudomonadati; phylum Pseudomonadota; class Alphaproteobacteria; order Rhodobacterales; family Roseobacteraceae; genus Leisingera; species Leisingera sp. XS_AS12. Next base: position 41,660 of record NZ_JBGFGM010000119.1, read on the forward strand.
AATGAAAAACTGGCCGAACTCGTCGACCCAGACCTGCTCGAGGTCGCCTTTCGTGTGTCTACCGCGCAATATGCCCGGCTGCTGGATGCCGAGGGGCGGGTGCTGACAGCGCCGGTGCGGGTGACGCTGGATGCCGCCGGTGCCGGGCTCAGCGCCACAGGTCGGATCACGCGCGCCAGCGGCGCGGCGGGCGATGGGCAGACCGGGCGACTGATCTACGCCGAACTCGACGCCGCGCCGGGGTTCAAACCGGGTGATTTCGTCACCGTGCGGGTGACCGAGCCGGAAGTCGCGGGCGTGGCCCGCGTCCCGGCTTCGGCGCTGGGCGCGGATGGCAGCGTGCTGGTGCTGGATGCCGACAACCGGCTGGAGGCATTGCCGGTGGAGCTGGTGCGCCGCCAGGGCGACGACGTGCTGATCCGCGGGGCCGGTCTCGCCGGGCGCGCGGTGGTCACCGGGCGCACGCCGCTGCTTGGGGCGGGCATCAAGGTCCGCCCGCTGCGCCAGGGCGCCGAGGCGCAGGCGCGTCCGGACCTGCCGGATCTGATCGAACTCAGCGACGAGCGCCGCGCCCGGCTGGTGGCCTTTGTCGAGGCCAGTGGCACGATGCCGTCGGAGGAAAAGCAGCAGATGCTGCAGAAACTGGCCGCGGCACGGGTGCCAGCGGGGCTTGTCAGCCGCATTGAATCGCGGATGGGAGGCTGATCCCGATGGTCCGCGATCTGCCGCACACCGCCCGCGGGCTGTTCAGCTACTTCACCCGCCATCGCACCGCCGCCAACCTGATGCTGGTGCTGATGCTGGTGCTGGGGGGCATGGCGATCCCCAACATGCGGGCGCAGTTCTTTCCCGATGTGATCGTCGAAAGCGTCACCGTCTCCGTGGAATGGGAAGGGGCAGGCCCGGAGGATGTCGACAGCGCCATCGTGCAGGTGCTGGAACCGGTGCTGCTCGCGGTGGACGGGGTCGAGGAAACCACCTCCACCTCGCGCGAGGGCAGCGCCACGCTGACGCTGGAATTCGAGCCGGGCACCGATATGGGGCAGGCTGCCGATGACGTGCAATCTGCCGTGGATGGCGTCACCACGCTGCCGGAGGAGGCCGAGGAGCCCAGCGTGCGCCGGGGCGCCTGGCGAGATCGGGTGACAGACGTGGTGATCTCCGGCCCGGTGGCGCCGGGGCAGCTGGGGCAGTTCGCCGATGAGCTGGTCGTGCGCCTGTTCGAGGCCGGGGTGACCCGCACCACCATCCGCGGCGTGGCGGCGCCCGAAACCATCGTCGAGGTGCCCACCGCCAGCCTGATTACCCATGACATCACCATGCGCGAAATCGCCGATGCCATCGCCGCCGAGGTCGATGCCGACCCGGCAGGCGACATCAGCGGCGCCAATGCCCGGGTCCGCACCGGCAGCGAGAAACGCAAACCCGATCAGCTGGCGTCCATCGTGCTGCGCACCAATGCCGATGGCTCGGTGCTGACTGTTGGCGGTGTGGCGCAGCTACGGGTCGAAGGTGTCGACCGCAACCGCTCCTACTTTGTCGGTGACAATCCGGCGATGTCGATCCGTGTCGACCGCTCGGACCAGGGCAATGCGATCCGCTTGCAGGCGCAGGTGCAGGAGGTGGTGGACCAGTTGCAGGCCAGCCTGCCGCAGGGGGTAACCGCCGAGCTGATCCGCACCCGGGCGCAGGCGATCACTGACCGGTTGGATATCCTGGTCGACAACGGGTTGGCGGGGCTGGGGCTGGTGATGTGCCTGCTGTTCCTGTTCCTGAACACCCGCATCGCCTTCTGGGTTGCGGCAGGGATCCCGGCGGCGATGTTTGCCGCCGTGGCGCTGATGTATGCCGCGGGCATCACCATCAACATGATCAGCCTCTTTGGTCTCATCATCACGCTGGGGATCGTGGTGGATGATGCCATCGTGGTGGGGGAGCATGCTGACTTCCGCGTGCGCCGCCTGGGCGAAAGCCCGGTCGAGGCCGCCGAGAACGCCGCCCGCCGCATGGCGATGCCGGTTTTTGCGGCGACACTGACCACCATCATTGCCTTCTTTGGCCTGGTGTCGGTGGGGGGGCGCTTTGGTGAGCTGATCCGCGACATCCCCTTCACCGTCATCGCGGTGCTGGCGGCCTCGCTGGTGGAATGTTTCCTGATCCTGCCCAACCACCTCGCCCATGCGCTGACCCACGCGCAGGCGCGGCACTGGTACGACTGGCCCAACCGGATGGTGAACCGCGGCTTTCGCTGGCTGCGCGACCATGGCTTCCGCCCGCTGATGGCGCTGGTGGTGCGGGCGCGCTACGCGGTGCTGGCGGGGGCACTGGCGGTGCTGGCGAGCCAGGCGGCCCTGTTCATCAACGGCGACGTGAAATGGCGCTTCTTCAATGCGCCGGAACGCGGGTCCGTCACCGGCAATTTCGCCATGGTCGAGGGCGCCACTCGTGCCGACTCGCTGGCGATGATGCAGGAGATGCAGCGCGCGACCGAGGCGCTGGGCGCCGAGTATGAGGCGCGGTATGGCCGCAATCCGCTGGCCTTCGTGATGGCCGAGGTCGGCGGGAACAGCGGGCGTGGGCTGTCCGGCGTCGAAGCCAAGGAAGCCGATCTCCTTGGCGGCATCTCGATCGAGCTGATCGAGGCTGACCTGCGCCCTTATTCCAGCTTTGCCTTCGTTGCGGAACTGCAGGAGCGAGTGGTGCGCCACCCGCTGGTCGAGACAGTCTCCTTCCGCGGCTGGCGTTCCGGGCCGGGGGGGGACGCGCTGGACGTTCAGTTTTCCGGCGCTGACGTGCAGGTGCTGAAAAACGCTTCCGAGGATCTGAAGACCGCGCTGCTGCGCTTCCCCGAGGTATCCGCGGTCGAGGACAACCTCGCCTATGACAAGGAAGAGCTGATCCTGGACCTGACCCCGCAGGGGCAGGCGCTCAACTTTACCATCGGCAGCCTGGGTCAGGCGCTGCGGGCGCGGCTGAACGGGATCGAGGCCGCGACCTACCCGGATGGGCCGCGCAGCGCCACCATTAGGGTCGAGCTGCCGGAGGGCGAGCTCACCGCTGATTTCCTGGAACGCACCCTGATGCGCGCCCCCAGCGGCATTTACGTGCCCCTCGCTGACATCGTCTCGGTCGAGCGGCGCAGCGGATTTTCCACCGTGCGGCGCGAAAACGGCGTGCGGGTGATCAGTGTGACCGGTGACATCTCCGAGGATGACCCCGCCCGCGCCGAGGCGGTGATGCAGGCGCTGCAGCAGGAAATCCTGCCGCAGATCGCCAGTGAACGGCAGGTGGACTGGCGGCTGTCCGGTCTGGCCGAGCAGGAACAGACCTTCCTGCAGGAGGCAGGCACCGGGCTGGTGCTGTGCCTGACCGGCATCTACCTAGTGCTGTCCTGGATCTTTGCCAGCTGGACCCGGCCGCTGGTGGTGATGGCGATCATCCCCTTCGGCCTGGTGGGGACCATCTGGGGCCACTACATGTGGGAGGTGCCGCTGAGCATGTTCACGGTGGTCGGGCTTCTCGGCATGACCGGCATCATCATCAATGATTCCATCGTGCTGGTGACGACCATCGACGAATACGCCAGGGACCGCGGGCTGATTCCCTCGATCATCGACGCGGCGGCGGACCGGCTGCGCCCGGTGATGTTGACCACGATGACCACGGTGCTGGGGCTGGCGCCCTTGTTGTTCGAGCGCTCGCAGCAGGCGCAGTTCCTGAAACCCACGGTGATTACCCTGGTCTACGGTCTGGGCTTCGGCATGTTCCTCGTGCTTCTCGTGGTGCCTGCCCTGGTGGCGGTGCAGCGCGATCTCAGCCGACCGGTGACCTCCTTCCGGCGCGCCCTGCGACGCGGTGCCGGGCGGCTACGCTGGCTGATTACGGGGGCTGCGATGGTGCAACTGGGCTGGCTGGTTCTGGCGCTGGGCTGGCCGATGGCCACCGGTGCGCTGCATCCGGCCCTGCGGTCGCTGCCATCGCTGGCAGCGATGGAGCCGGTGCGGGCGGGGCTGCTGGCCTTTGTCCTCGGGGCGCTGGTTCTGGCGCTGCTGACCTACCTTGTCGGCGGGTTGGCGTTGCGGGCCAGCTCGCGCCAGCGCGCCTGAACTGCCAGCGCGACTTCCGGCACCTGGTCCAGAAGTTGCAGCCCGCGGGTGGCGATCTCTGCCACCGGGATCCATTCGGCCTGCTTGGCGTCATCTTCCGGTGCCGGGGTGCCGTGCAGATATTCGCAGAGCACCACGCACAGCAGGTATTGCTGCTGTGCTGCGCCGTCCGCGTCCCGGGCAATCACGTCAATGTTGGTCAGGTATTCGACTGGCCGCGCTTGGACGCCGGTTTCCTCCAGAAGCTCCCGGGCCGCCGCCTCCAGCGCGGTTTCTCCCAATTCCACGTGCCCGCCCGGAAAGCCCCACCAGCCCGCGTTGGGCGCTTTGCCGCGCTGCACCAGGATGACGTGATCCTGCCCGTCAATCCGGTGGCACACCACTGCGATGGCCCCCAGAACCGGGCGTTTCACGACTGGATCGGGCAGGGGCTCGGGGGTTGCGTCCACGGTGGGCAGGGACTTGGCCTCGGGCATGCGTCGACTCATCCGGCGTCACAGCCGCGGATGTCCACCGCGTGGTCGCGGCCCAGCACCGTGATCCGAAGTTTCGAGCGATCGATGGCATAGGCGCGGCCCTCGGCAGGCAGAAATTCTGTCTGTGCGATCAGCCGGTTGCCCTCGCGCCGCGTCTTGGTTTCCCCGGCGTGCAGGGTGGGGCTGCCGGGTTCGATCACCGCGATCTCCTCGCCACCGGCCGAGGGCATGGTGATGCGGGCGGTGACCTGCATGCCGTATTTGGTGGGGCGCAGGCTGCAGGTGGCGGCGCGCACGCCCGCCTCGCTGGCCGACCAGGGGCGGCTGGCCAGGGCGGCGGCTATCGCCGGGTGGCGCGGCGCGCCCGGATCAAGCTGGTGGTCAAAGCGCACGTCTGCGGGCACGCAGACATCCTTGCAGACACCCAGTTCCATCCGCCCCTTCAGGCGCACCGGCTTGCCCGGGGTCTGTGGCGTCACCTCAACCGGCAGCACCAGCTGGTCGTGATAGCCGATGGTGCGAAAGCCAGAGGTCAGGAAAATCTCGGGCGTCGGCCAGGTGAAGGCGACCGCGCCGAGGTTGCGCGCACCCCGCCAGGAGAAGGTCGGCGGAATGCCCGCATCGCCTGGCGCCCGCCAGTAGGTTTTCCAGCCCGGCTGCAAGGTGATCCGCAGTGCCGCCTGCAGCGTGCCGCGCGCGGTGGTGCCGCCGTCCAGCACCTCGACCCGCACGATTTCCCCGGTTCCGGCGCGCGCGGTGGCACCAAGGCCAAAGAGGCCGCAGGCCAGCGCAGCGGCCACTGCCAGCGCGGTTGCGACGGATGAAAGTCGTTGTCTCATGCCCGGATACATGCGCCGCGCGGCGGGGTTTGCCAAGTCACGTTGCAGTCATCGTGCTGTGTTTGCGGCAATTTTGCCGGAGAGTTGGCGGCCGCGCGCCGATGCGCCCCTTGCGTGCCGGCGGGCTGGGCGGCATGGTGGGAGAACGCAGCAGAAAGATGGACGGTCATGGATCTTACTGGCAAGCTCTTGATTGCAATGCCCGGAATTGGCGACCCCCGGTTCGAACATTCGGTGATCTTCCTGTGCTCGCATGGGGAAGAAGGTGCCATGGGGCTGATCGTCAACAAGCCAGCCGATGGTGTGGTATTGGGCGATCTGCTGGAACAGCTCGAGATGGGGGGCGAGGCCAGCTCTGCCGCCACGCTGCCGGTGCGCTTTGGTGGTCCGGTCGAGACCCAGCGCGGCTTCGTGCTGCACTCGCCGGATTACGAATCAGACGTCAGCTCGTTGAAGGTGTCTGGCGGCTTCTCGATGACCGCGACGCTGGACGTGCTGGAAGATATCGCCCAAGGCAAGGGACCGCGCGACCTTCTGGTCTTGTTGGGATACGCCGGCTGGGGACCGGGACAGCTGGAGTCGGAAATCGCCATGAATGGCTGGCTGACGGCCGAGGCGAGCCCCGAGCTGGTCTTTACCCTGGCGGATGACAGCAAATGGGGCGCGGCGCTGAAGACGCTGGGCGTTGATCCGCTGAACCTGTCGGCCAGCGCAGGTCATGCCTGACCGCGGTCGCCGCAGGCGCATCCGGAGCGTCTTTCACCCAAAACGCCGATTGGCCCGGTTTGCGGGCCGGACCCCGACAGAAACACGGGCTCCCGCCCTTTGACCCAGTCATCAGAGATGACCGGGCAAAGGTTGGGCCCGGCGCCGTGCTGCGCACGGCGCTCCCATCCCAGTCCGAGAGGGGCCGGGTGAATTGAGAGCGGGCAGGCGGCGGTTTCGCCTGTTGTCCTGGCCTGTGGCCTCCGCCAATGATCGCGGCTACCGGGATCCAGTCGCGCCTGCGCGCCGTCTATTCAGTCTCGTGGTGCGGCGGCACGGCGCAGGCGGTCGTTGATGGCCGCGCCCAGTCCGTGATCCGGGATCGGTGCCACCGCGATGGGCTGTCCCAGCGCATCCAGCCGGTGCAGATGGCCAAACAGGTTGGCCGCGGCCTCGGCCAGATCACCGGTTTCCGACAGGTTGAGGTCGCAGGTCTGCGCATTGCCCATGGGGCCAAAGCCCAGATACAGCTCGCCCGGGGCCGCGGTGCTGGCGTTCAGGCGCACCGAGGCGCCGGGGGCGTAATGCGACAGCAGCTGGCCCGGCGCGGTCAGCGGGTCGTGAACGTTGCGCATCACCAGTTTCCGGCCCAGCACCGCTTCGATCTCCTCCGCCGCCAGCCCGCCGGGCCGCAACAGCATCGGCTCTGGCCCGGCGAGGCCGATGATGGTGGATTCCAGCCCGACGCCGCAGGCACCGTCATCGAGGATGGCGGCGATGCGGCCGCCCAGTCCTCCGGCAACATGCGCCGCGGTGGTCGGGCTGATCCGGCCGGAGGGATTGGCCGAAGGCGCCGCAACCGGCCCGTCCAGTGCCTGCAACAGGGCCTGACCAGCCGGATGCGCAGGCACGCGCAGCCCCAGCGTTTCCAGACCTGCCGTCACCAGCGGTGAAATCCCGTGCCCGTCGCGCAGCGGCAGAACCAATGTCAGCGGCCCCGGCCAGAAGGCCTGCGCCAGCCGCTCGGCCAGGTCATTCCAGCGCACGTAACGCTGCGCGGCCTCGGCGGAATGCACATGGGCGATCAGCGGGTTGAAGCTGGGCCGCCCCTTGGCCTCATAGATCGCGGCCACGGCCTGCCCCTGCCGCGCATCCGCGCCGAGCCCATAGACCGTTTCGGTGGGGAAGGCGACCAGCGCGCCCTGGCGCAGCAGCTCGGTTGCGCGGGCGAAGCCGGGGCCGTCGGCGGCAAGAATTTCGGTGCTCAACTGGGGCATTGCGTGTGACGCGGCGTTTTGGTTGCTTGAAACGGGGGGGCGGGTAGGTAATCGATCAAGCCCCAGACCTTAATGGGCCGGCTCGGGGATGCCAAGACCGCCCGATGCAAACGACCCGTCCAGACCACCAAAGGATGCGCCATGACCTTCCGTTCCCCCGTTGCCGAGTATGAATTTCTGCTGAAACATGTTGCCGGCTACGACCGGATCGCCGCGACCGACCGCTTTGCCGATGCAACTGCGGATGTCGTCAGCGCCATCCTGACCGAGGCAGGCAAGATGTGTGACGGCGTGATGGCTCCGTTGCAGCGCGACGGGGATCTGACGCCGGCCCGCCTGGAAAACGGGGTGCTGCGGACCTCTCCCGGGTTTGCCGAGGGTTACAAGGCGATTGCCGAAGGGGGCTGGATCGGCATCAGCGCGCCAGAGGAATATGGCGGCATGGGGCTGCCACTGACCCTGGCGACCGCGGTGAACGAGATGATGGCGGGGGCCTGCCTGTCGTTGCAGCTCGCTCCGCTGATGAGCCAGGGCCAGATCGAGGCGCTGGAGCACCACGCCTCGGATGCGCTGAAGGAACTGTACCTGCCCAAGCTGATTTCGGGCGAATGGTCGGGCACCATGAACCTGACCGAGCCGCAGGCCGGTTCCGACGTTGGCGCGCTCAGCTCCAAGGCGGTGGCGAATGGCGATGGCACCTACGCGGTGACGGGGCAGAAGATCTTCATCTCCTGGGGTGACAATGACTTCTGCGAGAACGTCTGCCACCTGGTGCTGGCGCGACTGCCCGACGGCGTGCCGGGGACCAAGGGCATCTCGCTGTTCATGGTGCCGAAATACCTGCCCGATGCCGACGGCAATCCGGGCAAGGCCAACGATCTGAAGGTGGTCAGCCTGGAGCACAAGATGGGCCTGCACGGCTCGCCCACCTGCGTGATGCAATATGACGGCGCCACCGGCTGGCTGGTCGGCAAGGAGCACGGCGGCATGGCGGCGATGTTCACCATGATGAACAACGCGCGGCTGGGGGTTGGCGGCCAGGGTGTTGGCGCGGGCGAAGGGGCCTACCAGCAGGCGCTGGCCTATGCGCTGGAGCGCAAGCAGGGCAAATCCGCCAGCGGCGTTATTGCCGACCACGCCGATGTGCGCCGCATGCTGATGGAAATGAAGGCCGATCTGTTTGCCTCCCGCGCCATCCTGCTGGCCTGTGCGCAGGCCATCGACATGCAGACGGCCACCGGGGACGCGGTCTGGGCCGCGCGGGCCGCTTTCCTCACGCCGATCGCCAAGGCCTTTGGCACCGACACCGGCATCCGGGTGGCGGAAACCGGGGTGCAGGTGCACGGCGGCATGGGCTTCATCGAGGAAACCGGCGCCGCGCAGTTCTACCGTGATGTGCGGGTGACCGCGATCTACGAAGGCACCAACGGCATCCAGGCAATGGACCTCGTGGCGCGCAAGATGATGGACGGGGGTGAAGCCGCCTTTGCCCTGATGGAGGAAATCGAAGAGCAGGCCGAACGCGCCCGCGCCAGCCACCCCAACATGGCCGAAGCTGTCTGGCAGGCCTGCGAATCCCTGCGCGAGGCCAGCGAATGGCTGGTGGCCCAGAAAGACCTGCAGGACCGGTTTGCCGGAGCGGTGCCGTTCCTCAAGGCCTTTGCCCGGGTTCTGGGCGGTCACTACCACCTCGCCGCCGCGATGGCCGATCCGGGCGGCGCGCGCGAGAAACTGGCGCGCTTCTACATCAACCGGATGCTGCCCGAACACGCTGGCCTGCTGGCCCATGCACAGGCCGGGGCGGAAGGGGCCTTCGCTCTGAGCCTGGACGAGCTGGCAGGGTAAGCCCGATGACCAGCGTTCCCGACGTCGCCCCGCGCACCCCCTGGCAGGACCCCCCGGCCGAGGGGGAGGCGATCGAGGTGGCCGAAGGTGTGCTGTGGATGCGCCTGCCGCTGCCGATGAAGCTCGATCACGTCAACGTCTATGCGCTTGATGACGGCGACGGTTGGACGGTGATTGATACCGGCATGAACAGCCGCCGCAGCCGCGCGATCTGGGAGCGGCTCATGACCGGCCCGCTGGGCGGCAAGCCGGTGCGCCGGGTGGTGGTGACCCACCACCATCCCGATCACATCGGCCTCGCGGGCTGGTTCCAGCGCGCGCACGGGGCCGAGCTGGTCACCACCCGCACTGCCTGGCTGTTTGCCCGCATGCTGACGCTGGATGTGCAGGAAGCCTGGCCGGAGGAAACACTCGCCTTTTATCGCAGTGCGGGCATGGACCGCGCGTTCTACGACAAGCGCGCGGCTGAGCGCCCCTTCAATTTCGCCGACACCGTGCATCCCATGCCGCTGGGCTTTACCCGCATCCGGCAGGATGACGTGATCCGCATGGGCGGTCGCGACTGGGACGTGCATATCGGCAACGGCCACGCGCCTGAACATGCCACGTTCTGGAGCCGCGATGACAACCTGGTGCTGACCGGCGACCAGATCCTGTCGACCATCAGCCCCAACATCGGCGTCTATGCCACCGAGCCGATGGCCGATCCGCTGGGCGAGTGGCTGGAGGCCTGCGAGCGGCTGGCGCCGCTGGCGCGCCCCGAGCACCTGGCGCTGGGCGGGCACAAGCTGCCGTTCTCACGCCTGCCGCTCCGGATGCAGCAGCTGATCGGCAATCACCACGGCGCGCTGGAACGGCTGCGCGAGCATCTGAACCAGCCCCGCACCGCCGCGGATTGCTTCTCCGTTCTGTTCAAGCGCACGATTGGCGAAGGGGAATACGGCCTTGCACTGGTCGAGTCGGTGGCCCATGTAAATCACCTGTACCACATTGGTCAGGTGACCCGCTGGAAACGCGAGGACGGCGCCTGGCTCTACCAGAACCGGGGGTAACGCACCTTCGGGCGACATCACCATCGGGGGGAAGCATGGACAACGAAATTTCAACCAGCGCCGAGGCGGCCGAGGCCGCGATCCTGCCCTGCGTGCACGAGGTCCACGCCGATCCCGAGGCCTGCGCCGGGCTGACCAAGGTACCGGAACGCCTGCAGCAGCCGGATGCCACCAAAAGCGCGTCGCGCTGGGCGTATGAACGGCTGATCCTCTACATCCAGAATTTCGAGAAGCAGCTGGACAGCGAACACGAAGTCGCCATGGGCTTTGCCGGTGGCGACGCCGGCGTGCTGCGGATCGAGGGCATCGGCTATTTCGATCCCGACATCATCACCTTCTACGGCAGCGAGGCCAACGGCACCAAGACACAGCTGGTGCAGCATGTCAGCCAGCTCAACGTCATGCTGCGCGCGGTGCCCAAGCTGCGGCAGGCGGAACCGGCAAACCGGATCGGCTTCCGGCTGGCGTCCGATCTGGACGCGGTCTGAGGCGCGTCCGATTCGCGCCAACGCGGCGGCAGGGCTGGCCGCAACGGCCAGCTCGACGCTGCTCGGTGGCAATTGTGGCCCACTGGCCCCTGTCAGCTCGTGCCGGGGCGGCGATTTGTGGCAGCTGCGCCGGAATGACGTGGTGACAGCCCGGGCCAAATCCAGTAATCAGCGGCAAAACGCACGCGAATTTTGAGGGATACGCACATGGCTGAACATCAGCACGGCTCCATGGACATCACCACTCAGGAAAAGGTCTATGCAGGGTTTTTGACTTTCATCACCCGCTCCTGCATCGCGCTGGTCTTCTTCGCGCTGTTCCTGGCGATCTTCGCAACCTGATCTCCTGATCCAAGGACGGTGCCGATGCGCAAACTGCTGTGTCTTGGCGCGGCGCTGCTGGCGCTCGCGGGCTGTGCTGCGCCGCAGCAACCCAATGCGGACGCCGCAACGCTGGCGCAGGTGGCCTATCGCCACCCCGGCCCGCCCAAGCTCACTCTTTATACGATGATCAACAACCGCACCGGCAGGGGCGGTCACACCTCGTTGATGATCAATGCCTCCGAGCGGGTGATCTTCGATCCTGCGGGCTCTTTCTACGCCCCAGTGGTGCCGGAGCGGAACGACGTGCTCTACGGGATCACCCCGGCGGTGGAAAAGGCCTACCGCGGGTCGCACGCGCGCAGCACCTTCCACGTGATGGTTCAGGAGGTTGAGGTCACGCCGGAGCAGGCCCAGCAGGCCTATCAGCTGGCGGTGACCAACGGTCGGGTGCCGGGGGCCTTCTGTGCCCAGGCTACGGCGGCGATCCTGCAGCGGATCCCGGGGTTCGAATCCGTTGAACGCACCTTCTACCCGGAAAAACTGGCGGAGCAGTTTGCCACTTTGCCGGGCGTGCGCACCACCCGCTATTACGAAGACGACAGCGCCGATCTCAAGGACGGGATCGCCCGCAGCAACGCCGAGCTGGCCGCCACCGTCAACTGATGGGGCGGCCCGGCGCGCAGCGCGTCATGCGGCGAGATACAGTAACAGCAATGACACGCCGCCCGCAGCCAGCGCATACAGCACGTTGCGGGTCACATAGCCGACCGTGAAGGTCGCGGCCGCGGCCGCGAAATGGATCAGGCTCGGTGTGCCGTCGGTCGGGGCAGGCCAGACCACCAGCGGCGCCACCAGCGCGGGCAGCACCGCAACCGCGGTATAGCGAAGATGCCGCATCAGCCAGGGCGCAATCGGGCGTCCCCCCATGAAACCCAGAAACACGAAGCGCAGCGCATAGCTGCCAAGCGCCAGTCCGGCGATGACGGTCCAAAGGACCGGGTTGGGGATGCTGCTCATTTCAGGGTCTCCGCCTTCGATTTCTGTCGCTCCAGCCACAATTCTGCCTGCGCCCCGGCAATCATGCCAGCGATCCCTGCAACGATCAGACCCAGGTTGTAGGGCAGCATCGCCGCGGGCAGGGATGTCGCGACCGCCACCAGGCAGGCCACGATATGCGCCGGGGTGCGCAGCATCGGCCCGATCATCGTCAGGAACGCCAGCGGCAGTACGAAATCCACGCCCCAGCTCTCAGGGATGCGGCTGCCCGCCATGACCCCGGCCACGGTCGCAATCACCCAGGCCGGGGTGACGATGCCATTGGTGCCCAGGAAATAGGCCATGCGCTGCGCGGTGGTCATTCGCGGCTCGTTTTCGAATTTCACGATCGACAGCGCATAGGACTGATCGACCACGAAATAGGCCGCCAGTGCTCGCTGCCACATGGGCGCATCGCCAAGGTAGGGCGTCAGCGAGGCGGAATACATCGCCATCCGCAGGTTCACCGCCAGCGCCGATACCAGAACGATCAGCAGCGGCGCATTCTCCTGCATCAGCTGCAACGCGGTAAACTGGGCGGCGCCGGCAAAGACTGCCAGCGAAAATGCAAAGGCTTCCGGTACGATCAACCCGGCCTCGGCGGCGAGCACCCCGAACAGGAAACCGAAGGGCGAGGCCATGAAGAGAAACGGCGCGCTGTCGCGAAAGCCTTGCCAAAAGGCAGATTTGGTGGTGGAGCTTGCCATCTGTGCGTCCTAGATTGCCTGCATCCGGCCTACGCCGGACGCAGGAGGAATGCAATTGGTGAGCATGGATATCACGTCAGAATATCTGATCGCCCCCGGGGTCTCGAACCCCCGGCTGACCCGCGCTGTCACCGGCACCGATCAGAACGGCGAGGCCCTCGAGATCGCCGTGGTCGAGGAGCGCCCGCTGACCATCTTCCTGAACTCGCAGGAAATTGTCACCGCCATGACCATCGGCGACTATCCGGAATATCTGGCGCTGGGGTTTCTGCGCAATCAGCGGATGCTGCGCGACGGCGATGAGGTCACCCGCGTCGATTACGACGAGGATCTGGAAACCGTGGTGGTGCGCACCGCCGTTGAAACCAGCCACGAGGAGAAGCTGAAGAAGAAAACCCGCACCTCCGGCTGCGCGGTCGGCACCGTCTTCGGCGACATGATGGAGGGGCTGGAGGATGTGCGCCTGCCCGAAGCGGAGATCCGCACCTCTTGGCTGTATGCGCTGGCGCATAAGATCAACCGCACCCCCTCGCTGTATCTCGAGGCAGGGGCGATCCACGGCACCGTGCTGTGCCATCAGGACCGCCCGCTGGTCTATATGGAGGACGTCGGCCGCCACAATGCGGTGGACAAGATCGCCGGCTGGATGCTGTCCGAAGGCGCCGATCCCGCGGACAAGATCCTCTATACAACCGGCAGGCTGACGTCGGAGATGGTGATCAAGACCGCGATGATGGGCATCCCGGTGCTGGCCTCGCGCTCCGGCTTCACGGCCTGGGGCGTGGAAATCGCTCGCGAGGTCGGCCTCACCCTGATCGGCCGGATGCGAGGCCAGCGGTTCATCTGCCTCTCGGGCGAGGAGCGGCTGGTCCGCGACATGGACCCCAAGGACGCGCCGGTGGAGGAAAAGAAGCACCGTCGGAAGAGTGCGGAATGACTGTTCGGCGATATAGAGACAAGGGCAGCGCTCGGCCCGACGGGGAGGGCGAGAAGCGCCCGCGCCGTGGGGAGCGGGACGGGCGCTGCCCGGCCTACCGGTCGGGCGGCTTTTCAAAAGCTGGAGACCCCGAAAGATGACCCAACCCCTCGGCGTAATCCTCGCAGGCGGCCTCGCCACCCGAATGGGCGGCGGCGACAAGGGGCGGCTGCAGGTCGGTGGCCAAAGCCTGCTCTCCCGCGTCATCGACCGGCTCTCGCCGCAGGTCGCGGGCATGGCGCTCAACGCCAATGGCGACCCGGAACGTTTCGCCGACCTCCGCCTGCCGGTCATTGCCGACTCGATCGAGGGCTTCGCCGGTCCGCTGGCGGGCGTACTCGCAGGTCTCGACTGGGCCGCAGACCAGGGCGCGGAGACCATCGTCACCGCCGCCGCCGACACGCCGTTCTTCCCGCAGGATCTGGTCGCGCGGCTGACTGCAGCAGCCGACGGAATGGATCACCCGCTGGTAATGGCTGTGACCCCGCGTACTGGCGACGAGGCCTTGAAATCCGGCGGCGGCAAGCGTGTGAACCGCCACCCGGCCTTCGGCCTCTGGCCCGTTGCCCTGCGCGACGACCTGCGCGCGGCGCTGCAGGTCGGTCTGCGCAAGGTGGTGCTCTGGACCGACCGGCACCAGGGCCGCGAGGCATTGTTCGAGGCGGAGCCTTTCGACCCGTTCTTCAACATCAACACGCCCGAGGATCTGGCCCGGGCCGAGGCGCTGCTGGCATGAAGATCTACGGCGTCACTGGCTGGAAGAACAACGGCAAGACCGGTCTGATGGAGCGGCTGGTGGCCGAGATCACCGCCCGCGGGCTGAGGGTCTCTACCATCAAACACGCCCATCACGGTGCCGATGTGGACCGGCCCGGCACCGACAGCCATCGCCACCGCATGGCCGGCGCGGCAGAGGTGGTGCTGGCCAGCCCCGCCCGCATCGCCCTCATGCAGGAGCTGCGCGGCCAGCCGGAGCCGCCGCTGGCGGACTTGCTGGCACGGCTCTCTCCGGTCGATCTGGTGCTGGTCGAGGGCTACAAGCGCGAAGCCCACCCCAAGATCGAAGCCCACCGCCAGGCGGCCGGGACCGAACTGATCGCGCCGGGGGATGACAGTATTCGCGCGGTTGCCAGCGATGTGCCGCTAGACCTCGACCGGCCGGTGTTCGATCTGGATGATACCGTGGCCATTGCCGATTTCCTGCTGGCCGATATCGGCCTGTGAAACTGGCCTGTGCAACTGGCCTGTGACGTCCAGGCTGTGATGGCTCCAACCCTTTGAGGCTGCCCGAGATGACCCTGACCCCGCCCCCCCTCAGCAACGATTGTTTTGCCCTGCCCGCGGGGGTCGACTGGACGCCGGTGGATGACGCGCTGGAGCTGCTGCGCACGCGGCTGACGCCGGTCATGGGGGCTGAGACCGTGCCGCTGGAGGCAGCATTGGGCCGGGTGCTGGCGCAGGATGTGGCAGCCCGGCGCGCCAACCCGCCGCAGCCGAACACGGCGGTGGACGGCTACGGCTTTGCGGGCGGACGACCCGCGGGCGCGCATGTGCTGCCGCTGGTTGAGGGGCGGGCGGCAGCGGGCGTGCCCTTTGATGGCGCGGTGCCTGCAGGGCAGGCGATCCGGGTGCTGACCGGCGCGGCGCTGCCCGATGGGGTCGATACCGTGATCCTCGAGGAGGACGTGAACACGGATGGTCGCCAGATCGCCTTCAACGGGCCGCTGAAGCAAGGCGCCAACACCCGCCGCGCGGGCGAGGACGTGCAGGCAGGCGCGGTGATCCTGACCGCGGGCCGGGTGATCACCCCCGCCGATCTGGCACTGGCCGCCGCCACGGGGCTGGCAGAGCTGCCGGTGCGCCAGCCCTTGCGTGTCGGTGTGCTTTCCACCGGGGACGAGCTGGTCGAGGCGGGGATGCCCGCGGGGCCAGGCCAGATCTATGACGCCAACCGGCCGATGCTGCTGGCGCTGCTGCGGCAGATGGGATTTCAGGCACTGGATCTGGGGCGGGCGGCGGACGATCGCGGCGATTTGCGCGCCCGGCTGGACGATGCAGCGGCGCGCGCCGATGTGATCCTGACCTCCGGCGGTGCCTCAGCCGGGGACGAGGACCATGTCTCCGCGCTGCTGCGCGAGGCCGGTGCAATGCAGGAATGGCGTATCGCGCTGAAACCGGGCCGCCCGCTGGCGCTGGGGATGTGGCAGGGCACGCCGGTCTTCGGCCTGCCGGGTAACCCTGTGGCGGCGCTGGTCTGCACGCTGATCTTTGCGCGCCCGGCGATGGGGCTGATGGCGGGGGCAGGCTGGCAGCGCCCGCAGGGATTTGAGGTGCCGGCCGGGTTCGAAAAACGCAAGAAACCGGGCCGCCGCGAATACCTGCGTGCCCGGATGCGCGATGGCCGCGCGGAGGTCTTCGCCTCCGAAGGCTCCGGCCGCATCAGCGGGCTCAGCTGGGCCGAGGGGCTGGTCGAACTGCCGGACGGTGCCGTGCATGTGAAACCGGGCGATCCGGTGCGCTTCATCCCCTATGGCAGTTTCGCGATGTAACGGTCGGTCTCCCGCCCGCGGGCCGGCGCATCGCAGATGCTTGCCCGCCGTTGGGCCGGGCGCCGCGCTTGGGCGCGGCGGGCAGGTCTCATGGTTCTGAAGCCATACATTCGTCGTCGAAAGCCGCGCCCGTACGGGCAACAGGGGCGAACTGATTGTGTCCGGGTGTGGCTCAGTCGAAGGTGCCGGCCACCCGGCCCAACAGCATGAAGGCGCGCGCGGTGCGAGTATTGGCAAGGGCCGAGATATCGCTGTCGGTGGCCTCGGCCTCGAAGTCGGCAAACATCTGGTCGAACCGCCGCAGGAAGTGATGCGCGGCGTCGCGGAAAATCGGATCCTGCTTCATCCGCGCGGCCGTCAGCGCCAACGAGCTGCGATCGCGCACGCCGCCAAGCGCCGCCACCGCCCGGCCACGGGCACCCTGGGCGAACTGGCGCCAGACCTCGGGGCGCGCCATGTCGGGGCGCAGATCATCCATGTAGATGCCGTCCTGGCTCAGCAGGGTCAGAACATCCTGCGCCGCCTGGATCACCTGCGCCGTCTTGCGGTCCTTCAGTGCTGCGCGCAGGGCGGCAAAGCCTTCGGTGTCCTCGGCGGTTTCGGGAAAGTTCAGCGCGCGGATGAACTGGTCCGCCGCCAGCGGCGGCGCCGCTTCCTCGGCGGGGGTGTCCAGCGCCAGGGAGCCCTGCTCGGCGGCCGTCATTTCGGCAGCCGCGGCGGGAATCGCGGGCCGGGTCGGCTGGTTGCGGCGGCTGGTGTGGAACGTGGCGAGGGCGGTTTCGGTCTTGCGGGTCGCTTCGGCGATTTCTTCCAGCCGCTTGGCCACCGAGGGTTCGGCCACCGCGGCCTGCTGCTGCGCCTGGGTCAGATAGGTCTGGCGCAGCCCGTCAATGGCGGCTTGCAGCTGCTCGCATTCCTCGCGCACGACGCGGGCCGAGCGCGCGGCCGAGGCCGCCACCCACAGCATCGCGAGCGGCAGTACCAGGGCCAGGATGGCGACGATCCGGTCGCCCCATTCGGCCAGTCCGCTGTCCTGCGGCGCAAACAGGTACAGCCCCGCCGCCACCGCCAGCCACAAGGCCCCCAGCCCGATCGCGACCAGCTCGGCACCGCCCAGACCGTTGCCGGGAGGGCCGTCAAGCCGCGGCAGCGGGCGACCGCTGCTGAAGGCGCTGCCGCTGCCGGAACTGCTGTTGGGTCCTGTGCTGCTGGGGCCTGTCATCTGGGCTGCCGTTTTGCGGATCAGGAATAGACGATCTTGAGGATTTCATAGGACCGCTCGCCACCGGGCGTGCGCACCTCGACGCTGTCCCCCTCTTCCTTGCCGATCAGGGCGCGGGCGATGGGGGATTTGATGTTCAGCAGGCCCGCCTCGATGTTGGCTTCGTGCTCGCCGACGATCTGCCAGCACTTTTCCTCGTCAGTGTCCTCGTCGACCACGGTCACCTTGGCGCCGAACTTGACCGAGCCGGACAGCTTGGCCGGGTCGATCACGTCAGCCAGCGACAGCAGGCCTTCCAGCTCCTTGATGCGGCCTTCGATGAAGGACTGCTTTTCGCGGGCCGAGTGGTACTCGGCGTTTTCCGACAGGTCACCCAGCTCGCGTGCTTCGGCGATGGCCTGGATGATGGCCGGACGTTCGACCGACTTGAGAGTCTTCAGTTCGCTTTCCAGCGCGGCGTGACCCGTGGGGGTCATCGGGATCTTTTCCATGAGATTGGTCCAGGTCGCTTAGTGTTCTTGTCAGGTGGAAAACCGGAGCCCCGCAGCATAAGCCGCGGGGCGTCCGATCCGGTTGACAGATACCTGACCCAATCCCGCGCCCGATTTCAAGTGGGCGCGGGCCGCTTGCGGGCGCTTATTGCCGCAAACGGGGGATTTTACGCGGGTTTTCCACAGCTTTGCGCGGAATAATGCCGCCTGCGCCGCCGCCGCGCAGCGCCGCTTGCCACATCAGATCAATCATATTGCACCGCCTCGAATTCAATGCCGTTTTCATCGTGGAAATAGAACCGGCGCCCGGGTTCGTAGTCGCCGTGGTTGATCGGGGTGAAGCCCGCAGCCTTGACCGCGTCCTCGGTGGCGTCGAGGTCCGGCACGATCACTGCCAGATGGTTCAGCCCGCCGATGATGCCATAGCTTTCGGGCGCCTTGCTCGCGGCTGAGGGGGGCGCGTAGAGCGCCAGGTAGCTGTTGGACTCACCGACGTGCACGCTGTAGCCGCCGTTCTTGGCCGCGCCCTCCCAGCGAATGTGCCAGCCAAAGACTTTCTGCATCCAGGCGGCGGTGCCATGGGGGTCGGCGACGGTGACATTGGCGTGTTCCAGAACTGCGCTCATCAGAAATCTCCTGTGTTTGGATTTGAAAAACGGTTGATGCGAGTCACCGTAATTTCTAAACTTAACTTTAGCTCAAGCATTTTCTTCAGGAGGTCCGATGCCCCCGTCCGCAGGCATATCCATCGGTTACCTGGCCGAACGCACCGGCCTCGCCGTCTCGGCCATTCGCTATTACGAGGCGCAGGGGCTGGTGGAGCCCTGGCGCAACGCGGGCGGCCAGCGCCGCTTTCACCGCGCCGACATCCGGCGGCTCAGCTTCATCATGATCGCGCAGCAGTTCGGGTTTTCACTGCCGCAAATCCGCGGTTTCCTGCGCGGCCTGCCGAACGGGCGCACCCCGACCAAGCAGGACTGGGCCGAGATCTCGGAAAACTTCCGCGACCTGCTGGACCAGCGAATCGAAACTCTCGTGAAACTGCGCGACAATCTGGACGGCTGCATCGGCTGCGGTTGCCTGTCGCTGTCTTCCTGCAAGCTCTACAACCCTGACGACCGCGCCGCGGCAAAGGGCAAGGGGCCAAGATATCTGATGGGAGACAGCCCCGAGACGGAAAATGATCCTTGAATGGCGAATTTGGACGCACTTTTTGTCTCAGTTGCCTGTTTTACAACCCGTGACGCGGTGTTTGGATTGACCCGGCAGCCTGCCACCAGCTAAGCAACCGCGAAAGAAAATTGCGCCCACCTACCTCTCGTGGTGGAGCCGGTAGCGAAGACAAAGCCAAGGAGCGCCGCAAATGGCCGAGATTGAACGCGAAGCGATGGAATACGACGTGGTGATCGTCGGGGCCGGTCCCGCCGGCTTGTCTGCTGCCATCCGCTTGAAACAGCTGGATTCCGACCTCGAAGTGGTGGTGCTGGAAAAAGGGTCCGAAGTGGGCGCGCATATCCTGTCGGGCGCGGTTCTGGACCCCTGCGGCCTGGATGCGCTGATCCCCGACTGGAAGGAAAAAGGCGCGCCGCTGAACGTGCCGGTTAAGGAAGACAACTTCCTGATGCTGGGCGAGGCAGGGCAGGTCCGCATCCCCAACTTCCCGATGCCGCCGCTGATGAACAACCACGGCAACTACATCGTGTCGATGGGCAACGTCTGCCGCTGGATGGCCGAACAGGCCGAGGCGCTTGGGGTCGAGATCTTCCCCGGCATGGCCTGCTCCGAACTGGTCTATGGCGATAACGGTGAGGTAAAGGGCGTGATCGCGGGCGAGTTCGGCAAGAACCCCGACGGCACCCCCGGTCCGGCCTATGAACCCGGCATGGAGCTGCACGGCAAATACGTCTTCCTCGGCGAGGGCGTGCGCGGTTCGCTGTCCAAGGAAGTGATCGCCAAATATGGCCTGTCGGACGGCAAGGAGCCGCAGAAATACGGCATCGGCATGAAGGAGATCTGGGAGATCGACCCGGCCAAGCACAAGGAAGGCACCGTGACCCACACCATGGGCTGGCCGCTTGGCAAGAACGCGGGCGGCGGCTCGTTCATCTACCACCTGGACAACAACCAGGTCTATGTCGGCTTCGTGGTGCACCTGAACTACAAGAACCCGCACCTGTTCCCCTACATGGAATTCCAGCGCTTCAAGCACCACCCGGTGGTGGCCGACCTGCTGAAGGGCGGCAAGCGGGTGGCCTACGGTGCCCGGGCGATCACCGAGGGTGGCTGGCAGTCGATGCCGAAACTGGTCGCGCCGGGCGTGGCGCTTCTGGGCTGTGCCGCGGGCATGGTCAACGTGCCGCGCATCAAGGGCAACCACAACGCGATGCTGTCGGGCAAGGCCGCGGCGGAAGCCGCTTATGAGGCGATCAAGGCCGAGCGCTCGGGCGACGAACTGGCCGCCTACGAGGCCGAGGTCCGCAACGGCGCCATCGGCGAAGACCTGAAGAAGGTCCGCAACGTGAAGCCGATGTGGTCCAAGTGGGGGCTCACAGCGTCCTTGATGCTGGGCGGTCTGGACATGTGGACCAACACCTTCGGCTTTTCCTTCTTTGGCACGCTGGGCCACGGCAAGAACGATGCCGAAGCGACCGAGGAAGCCTCCAAGCACCAGCCGATCGACTATCCCAAGCCCGATGGCGTGCTGTCCTTCGACCGCTTGACCAACGTCAGCTTCTCGATGACCAATCACGAGGAAAGCCAGCCCTGCCACCTGCGTCTCGGCAACCAGGACACCCCGATCAAGGTGAACCTGCCGAAATTCGCGGAGCCGGCGCAGCGCTACTGCCCGGCCGGTGTCTACGAAGTGGTCGAAAAGGACGGCCAGCCGGAGTTCGTCATCAACTTCCAGAACTGTGTCCACTGCAAGACCTGCGACATCAAGGATCCCAGCCAGAACATCACCTGGACCACGCCGCAGGGCGGGGACGGGCCGAATTACCCCAACATGTAACGCGTATTTTACGCATTCGGCGTGGTTTTGCCGGAAATTCGGGGCGGCCTTCGGGCCGCCCCATTGCGTGTTTGTGGGCAGCGGACTACGCTTTCGGGGTAACGCCAGAGTAGTAAATCTCAAAGGGGGTCCCGCGTGCCCGTATCCATCTACCGCAGCCTGACCGGGGCGGCTCTTCTCGCCGTCTGCGCCGTCTTTCCGCCTGCCGTGCAGGCCAGCGGGCTGGCCGGTTCCTACCTGGCCGGTCGCGCCGCCAAATACGAAAATGATTTTGCCGCGGCTGCGCTCTATTACACGCAGGCGCTGGCACGCGATCCCCAGAACCCGCTGTTGATGGAAAACGTGGTCTTTGCCCAGCTCGCCATGGGCCGGATTGACGCCGCGGTGCCGGTGGCCAAGCGGTTGCTGCAGGCCGGTGCGCGCAGCCAGGTCGGCAATGTGGTGATCGCTGGCAGCCATGCCCTCAACGAAAATTTCGAGGCCATCCTGGCCCGCGACCCTGAGTTGGAGGCGATCCACCCGCTGGTCGATGGCTTGCTCGAAGCCTGGGCGCATGTCGGCGTGGGGTCGGTATCCAACGCGTTGAAGACGTTCGATGAGCTGGCCGAGGACGACAGCCTCAGGCCCTTCGTGCTCTATCACCGGGCGCTGGCGCTGGCCTCTGCGGGTGACTACGGCGGCGCCAATGCGCTGTTTGCCGCGGACGAGGGACGCCTGAGTGGCCTCAGCCGCCGGGCGGCAATTGCGCGGGTGCAGATCCTGTCGCAGCTGGGCCGCAATGACGAGGCCCGCGAGGCCCTGCACGCGGCCTTCTCCGATCGGCTCGACCCGGGGCTGGCGGCGCTGGAGGCGCAGTTGCAGGCCGGTGAAACCTTGGCCTTCACCATTGCTCCGACGCCGCGCGATGGCATTGCCGAGGTGTTCTTTACGCTGGGGGCAGCGTTGAATGGCGATACCGCCAACGACTACGTGCTGATGTACGCCCGCATCGCGGCTGCGATGCGACCCGACCACGTGGACGCGCTTCTGCTCAGCGCCAGCTTGCTGGACCAGATGGGGCGCTATGAACTGTCCGTCGCCACGTACCGGCAGGTGCCCAGTGGCCACCCGGACTACCACGCGGCCGAAATGGGGCGCGCCGAGGCGCTGCGCCGCGCGGCGAAACCCGAAGCCGCCGCCGAGGTGCTGGCCCAGCTGAGCCGCGCCTTCCCCGACCAGGCCAGCGTCTACATCAGCCTTGGCGACCTGTTGCGTCAGCAGGAAGACTACGCGGGGGCCATCGACGCCTATGACACCGCGCTTGAACATCTCCCCGAAGAGTCCGACAGCCGCTGGTTCCTGCTCTATGCCCGTGGCATCTGCCATGAACGGCTGGATCAGTGGGAGCAGGCCGAGGCCGACTTCCGCGCCTCGCTCGAGCTGGAGCCGGACCGGCCACAGGTGCTGAACTATCTCGGCTATTCGCTGGTGGAAAAGCAGATCAAGCTGGACGAGGCGCTGGACATGATCGAACGCGCCGTCGCCGCGCGGCCGGACAGTGGCTACATCGTCGACTCGCTGGGCTGGGTGCTGTTCCGCCTCGGCCGCTTCGAAGAGGCGGTCGCGCACATGGAGCGCGCGGTCGAGCTGATGCCGGTGGACCCCGTGGTCAATGACCATCTGGGGGACGTTTACTGGGCGGTGGGTCGCGCCCGCGAGGCGGAGTTCCAGTGGAAGCGGGCGCTGTCCTTCATCGACCCCGCCGACACGGATGGCGAAGCCGATCCGGACCGCATCCGTCGCAAGCTGCAAATCGGTCTCGACGCGCTGCTGGCCGAGGAGGGCGCTCAACCCCTGAAGGTCGCCAATGGTGGTTGAGGTCTTTGCCCCGGCCAAGATCAACCTGACCCTGCATGTGACCGGCCGCCGCGATGACGGCTATCACCTGCTGGATTCGCTGGTGGTCTTTGCCGATGTCGGCGACCGGCTGCGGCTGGAGCCGGGACCGGAGCTGGCGCTGGAGGTCTCCGGTCTGTTTGCCAGGGGCGTGCCGACGGATGCGCGCAACCTCGTGTGGCGCGCGGCCGAGGGCGCGGGCTGGCGCGGACGCATTCACCTCGACAAGCACCTGCCGCATGGGGCGGGCATCGGCGGTGGGTCGTCTGATGCCGCGGCGCTGCTGAAGGCCGTAGCCGGGCAGGGCGCAGAGATCCCCGCAGAGCTGCCGCTGTCGCTCGGCGCCGATGTGCCGGTCTGCATGGCCGCCCGCGCTGCCCGCATGCAGGGCATCGGCGAAGGCGTCACCCCGACCGACCTGCCGCCGCTCCATGCGCTGCTGGTCAATCCGGGCGAGCATGTGCCCACCGGTGCCGTCTTCAACGGGCTGGAGACGCGGGAAAACCCGCCGATGCCCGAGGCGCTCCCCGCCTTCACCGGTACCGAGGATTGCGCAGCCTGGCTGCAGGAACAGCGCAATGACCTGGAGGCCCCGGCGCGCCGACTGGCGCCAGAGATCGACCGCACCCTCTCCGACCTGCGCGACTCCCGGCAGGCACTGCTCGCGCGCATGTCCGGCTCCGGCGCCACCTGCTTTGCACTGTATCCGACAAAAAAGGCCGCCCATATGGCGGCCTATGAGATCGGCGCGGAGCATCCCGATTGGTGGTGCAGCGTGGTCACCCTGACCTGACCGGCCCCTCCACGGACCGAAGGCTCCCGCCCGCGGCGCGGCGCATCACGGATGCTTGTCCGCCGTTGGGACGCGCGCCGCGCTGACGCACGGCGCGTCATCGTCCGTCCATTCACCTTTGCAAAAATACTCCGGGGTGAGCGCCAGCGGCGCGAGGGGCAGCGCCCCTCCAGACCCCGTCAGTGCAGCCGTGCCACCACGTAGTCGGCCAGATCGCTCAGCATGCCGCGGATCGCGTGATCGGGCAGTGTCTGCAGCGCCGCGCGCGCCTTGGCGGCCCAGGCCAGCGCATCCTGCCGCGTCGCCTCCAGCGTGCCGTATTTCGCCATCAGCGCCAGCGCCTGCTCCAGGTCGCCGTCCTGCTGCTTGCCCTTCTCGATGGTGCGCGTCCAGAAGGCTCGTTCCTCTTCGGTCGCCTGCGCCACCGCCTTGATCACCGGCAGCGTCAGCTTGCGCTCGCGGAAATCATCGCCGACGTTCTTGCCGGTCGCCTTGGTGTCGCCTTGGTAATCCAGCAGATCATCGGCGATCTGGAAGGCAATCCCGAGCGCGTCGCCATAATCAAACAGCGCCTGCACCTGATCCTCCGGCGCACCGGCAATGACGCCGCCCACCTCGGTCGCGGCCGAGAACAGCGCCGCGGTCTTGCCGCGCACCACCTGCAGATAGACATCTTCGTCCGTCTTCAGGTTCGAGGCGGCGGTCATCTGCAGCACCTCTCCCTCGGCTATGGTGGCCGAGGCATTGGCAAGGATGTCCAGCACCCGCAGGTTCTCGGTCTCGACCATCAGCTGGAAGCTTCGGGCAAACAGGTAGTCGCCGACCAGCACGGAGCTTTTGTTGTCCCACAGCAGGTTCGCGGTGGGCCGCCCGCGGCGCTGGCCGCTCTCGTCCACCACGTCGTCATGCAGCAGCGTGGCGGTGTGGATGAACTCCACCGTCGCCGCCAGCTTCAGGTGATGCTCGCCCTCGTAGCCGCACAGACGCGCCGCCGCCAGCGTCAGCATTGGCCGCAGCCGCTTGCCGCCGGCCTCGACCAGATGCGCGGTGACCTCGGGGATGCGCGGGGCATGACGTGAAGCCATCCGGTCGCGGATCAGCGCGTTCACCGCCTCCAGTTCCTGGCTCAGCGTGGCGGCCAGCATCTCATGCGGCTTCTTGGTCATCACTTGGTCAATCACATTCCCGCCTGCGAGGCTCGACAAGGCAGGCGCCTTGCCCTTAGATCCTGTTCCATGAAAGAGCTTTTGCGCAGCACCGATCCGACGATCATGGCCTTTGCCTCCGCCCTTCTTGAGGGTGAGGATATAGACTGCTTTCAAATGGACGTAAATATGAGCATCCTGGAAGGTGGCATCGGCATTTTCCCCCGCCGCCTGATGGTGCGTGCGGATGATTACGACGCGGCGCTGGTGGTGATGCGCGACAACGACATTCCCCTGGGCAGATGACGGGTTTTGCCGACAACGAGCTGAGCCGCAACGGGTTTCTGGGCGGCCGGGTGCAACTGTGGCAGCCCCTGGCGGGTTACCGCGCCGGGGTGGACCCGGTGCTGCTGGCGGCCAGCGTTCCGGCGCGGCCCAAGGACGCGGTGCTGGAGCTGGGCTGTGGCGCGGGCCAGGCCCTGCTGTGTCTGGGCGCACGGGTGCCGCAGCTGTCGCTGACCGGCGTGGAACTGCAACCGTCCTATGCCGATCTCGCCCGGCGCAACGCCGCCGCCAACGCCCAGCCGATGGAAGTCTTCGAGGCGGATCTTTCGGCGCTGCCCGAGGCGCTGAAGCAGCGTCAGTTCACCCATGTCATCGCCAACCCGCCCTATTACAAGCCGGGCGCCCACAGCCCGGCCCGCGATGCCGGGCGGCAGGTGGCGCTGGGCGAGCGCACCCCGTTGGCCGCGTGGATCCGCACCGCCGCCCGGCGGCTGGCGCACCGGGGCTACCTGCACATGATCCAGCGGGCCGATCGGCTGCCGGACATGCTCACGGCCTGCGCAGACTGTCTGGGCTCGGTCGAGGTGCTGCCGCTGGCGCCGCGGCAAAACCGCGCGGCGGAGCTGGTGATCCTGCGGGCCCGCAAGGGCGGGCGCGCAGATTTCCGTCTGCATGCGCCGCTGATTCTGCACGAAGGCGCGCGACATGAGCGCGACGGAGACAGCTACAGCCCCCAAATTCGCGCGGTGCTGCGGGACGGGGCGGCCTTGCCCTGGCCCTGAACCGGGGGCTGCCTCGCCTTTTGGCAGCCGTGCCCAGATAGGGATCCGGCGATGCGATTTCAACCTCTGCGGTGGGGGTGAATGCGGTGTGCAGCCGGAATTTGCGGGCAATTGGCGCCGGATGGGCGGCACTCGGCCGATATGAATATTTCATGACAAAAATGCTGCGGCTGCGGCGTGACAGACGCGCAAACTTGTGTTCCACTCTTCTTGTCCGAACACATCTAGCTCAACGAAGGAGGAGTGCCATGAGCCTCAGCTCGCACCTGACCGAACTTAAGAAGAAGCACGAGCATCTGAGCATGGAAGTGGAACAGGCCCAACGATCGCCGAGTACCGACGGTCTGCAAATCGCGACAATGAAGAAACAAAAGCTCAAGCTGAAGGAAGAGATTGAGCGCCTGACGGCAGAGGCCGTCTGAGGTTCCGGCCGGGCCTCGCGCCCGGCATGTAGACGAGAAGGGTCGCCCGGATACGGCGACCCTTCCTTGTTTTCCGGCCTTGCTCTGGGGCTGGAGGTTTTGCAGCTGGCGTTGCCGGGAAGCGTTAGCGCGCGGCGCTGGCACGGGCGGCAATCAGCGCCCCCGCGGTGATCAGCGCCGCGGCGACCGCCAGGCCCCAGCTCGCGGTGGCGACGCCTGCCAGCACCAGCACCAGCGTCGACAACAGCGGCGCGGCGTAGGAACTGGTGCCCAGCATCTGGATGTCCCCCTGTTTCACGCCGATGTCCCAGACATAGAAGGCCAGCCCCACCGGTCCCAGTCCCAGCAGCAGGGTCGAGACCCAGCCGAGCGTGCCCGCAGGCCAGACCGTCTCTTCCAGTGCGAAATGCAGCCCCCACGACGCCACGGCGGTCGCGAGGCAGAACACCGCCACCGAACTGGTCGGCGCGCCGCCCAGACGCCGCGACAGCACCGAGTAGCCCGACCAGGTCAGCGCGCACAACAGCGCCAGCCCGTAACCCGGCAGATACTGCGCCTGAAACCCGGCCCCGCCGCCCGAGATGATCGTTGCCGCACCGGCAAAGCCGAGCACCGCACCGATGAGATGCCCGGCCTTCAGGCGCTCCCCCGGCAGCAGGCCGGAAAGCAGCACGATCAGCAGCGGCCAGAGATAGGCAATCAGCCCGGCCTCGGCCGCGGGAGCCAGCCGCAGAGCGGAGAAATACAGGGCGTGATAGCCGAACAACCCCAACGTTCCAAAGACATAGACCCGCACCGGCACATGCCGCAGCTGGCCCAGCTTGCCGCTGGCAGCGGTCCAGACCAGCCCAAGGGTGCCCCCGATGGTAAAGCACAGCGCGTTCAGCAGCAGCGGCGGGGTCGGGGCCGAGCCCACGGTCAGCAACGCCAGCAGCGACCACAGGAGAACAGCGATGAAGCCAATGGCGGTCGCGCGGGTACGGGTCATGGTGGGGGCAGGTCCTTTGCGGGGATGATCTCGAAAGCGTCTGATATGTAAGAGGTTTTTTCGATCTCCGCAACGAACCAGTCGCGAAAGGCAGCGATCTGCGGCCGGTTCTCCGTGCCGCTGGCGCAGAGGAAGCGGAAATGCGCGTCGGTCTCGATCGCGGTCTTGAAGGGCGCCACCAGTCGGCCTGCGTGCAGGTCGGTCACGATGATCGGCCGCCGCCCCAGCGCCACGCCGACCCCGGCAAGGGCAGCGTCGATGGCATGGTCGGCCTGGGAAAACCAGGCGCCGTGGGTGGGGGTGAAATCGATCCCCTGCGAGCGGAACCACACCGGCCAGTCGCAGGGCGGATCAAGGAAGTTCAGCGACTCGTCAAACAGCAGCGGTGCTTTTGTCAGGCTTTCGGGGGTGGGGTATCGCTCGGCCATTTCCGGCGTCATCACCGGCGTCAGCCAATCCTTGCGCAGCGGCATCGCCCAGACGCCCTCGTCCGGGCCGTAGCCAAAGCGGATCGCCACATCGACCTCGTCGCGGGCAAAATCCATTTGCCGCAGCGTGGCCGAGAACCGAAGGTCGATTTCCGGGTGGCTTCGGGCGAACTCGTAGAGGCGCGGCGCCAGCCATTTCGAGGTGAGCGCAGGCCCGGCTGTCACCGTCAGCGTGGTGTTGTCCTGCAGCCTGCGGGTGGCGCGCCAGGCGGCACTCAGCCGTTCGAAGCCGTCGCGGGTGCCGGGGGCCAGCGTCTTGCCCGCTTCGGTCAGCTCCACGGCGCGGTTCAGTCGGTGAAACAACGGCTCCCCCAGGTGTTCTTCGAGCGATTTCACCTGGAAGGACAACGCCGCAGGGGTGACGTGCAGCTCCTCTGCCGCCTTGGCAAAGGACATGTGGCGGGCGGCGGCCTCAAAGGCGCGCAGGGCGGTCAGCGGGGGCAGGCGATCAGACATGTTCACATAAGTAATACTTAACCGAAGCGCGGAGAAGTCTCGTTTGTCAGTTTCTCTCGGCGCGCGCATATTCAACACATCCAAGGATACTGATCCGAACCAAGGAGGCCCGAGATGCTTGAATACTCCGCCAATGCCGCCGTCAAAACCGCCATGACCCGTGCCCATGCGGCCCGCGGAGCGGTGCTGAAACAGGCTCTGCGCTGGCTGGTGTCGAAATGCACCCAGCCGGGTCTTCGCCCCAGAGTTTCGCGC
Source organism: Leisingera sp. XS_AS12 (assembly GCF_041224635.1). Taxonomy (NCBI): domain Bacteria; kingdom Pseudomonadati; phylum Pseudomonadota; class Alphaproteobacteria; order Rhodobacterales; family Roseobacteraceae; genus Leisingera; species Leisingera sp. XS_AS12. The sequence continues at coordinate 70,251 of NZ_JBGFGM010000119.1, forward strand.
TGGGCCTGAGCGCCCGCCGCAACAGGATTTCCCGCTGAGCCTGAGCGCGCAGGGTTCTTACGGGATAGGAAAAGGGCCGGTCCTTCGGGACCGGCCCTTGCCGTTTCGAGCCTTGGCGCGGTTCAGACGAAGAACTGGGCGCCGTTGGCGGAGATCGTCGAGCCGTTGATAAAGCCCGAGTCGTCGGAGGCCAGGAAGGCCACGCAGCGGGCGATCTCTTCCGGTTCGCCCAGGCGACCGGCCGGGATCTGGCTGATGATCGATTCGCGCACCTTCTCGGGTACGGCCATGACCATCTCGGTCGCGATGTAGCCGGGGCAGACCGCGTTGGCGGTGATGCCCGCGCGGGCGCCTTCCTGCGCCAGCGATTTGACGATGCCGAGGTCACCGGCCTTGGTCGCGGCATAGTTCACCTGGGCAAACTGTCCCTTCTGACCGTTGATCGAGGAGATCACGATGACGCGACCGAACTTGCGTTCGCGCATGCCGGGCCAGACCGGGTGCACGGTGTTGAACACGCCGGTCAGGTTGGTGTCGATCACCTCCTGCCACTGCTGCGGGGTCATCTTGTGGAATGGCGCGTCGCGGGTGATGCCGGCATTGGCCACCACGATGTCGATCGGGCCAAGCTCTTCCTCGACCTTGGCGATGCCTGCCGCGCTTTCCTCGTAGCTGCCGACATTCCACTTGTAGGTCTTGATGCCGGTTTCCTCGGTGAATTTCGCCGCGGCTTCGTCATTGCCGGCATAGGTGGCTGCAACGGTGCAGCCTTGCGCCTTCAGCGCCTCGGAAATAGCTGCGCCGATGCCGCGGGAGCCGCCGGTGACGAGTGCAGTTCGTGCCATTCAAAAGTCCTCCAGTTAGTCTTCGAGTGGTAATCTTATTGTAAACTCAGGTCCAATCTAGCAACAATATTTCGCGGAGAAAATTCTGCACTGCCGCATAAAATTGTCGCACCCTCGGGCCTTCCGACTCAGATAACGTGCGAATGTAAAAGAAAAAGGGCGCCCCAAAGGGGCGCCCCGCGTATCAGCAAAAACGCGCCACTTACGGGCGCTCCACGCACATGGCGACGCCCATGCCGCCGCCGATGCACAGGGTGGCCAGACCCTTCTTGGCGCCGCGGCGCTTCATCTCGAACAAGAGCGTGTTCAGCACGCGGCAGCCGGACGCGCCGATCGGGTGGCCGATGGCGATGGCGCCGCCGTTCACGTTCACGATCGCCGGATCCCAGCCCATGTCCTTGTTCACCGCGCAGGCCTGGGCGGCAAAGGCTTCGTTGGCTTCGACCAGGTCGAGGTCGTCCACCGACCAGCCTGCCTTCTCCAGCGCCTTGCGCGAGGCAAAGACCGGACCGACACCCATGATCGACGGGTCGAGACCCGCGGTGGCGTAGGAGGCGATGCGGGCCAGCGGCTCGATGCCGCGGCGTTCGGCTTCGTCGGCGCTCATCAGCAGGGTGGCAGCGGCGCCGTCGTTCAGGCCCGAGGCATTGGCCGCGGTGACGCTGCCGTCCTTGGTGAAGGCGGGGCGCAGCTTCTGCATCGCTTCGAGGGTGGCGCCGTGACGGATGTATTCGTCCTGGTCGACCACGATGTCGCCCTTGCGGTGCTTCACGGTGAAGGGGGTGATCTCATCGGCGAACTTGCCGGCCTTCTGCGCCGCTTCCGCCTTGTTCTGCGAGGCCACGGCGAATTCATCCTGCATGTCGCGGGAGATCTGCCACTGCTCGGCCACGTTTTCGGCGGTCTGGCCCATGTGATAGCCGTTAAAGGCGTCCCACAGACCATCGCGGATCATCGTGTCGATGTATTTCATATCGCCCATCTTGTGACCGGCACGCAGATGCGCGGCATGGGGCGACAGGGTCATGTTTTCCTGGCCGCCGGCGGCGACGATGGAGGCATCACCCAGTTGGATGTGCTGGGCCCCCAGCGCCACGGCACGCAGGCCCGAGCCGCAGACCTGGTTGATGCCCCAGGCGGCACTTTCCTTGGGGAGACCGGCGTTGATATGCGCCTGGCGCGCCGGGTTCTGGCCCTGTGCGGCGGTCAGCACCTGGCCCAGGATGGTTTCCGACACCTCGGATTTGTCGACGCCGGCGCGCTCTACCACGGCTTCCAGTACCGCGGCCCCCAGGTCGTGGGCGGGGGTGTTGGCGAATGCGCCGCCGAAGGAGCCGACAGCGGTGCGCGCGGCAGATGCGATTACAACATTGGTCATTGGTTTTGATCCTCAGCCATCAATTCAGGTCTCAGGGAGGGGGGAGCTGCGCCGGGCGTTCACGGTCATGTGCGCAACAGTCTTTTCGTCTCCTCCAGGAACCGGCTTAATCTATTGCTGCACGTGCAGCAATTGACAGGGTGTCCCAGGGGCAGGCGCCGAGTCAACCGTCAGCGCAGGTCGATGCAGCAGGATTCTGCGGAGTTTTCGAAAAAGCCTGTCTTGACGCTGCGGTGCAGCAAGCGCCGCCGCGCGGGCTGTCGGGACCGGGATCGCCCCGGCCGACGTCGCGCGCGGCGGGCGCGAAGAAATCAGCCGACCTGTTGGCGGTGCTTCATGTCGTCGATCCAGGAGGGCGACACGGAGGGGGCGCCGAACAGGTAGCCTTGCAGGCAGTCGACGCCGTTGGAGACCAGGAACTCCGCATCGGCCTGGGTCTCCACCGATTCCGCGACGCAGAACATGTCGAACTGCTTGGCGATGCCGACCAGCGCGCGGACCACGGCCTGATTGTCGTGATTGGCGTGCACGCCGCGCACGAACTGGCCGTCGATCTTGACCGCGTCAAAGAAGAACTGGCGGAAATGGCCGATGGCGGTGGTGCTGGCGCCAAAATTATCCAGGGCGAAGGCAATGCCATGCGGCTGCATCCGGCCCATGAAATCGGTGACCAGTTCCGGCGCGGCCATGGCCGAGGCCTCGCTGATTTCCAGCAGCAGCCGTTCACCGAGGGTCTCGTCGCGTTTCAGGAAACGTTCCAGTACCCGCGTCCAGCGCTGGTAGCCGATGGAGCGCGCCGACATGTTGACCGACAGACGGATCTGGGGAAATTGTTCCAGCGCGCGCAGGCCGTGTTGCAGCGCAAGGCAATCCAGCTCGCGGCCCAGTTCCTTGTCCTCGACCACATGCATGAATTCGCGGGCCGGGATGACCCGGCCGGTGGCGTCCAGCACCCGGATGTAGCCCTCGTAGAAGGCCACCCCATGCGGCTCCAGCGCCTGCATGATCGGCTGATAGGCCAGCACCGTCTGGTCGTGCTTGATCGCCTCGGCCACCATGTCGAGCGTGGACTGATCGCGCCCCGCGACAGCGGCGCTGAGCGGGTTTTCCGCCCCTTCGGGCAATACGGCCTTGCCGTGTTTCTTTCTCATTCTGCTGCGGCCCCATTCCGGCAAAGGTGTAACACAGTATGATGCTTGCCGCAGCATCGGGCAAAAGGGTTGATGCGGGATTAAAGATCGCATTTGAATGAACCGGATGCCGCGCCCCCCCCAGGACCCGTTTCGGGCCGCTGCGGGGGCCGAGGCGACGTCCGGTTCGGGCGCTGGCTCAGACCGCCACTGCCATGTGCTGCGGTGGCGACAGCAGCTGCATCCGCACCACCCGTTCGACAAAGGGTACCAACCCTTCCGAGCCCGAGGCGCGGTCCTTGAGGTGTATGCAGACATCGGGCCGGAGCGCGGCGATGATGCCAATCAGGTCGCCGCGGATGCGGTCATCCAGCCCCGCGCCCATGATGACGCAGGCGATGCGCGGCTCGCTCTCGAGCTGGCGCACCACCTCGGGCTGGTCATGCGCGCCCAGCCAGTGAATCGGCAGATGGTCCAGCTGCCTGGCCACATCGCCGATCACATGTGGCAACTTGCCGATCAGTAACACGACAGGTTTCATATCTCGTTCTCCCATTCGCGCCGCACAGCGGCGGCCTCCATGGAATAGAGATAGTGCAGTTGCCCGCCGGGTCAGGGCACAGCCCGGCTATCGTCCATCAGGCAGGGAAGGCGGGCCAGGGAGAGAACCCTAGCTGTCGATCATCGCCCGAATGATCGCCTTGGCGCTCTCCGAGTTCCACTCGGCATCGCCCAGCAGCCGGGCAACCTCCTGCCCGTCACGGTCCAGCAGCACGGTGATCGGCAGGCCGATCACCGCCATCTCGCGGGCCAGCGCCTGTTTCGGATCCTGATGGCGGGGCAGGTTGTCGATGCCGGTTTCATCAAAGAATTTCTGGATTCCCACCGGCGAGTTGCGGCCCGTGGCGATGGTCAGAACCTCGAAATCCTCGCCGCCGAACTCCGCCTGCAGTTCCGCCAGCTGCGGCATTTCCTTGCGGCAGGGCGCGCACCATGTGGCCCAGAAGTTCACCAGCACCACCTTGCCGCGGTAGTCCTCGAGGCTGGTCATCCCGGCCTCATCTGCGAGGTGGAAGGCGGTGGCCGAGACCGGCTTTGGCTCGGCATGCACCACAAGTTTCTTCATGGAACCGTCGCGCAGCGCCTCCAGCTGCGCCGGCTCGGCGGCAAAGGCCGCATTTGCACCCAAGGCAAGGGCCATATAAAGGGAAAGCTGACGAAACAGACGCATATTATCTCCGGGGTTCCACACCATGACAGATCAATCCTCGAACCAGATGTGGGGCGGCCGCTTTGCCGCTGGCCCGGACGCGATCATGGAGGCGATCAACGCCTCGATCGGGTTCGACAAGCGGATGGCGGCGCAGGACATTGCCGGCTCCAGGGCCCATGCGGCGATGCTCGCCGCCACAGGTGTCATTACGGATAATGATGCCGAGGCCATTCGGGAAGGGCTGCTCACCGTTTTGTCAGAGATCGAGGGCGGAACTTTCCAGTTTTCCACCGCGCTGGAAGACATCCACATGAACGTGGAGGCCCGCCTGAAAGAGATCATCGGCGAGCCTGCGGGCCGTCTGCACACTGGCCGCAGCCGCAATGACCAGGTGGCGACCGATTTCAAACTCTGGGTGCGTGACCAGCTGGACGCGGCGGAATCGGGCCTGCTGGCGCTGATCCGCGCGCTTCTGTCGCAGGCCGAGGCGGGGGCCGATTGGGTGATGCCGGGCTTTACCCACCTGCAGACCGCGCAGCCGGTGACCTGGGGCCACCACATGATGGCCTATGTCGAGATGTTCGGCCGCGATCTGTCCCGGGTGCGCGATGCCCGCGTCCGGATGAACGAATCACCCCTGGGCTCGGCGGCATTGGCAGGCACCTCCTTCCCGATCGACCGGGAGATGACCGCAAGCGCGCTGGGCTTTGACCGGCCGACCGCCAACTCGCTCGATGCGGTGTCTGACCGCGACTTCGCGCTGGAGTTCCTGTCGGTGGCGTCGATCTGCGCCATGCACCTCAGCCGCTTTGCCGAAGAGCTGGTGATCTGGTCCTCGGCGCAGTTCCGGTTTGTCACCCTGTCGGACCGTTTCTCCACCGGCTCGTCGATCATGCCGCAGAAGAAGAACCCGGATGCCGCCGAGCTGATCCGCGCCAAGGTGGGCCGGATCTTCGGCGCCAACACCGCGCTGATGATGGTGATGAAGGGGCTGCCGCTCGCCTATTCCAAGGACATGCAGGAAGACAAGGAACAGGTGTTTGACGCGGCCGACAACTGGATGCTGGCGCTGGCGGCGATGGAAGGCATGGTCAAGGACATGAGCGCCAACCGCGAGGCGCTGGCGGCGGCGGCGGGCTCCGGCTTCTCCACCGCCACCGATCTCGCCGACTGGCTGGTGCGGGTGCTCAAGGTGCCGTTCCGCGACGCCCACCATGTCACCGGAACGCTGGTCGCCATGGCGGAAAGCCGCGGGTGCGATTTGCCGGATCTGAGCCTGGAGGATATGCAGGGCGTACACGACGGCATCACCGAGGATGTCTTCTCGGTGCTCGGGGTCGAAAATTCGGTCAACTCGCGCATGTCTTACGGTGGCACCGCCCCGGCGCAGGTGCGCGCGCAGGTGGCCCGGTGGAAAAAGATGCTGGAGGGCTGAGGCCCGGCCACCCGCGCAGCTGCAAGGAGGCAGAACATGCGGTACAGGATTATTGCGGTGCTGGGGCTGGCGATGCTGTGCGCCTGCGGTGTCGATGGCGAACCGGTGCAGCCGTCGCTGAATGCCGGGGTCGGTATCGGCAGTGGCGGTGTTCATGTCGGCGGCGCGGTTGGTCTCAGCAAAGGTCCGCTGCACGTGGCCCTTGGGTTCTGAGCGCACGCCCCCTTGACCGGCGGCGTATCACGCCCCACCTCCAAAACCGTCCGGGCCGATGTCCGGACGGTTTTTTCTTGGAGACGTCGCGATGAAATCTGCACTTCTGGCGCTGGCACTGGCCGCAACCACGATGATGGCCGCCTGTGATACCGGCGCCTCCGGAGACCGCGCCGCGGCGTCGCAGAAGCCCGCACCCTCCAGCGGGGTGTCGGTTTCGGGGTATGCGCGGATAGGGGTCTCGCACAGCTTCTGAACCGGTCCGCCGAGGGGCGCCGGGTCAGCGAAAACGCCGTCGATGTGGTCGGCTCGATCCGTTGCGGAAATCCTGGGAAAGCGCGCAACGGTTGGGAGTGGCGGCGCCGCCACGAGGGCGGAGGCGGGACGGGCGTATCCGCCCGCACGCTGAACGTTGTCTCTGCGTGCCCCTGCCACGGGGCCCTGTTCCAAGCGGCCGGGGGTGTCAGCCCCGGCACGTGATCGCGATCCGGGACACAATGACACAACCGCTTTTAACATCGGGTGAGAGGGGCGTGCGCTACCACCGCAACAGTGCGCCTGGCGCTGGCCTCGTGCAGTGAGTAATTGGAGAAAGATGAAGCGCGCGGCGGCGTTTTCATCTTTCCTCAAATACTCAAAAAACCAACGCCTGCTGTAGGCGTCGGCGCGGCGGGTGGCGCGGGAATTCAATTGATCCGCCAGCCCGTTTTGCCCTAAACGCGGGGCATGGACCATTTTCTCTACCGCGACGGCGCGCTTTACGCCGAAGACGTTCCCATCTCCGAGATCGCCGCGGCGGTGGGCACTCCGTTCTATGTCTATTCCACAGCAACCCTGTTGCGCCATTTCCGCCTGTTCGACGAGGCGCTGGAAGGCACCGACCACATGGTCTGCTATGCGATGAAGGCGGCCTCCAACCAGGCCATCCTGAAGACGCTGGCGCAGGCGGGCGCGGGCATGGACGTGGTGAGCCAGGGCGAATACCTGCGGGCCAAGGCCGCGGGCGTGCCGGGCGACAGGATCGTGTTTTCCGGCGTCGGCAAGACGGCAGAGGAAATCCGCGTCGCGCTGAGTGGCGGCATCCGCCAGTTCAACGTCGAGTCCGAGCCGGAAATGGAAGTGATCAACGCGGTGGCGCAGGAGCTGGGCGTGGTGGCACCGATCACCATCCGGGTGAACCCGGATGTCGACGCCAAGACCCATGCCAAGATCGCCACCGGCAAATCCGAGAACAAGTTCGGCATCCCGATTGCCCGCGCCCGCGAGGTCTATGCCCGCGCCGCCGCCCTGCCGGGGCTGGACGTGGTGGGGATCGATGTCCACATCGGCTCGCAGCTGACCGAGCTGGAGCCGTTCCGGCTGGCCTATCAGAAGGTCGCCGAGCTGACCGAAACCCTGCGCGCCGATGGCCACGACATCCGCCGTCTGGACCTGGGCGGCGGACTTGGCATTCCTTACGAGCGCTCCAACACTGCGCCGCCGCTGCCGGTGGAATACGGGCAGATGGTCAAGGAGACGCTGGGCCACCTTGGCTGCGAGCTGGAGATCGAGCCGGGGCGGCTGATTGCCGGCAACGCGGGGCTGCTGGTCTCCAAGGTGATCTACGTGAAATCCGGCGAGGGCCGCGATTTCCTGATCATTGACGGCGCCATGAACGACCTGATCCGCCCGGCGATGTATGAAGCCCATCACGACATCGTGCCGGTGCAGGAAGCGGCGGCGGGCGTCGAGCAGCAGCCCTATGACATCGTCGGCCCGGTCTGTGAGACAGGCGACACCTTCGCCAAGCAGCGCAACATGCCGCCGCTGGCGGCGGGCGATCTGGTCGCCTTTCGCAGCGCTGGCGCCTATGGCGCGGTGATGGCCAGCGAGTACAACTCGCGTCCGCTGATCCTAGAAGTGCTGGTGCATGAAGATCAATTCGCGGTTATTCGCGCGCGTCCCACCTTTGACGAAATGATAAACCGCGATACCATCCCCCAGTGGCTCTGAGCCCGGTCCGCTGTGGCCGGGCCTGAACTGGCGCGACCCTGCGCGGGCCACCTGCAGATGAGGCCCGCATGCCAAGTGACCGTTACGGCAACCAGACCCGCAACAGCCCGCCGCAACCGGAGCTGAGCCACCTGCGCTGGCCGCTGCGGCTGACGCAGGCGGGGATGGTGGCGGAGCGGGGCTTGCGTGCCTTCTGGCCGCTGGCATCGGTGCTGATGGTGGTGCTGGCAACGCTGATGCTGGGAGTGCACCAGTGGTTCGCGGCGGAGCTGATCTGGGGCGCGGCAGCGGTGGCGCTGCTGGCTGGCGCTGTCGCCTTGGGTTGGGGATTGTGGCGGTTTCGTTGGCCCGGTCGCATGGCTGCGCTGGCGCGACTGGATGAAACCCTGCCGGGGCGGCCGGTTTCGGCGCTGCTGGACCGGCAGGCAAGTGGCGCCGATGACGCGGCCTCGGCGGCGCTGTGGCAGGCGCACCAGCGGCGCATGGCCCAAGTGACGCGCGCCGCGCGTCCCGCCAAGCCGGATCTGAACATTGCTGCCGCTGACCCCTATGCCTTGCGCTACATGGCGGCATTGATGCTGGCGGTGGCGCTTCTGTTCGGCTCAGTCTGGCAGGTGGCGACGGTGCGGGACCTGGGCCTCGGTCGCAGCGCCGGTTTGACCGGCCCTGCCTGGGAAGGCTGGGCCGAGCCACCGGCCTACACCCGCTTGCCGGTTCTTTACCTGAACGATCAGGCCGCAGGGGTGCTGGCGCTGCCGCAGGGCAGTCGCCTGACGCTGCGCTTCTATGGGGAAACCGGGGCGTTGACGCTGGTCGAGGACGTCTCGGGCGGCGCGGATGGCGGACAGGGGACGGCGGTGGATGGCGCCGCGCCGACCTTCACCGTGTCCCGCAGCGGGTCCGTGGAAATCGACGGTCCGGGCGGGCGCAGTTGGCAGGTCGAGATGATCCCCGATCAGCCGCCGCGTATCGCGGCGGCAGGGCAGCCGCAGCTGGCGGAGGACGGGGTGACCACCTTGGCGTTCTCGGCGCGGGACGATTACGGCGTGGCAGCGGGCCAAGCGCGGATTACCCTGGACCTGGCCGCGGTGGAGCGGAGCCACGGGCTGGCCATCGACCCCGACCCGCGTGCGCCGCTGGTGCTGGATCTGCCCTTGCCGATCACCGGCTCGCGGCAGGCATTCACCGAGCAGCTGGTCGAGGATTTTGCCCGACACCCCTGGGCCAACCTGCCGGTGGTGTTCACGTTTTCCGTCGTCGATGAAGCTGGCCAATCCGCGGCGGCGGCAGGTTTCGGTGCGCCGCTGGTGACGCGGCGCTTCTTTGATCCGCTGGCGGCGGCGGTGGCCGAGCAGCGCCGCGACCTGTTGTGGGCACGCGCCAATGCGCCGCGGGTGGCGCAGGTGCTGCGCACGCTGTCGCATCGGCCCGAAGGGGTCTTTCGCGACTATGGGGACTATCTGCGGCTGCGCACGATCCTGCGGCGGCTGGAGGCCCATACGGTGCAGGGCAGCATAGCCGAGGAGCGGCAGGAGGAAATCGCGGCGGCGCTGTGGGATCTGGCGATCCAGCTGGAGGAGGGCGACGTGGGCGATGCGCTGGAACGGATGCGCCGCGCCCAAGAGCAGCTGAGCCAGGCGATGCGCGATGGCGCCAGCGAGCAGGAAATCGCCCGTCTGATGCAGGAGTTGCGCGAGGCCACCCAGGACTATCTGCGCCAGCTCAGCCGTCAGGCCGAGGCCGAGGGTGAGATGGGCGTGCCGGGTGGCAACCCCCAGGACATGATGACGCTCAGCCAGGATGACCTGCAGGCGATGATGGACCGCATCCAGAAGCTGATGGAGCAGGGCCGCATGGCGGAGGCCGAGCAGGCGCTGCGTGAATTCCAGCAGATGATGGAAAACATGCGCATGACGCGCTCGCAGCAGGGGCAGGGCGGCGGCAACGAAGGCCGCGAAGCGATGGAGGGGCTGGGCGAAACCCTGCGGGAGCAGCAGGGGTTGTCGGACCAGGCCTTCCGCGATCTGCAGGAACAGTTCAACCCCGGTGCGCGCAGCGGCGAAAGCCAGGGCAACGAGGGCCGTGACGGCGGCCTGGGACGTGGCCAGCAGCATCAGGGTGGCCAGGGGGGGCAGGGCGCCGACAGTGGTCGTGACGGGCAGGGCAGCGATGGCCGCAGCGGTCGCAGCGGCGAGGGCGGCTCACTTGCGGACCGCCAACAGGCGCTGCGCCAGCAGCTGCAGCGTCAGCGCGACGGGCTGCCCTACCTGGGCGGAGAGGCTGGCGAGGCCGCGCGCGAGGCGCTGGATCGGGCCGGACGGGCCATGGAGGGCGCCGAACAGGCGCTGCGGGACGGCGACCGGGCCGAGGCGATCGACCGCCAGTCCGAGGCGATGGAGGCCTTGCGGGAAGGGATGCGCAGCATGGGCGAAGCGCTCGCCGAGCAGCAGCAGAACGGCCAGCCCAACGGTCAGGGGCAGCCCTCGGCAACAGCCGAAGGCGGGCGCCTCGACCCGCTGGGGCGCAGTAACGGCGGCATTGATGATGGCGGCAAGGTCGGCGAGGGGCAGGCCTATCGCCGCGCCTGGGACCTGTTGGAGGACATCCGCCGCCGGGCCGGAGAACGCGAACGCAGCGAGAGGGAGCGCAGCTACCTGCAAAGGTTGCTGGACCGCTTCTGATAGCGAGGCCCGTTCCGATGGCGGAGCCGCCCGGGTCGATAGGGGCGCAGAAACCGACTTGGAGAGCGCATCGCGCCGGGCAACCCGCGGACTTGCGAGCGCGACCACGGGCAATGGCCAGCAAAGGTGACGGAGGGGCGGCGCGCTTGGGCAGAAAACGCGGGCGGCTTTTTTCTGTGCCGCGTTACTGCGTGGTCATGCCCCGCACCTGGGTATCCAGCCACAGCCGCGCCTGATCGACCCAGGCGACATAGCTGTCGAGCGCCGGTTCCACCTGCGGCAGCGTGTCGGCGATCACCGTGGCCTTGTCATAGACCAGCACCAGCAGCAGTCCGGCCACCACCGACAGGGTGAAACCGCGGGCAAAGTCGCTCCGCCGTCGCGGCGCGGGTGGGTGCGGATCGGATTGCGATGCCGACGGCGCGGTTCCGGCGCCGCTGGCGCGCAGGGTGGAGTTGATTTCCTCGATATCGGGCAGCAGTTCGCGGCGCTTGCCGGTTTCGGCAGCGGCGGCCAGCCGCGGATCCTCGCCGCGCAACCGGGCCATGCGGTCGCGGGCCTCGCGCCCGCGTTGCGCGTCCTCGGTTTCCGCGGCGCGTGCCGGGCGGCGGGGTTCCTGCAGGCCGAGGTCGGGTTGGCTTTCGAGGCTTTCGGCCTCCTTGGCACGCAGGGCAGCTTCGCGCTCGGCCTCTTCGCGCAGGATTTCAGACAGGGCCGGGTCCAGGCTGCGGCTGCGCACCGGCGGGGTCTCGTCCGGCTGCATGGGCGCAGTGTCCTCGTCGTGCTCTTCCAACTCTCGCGGCGCGGCGGGCTCAGCCGGGTCCGGCCGGGACGTCGGCTCGTCACTGGCCTCGGGCTCTTCGGTGGGCGCCGAGGTGGCGGTGGGGGACTCCGGTGCGGCGGCCGGTTTCGGCGCTGGCTCTCGCTCAGGCGTGGAGGGCGCTGCCTGCGACGGTGGCTTTGCAGCGGCCGGGGCAGAGTGTTCCGCGTCGGTCTCCTGCGGTGCAGCGGCGCTGTCGGCGTCTGTGGTCGTCGGCTCCGCGGCCCACGCGGCCGCGGCCTGGAACCAGGTTTCACCACAGTTCGAACATTGCACATCGCGCCCTTCGGCCGGGATCACCTCCTCCGGGACTTCGTACTGGGCTGCGCAATTCGGGCAGGTCAGGCGCATCATGCTCTCCTCGGCACCATCCCGCCAGCCGCGGTTGCAACTGCGGGCGGCGGGTTGTTTTTCAAGGGATTATATGTGCACCCGTGCGCCGGTGAAAGGGTCAATCACGGGGGCTGGCCCGGCCTGCGCCGCGCGGCGGTATCCGCGCAACAGAGCCCCCATTGAAACTGCGTGCCCCTTGGGGCAAAACAGCCGGGTCCCGAACGCGGGACGTAACCAGGGGGCAGCCGTGATCGAGCTGGAGAACGTAGGCTACAACTACGGCGGCGGAGAGCTGCTGAATGCCGTGTCGGTGCAGCTGGCGCCGGGGTCGTTCCATTTCCTGACCGGCCCGTCCGGCGCGGGCAAGACCACGCTTTTGAAACTGTGCTACGGCGCGCTGACCCCGACCGCGGGGCGGGTGCGGGCCTTCAACATGGATGTGCAGGGACTGGACCGCGACCAGATGGCCTATCTGCGCCGCCGGGTTGGCGTGGTGCATCAGGATTGCCGCTTTCTGGACCATTTGCCGGTGATCGAGAACATCGCCCTGCCGCTGCTGGTTTCGGGCCGCGAGTTGAGCCATGAGGAGGCGAACCTGCGGGAGCTTTTGAACTGGGTCGGGCTCAGCGAGCGCGCCCATGCGCTGCCGCCGGAACTGTCGGGCGGTGAACGCCAGCGGGCGGCGCTGGCGCGTTCGGTGATCCTGTCGCCGGATGTGATCATTGCCGATGAACCCACGGGCAACGTCGACTGGGAAATGTCGCAGCGGCTGCTGCAGCTGTTGGTGGAGCTGAACCGGATGGGCAAGACGATCCTGGTGGCCACCCATGACCTGTCGCTGATCCGTGCCGCCAAGAACCAGGTGCAGGCACGGGTGCTGCGGATTTCCAACCGGCAGTTGCAGCTGGCGGGGGCGGACCTATGACCGAGGGCAAGCTGCGCAAGCTGGTGCTGGGCGATACCCAGGCCAACCGGGTGGTGCCGCCCAGCGGATTCACCGCCCATCTGACCCTGTTCGTATCCGGCGCCATGGCGTTTCTGGCGGTGTTTGCGCTGGCGCTGTCGATGGCCTCGGGGCGGCTGGCGGACCAATGGGCCGAGGAGCTGGCCCGCGCCGCCACCCTGCGTATCAACGCACCGGCAGAGCAGCGCGTGGCCCAGACCGAGGCGGCGCTGGAGATCCTGCGCCAGACGCCGGGGGTGGCCACCGCCCGTGCCCTGTCCGGCGAGGAGCAGGCGGCCCTGCTGGCGCCCTGGTTCGGCGCGACCCTGCCCGCGGGCAGCCTGCCGCTGCCGCAGCTGATCGAGGTGACGGCGGATGGCAACGGCTATGACGCCACCGGGCTGCGGCTGCGCCTGCAGGCCGAGGTGCCCGGCGCGGTGCTGGACGACCACACCCGCTGGCGCGAGCCGCTGGTGGACGCGGCGCGCTCGCTGCGCCGTCTCGCCTGGGTGTCGATCCTGCTGATCGGCGGCGCTACCGCCGCGATGATCACGCTGGCCGCAAATGCGGCGCTGGCGGCCAACGCCCAGGTGATCGAGGTCCTGCGGCTGGTCGGCGCGCTCGACAGCTATATCGCCCAGGCCTTCATCCGGCGGTTTACCCTGCGCGCGCTGAGCGGCGCGGCCGTGGGCGTGCTGCTGGGGATGATCGGGGTCTGGCTGATGCCGGAAGCCTCGGATGAGGGCGGCTTCCTCACCGGTCTGGGGTTCCAGGGCTGGGGCTGGCTGGTACCGCTGGCGATCCCGCCACTCGGCGCGCTGGTCGCCTTTGCCGCAACCACCCGCGCGGCCACCAAACGTCTGGGGGAACTTACGTGAAATTTGCGATCCAATGGCTGCGTTCGGCGGTCTTTACCATGCAGATGTACCTGATGATGCTGCTGATGGGCATCCTGTTTGCGCCCTGGGCGGCGGTGTCGCGCAAGGGCGCGCGGATGGCCTGCAAAAGCTATGCGCGCTGGGTGCTGTGGACTGCCACCTGGATGGTCGGCATCCGCTCCGAGGTGCGCGGAGAAGTGCCGCAGGGCGAGGTGATCGTTGCCGCCAAGCACCAGAGTTTTCTGGATATTCTGATCATTTTCAACGCGCTGCCCTCGGCCCGCTTCATCATGAAGCGCGAGCTGATGTGGACGCCGGTGATCGGCGTCTATGCCAAGCGGCTGGGCTGCGTGCCGGTGAACCGCGGCAAGCGCGGTGCCGCCATCACCAAGATGGTGCGCGATGTCGCGGCCGAGAACCGCGAGCCGGGGCAGCTGGTGATCTACCCGCAGGGCACCCGCGTCGCGCCGGGGGCGCAGAAACCCTACAAAATCGGCACCGCGGTGCTGTACGAGGGGTTGAACCAGCCCTGCGTGCCGGTGGCGACGAATGTCGGCGTGTTCTGGCCGCGCACCGGGATCTACCGCAAGCCGGGACTGGCGGTGGTGGAGTTCCTTGAGCCGATCCAGCCCGGCGTCGAGCGGGCGGATTTCATGACGCGGCTGGAGCATGAGGTGGAACGGCGCTCGGATGCGTTGATGGCCGCAGCGGGGTTCGAGGGACCACATGAATTATCTCAGCAGCATTGACGAGCTGGAGGCGCTTTACGGGACACCGGGAGCGCCTTCTTTACGTAAGGTGGCCCGGCAGATGACGCCGCTCTACCGAAAGTGGATCAGGGCGTCGAAACTTTGTGTGCTGTCCACGGTTGGCCCCGAGGGCACCGACGGCAGCCCGCGCGGCGATGACGGGCCGGTGGTGGCTGAGCTTGGCCCCGCCACCCTGGCACTGCCGGACTGGCGCGGCAACAACCGGCTGGACAGCTTGCGCAACATCGTGCGGGACGGACGGGTGTCGCTGATGTTTTTGGTGCCGGGATCGAACAACGTGGTACGGGTCAACGGCATGGCGCGGCTGACCGCAGATGCGGACCTGCGGGCGCGGTTCGAAAAGAACGGCAAGCTGCCCGCCACGGTGATCGTCATCAAGATCGGTGAGATTTACAGCCAATGCGCCCGCGCCCTGATGCGGGCGGGCACCTGGAGCGGTCAGGACGAGAGCGCAGGCCTGCCCACGATGGGCGATATCCTGGCCGAGCAGACCGCGGGCGAAGAGGGCGGTGCGGTGTATGACGCCGGTTGGGATGCCCGCGCAGCCAAGACCATGTGGTAGCGCGCCTGCGGCGGCTGAGTTTGGGAAGTTCACAAACTTCTTGCCAGACGTGTTCAGAAGACTTTTCGGCAAGCGCGGCGGGCTCGTGATGCTTGCAAAGGAAAAGGGCAGCTGTCTCCAGCTGCCCTTTGGTGTCTTTCGTGGATCGACCCGGATCAGCTGTGGATCGGGCCGTCGCCGCAGGCCAGCGCCGCTTCGCGCACGGCTTCGGAATAGGTCGGATGCGCGTGGCAGGTCAGCGCCACATCCTCGGCCGAAGCACCAAATTCCATCGCAACGCACAGTTCGTGGATCATGTCGCCAGCCGCCGGGCCGATGATCGCAGCCCCCAGGATGCGGTCGGTTTCGGCATCGGTGATGATCTTGACGAACCCGCCCTCGGCCTGGCCCACGGCCTTGGCGCGGGCGTTGCCCATGAACATGAACTTGCCGACCTTGACCTTCTTGCCCTCGGCCTTCAGCGCGTCCTCGGTCTGGCCGACGGTGGCAACCTCGGGCGTGGTGTAGACGACGCCGGGGATGACGCTGTAGTTCACGTGACCGTGCTTGCCCGCGATCACCTCGGCCACCGCCATGCCCTCATCCTCGGCCTTGTGGGCGAGCATCGGGCCTTCGATCACGTCGCCGATGGCGTAGATGCCCTTGACGTTGGTGGACCAGCGGTCGTCGGTGGCGATCTGGCCGCGTTCGGTCATCTTGACGCCAAGCGCGTCCAGTCCGAGACCCTCGGAATAGGGCTTGCGGCCGGTGGCGACCAGCACCACGTCGGCGTCCAGCACCACCTCGTCGCCGCCCTTCTTGGGCTGGTACTTGACCTTGGCCTTGGTTTTGGAGGTTTCCACCGACTGCACGGCGGCGCCCATCACGAAGTTCAGGCCCTGCTTTTCCAGGATCCGCTTGAAGCTGCGCTGCACGTCCTTGTCCATGCCGGGGCAGACCGCGTCCATGTATTCGATCACGGTCACCTCGGAGCCGAGGCGGGCATAGACCGAGCCCAGCTCGAGTCCGATCACGCCGGCGCCGATCACGGCCAGTTTCTTCGGGATCTTCGGCAGCTCCAGCGCGCCGGTGGAGGAGACCACGATCTTCTCGTCGATCTCGACGCCGGGAATGGAGGCAGGCACCGAGCCAGAGGCGATCACGATGTTCTTGGCCTCATGCACATCGTCGCCGACCTTGACCTTGCCGGCCTCGGGGATGGAGGCCCAGCCCTTGATCCAGTCGATCTTGTTCTTCTTCATCAGGAACTCGACACCGCCGGTGTTCTGGCCGATGACCTCGTCCTTGTAGGCCTTCATCTGGTCCCAGTCGACCGAAGGGCTTTTGCCCTTGAGGCCCATATGGGCGAAGTTGTGCTCTGCCTCGTGCAGCAGGTGGGTCGAGTGCAACAGCGCCTTGGAGGGGATGCAGCCCACGTTCAGGCAGGTGCCGCCGAGGGTTTCGCGGCCTTCCACGATGGCGGTTTTCAGGCCCAGCTGGGCGCAGCGGATGGCGCAGACATAGCCGCCGGGGCCAGCGCCGATTACGATCACGTCATAGGATGCCATGTGTCATGTGCTCCTTTAGGGTTGAGCGGGGAGGGGGCGCTGCCCCCGGCCCTTGCGGGCCTCCCCCGGAGTGTATGGGCAAAGGTGAAGGGTCAAGTGAGACAGGCGGCCAGCATGGCCGCGGTTGCGAAGTAGCCGGCCAGCCAGATCAGGCTGCGCCAGGGCGTCCAGCCAAAGGCATAGGCGGGAATGTAGAGCACGCGCGCGCCGAGGTAGAGCCAGGCGCAGGCGGCGGTGAGGGGCGAGGATTTCTGCGCCAGCGTGACCACTACGCAGGCGATGGTGAACAGGATCAGCCCCTCGAAATGGTTGTTCATTGCCCGCCACAGTCGCGCGGTGCGGCGCGAGACCTGGTCCTGCAGATCGCCGCCCAGCCGATCACGATCACGCGGGCCGAGGGTCTGGCCCGGCTTCAGCTCGAGATTGGCCGGAACCGCCATGAGGGCGATCTGGAAGACCTGCAGGAGCGCGGCGAGGGTGAGGGCGGTGAGTTCGGGGGTCATGTGCGGTGTGTCCGGGCTTTTACCCATAGGTAGAACGGGTAAATCCATCCGAGGGCGGCATAGAGTGCAAACAGCTTGGTCGAAGGACGCTGCATTTGATGTTCGGATCCGCCGACGAATCCCAACAGCGTTGCGCCGGTGCAGACGATCCAGACCCAGAACCAAAAGGCTATCGGGCGCTGAGCCTTCCATGCGATCACGCGGTGTTTAAGCGCGAACAGCCTTGGGTATTCCTTTTCAGGATCCGGTTCGGGTTGATAGCTCATCCAGCCCACGCAGTGCTTTGACGGTGCATCGGGCCGCTTATGGGCCCGATGCGGATTGGCGGTGTGTGCCTTACAGATCCATCAGCAGGCGGCGCGGGTCTTCCAGCGCTTCCTTGACGCGGACCAGGAAGGTCACGGCGCCCTTGCCGTCGACGATGCGGTGGTCGTAGCTCAGCGCCAGGTACATCATCGGGCGGATTTCCACCTTGCCGTTGATCGCCACCGGGCGGTCCTGGATCTTGTGCATGCCGAGGATACCCGACTGCGGCGGGTTCAGGATCGGCGAGGACATCAGCGAGCCGTAGACACCGCCGTTGGAGATGGTGAAGGTGCCGCCCTGCATTTCCGCCATCGACAGCTTGCCTTCCCGGGCGCGCTTGCCCTTCTCGGCGATCGCCTTTTCGATCTCGGCAAAGGACATCGAATCCGCGTCGCGGATGACCGGCACGACCAGGCCGGTCGGGGTGCCGGCGGCGACGCCCATGTGCACGAAGTTCTTGTAGACGATGTCGGTGCCGTCGATCTCGGCGTTGACCTCGGGCACTTCCTTCAGCGCGTGGCAGCAGGCCTTGGTGAAGAAGGACATGAAGCCGAGGCGCACGCCGTGCTTCTTCTCGAACTGGTCCTTGTACTGTTTGCGCAGCTCCATCACCTCGGTCATGTCCACCTCGTTGTAGGTGGTCAGCATGGCCGCGGTGTTCTGGCTGTCCTTCAGGCGCTTGGCGATGGTCTGGCGCAGGCGGGTCATCTTCACCCGCTCTTCGCGCGCGGCGTCATCGGCAGGAACCGGCGCGCGGACCTGGGCCGGGGCCGAGGCGGGCGCGGCGGCGGGCGCCGACTTGGCGGCGGCGATGGCAGCGGCGACGTCTTCCTTCATGATGCGGCCGTCGCGACCGGTGCCGGTGACCTGGGCGGCGCTGAGGCCGGCTTCGGCCATGGCCTTCTCGGCGGAGGGCGCGTTGGCCACGTCCTTGCCCGCGGCGGCGTCAGCTGCGGCCGGGGTCTGGCCTTCGGCGGGGGCGGCCGGAGCGGCACCCGCGGCACCGCCTGCGATCACGCCCAGCTGCGAGGCGGCCTGCACGGTGGAGCCTTCCTCGGCCATGATCTCGGTCAGCACGCCGGCGGTCGGCGCGGGAACTTCGACGGAGACCTTGTCGGTTTCCAGCTCGCAGAGCATCTCGTCCTGGGCGACGGTGTCGCCGACCTTCTTGAACCACGACGAAACGGTGGCTTCGGTGACCGACTCGCCGAGCGCGGGCACCATCACCGGCACCGGTGCGCCGCCGTCGCCAGCGGGTGCGGCGGCCGGGGCCGCGCTCTTGGTGCTGGCGTCGGAGCTGCCGCCGGCGGGGGCGGGCGCCGCGGCGCCGTTGGCTTCGGTCAGGGTCGCCAGCAGCGCATCGACGCCGACGGTTTCCCCTTCGGCAGCAACGATTTCGCCGAGGGTGCCGGAGGCGGGCGAGGGCACTTCGACCGTCACCTTGTCGGTTTCCAGCTCGCAGAGCATTTCATCGGCGCTGACGCTGTCGCCGGGTTTCTTGAACCAGGTGGCCACGGTGGCCTCGGTCACGGATTCACCCAGGGTGGGTACGCGGACTTCGGTGGTCATGTCTCTGTCTTCCTCAGATGCTCAGCGCTTCGTTCACGAGGGCTGCTTGTTGGGCTTTGTGTTCGCTGGCCAGGCCGGTTGCGGGCGAGGCCGAGGTGGCGCGGCCGACATAGACGGGCCGCGTGTGCTTGGCGCCGATGCGGGTCAGCACCCATTCGATGTTGGGCTCGATGAAGGTCCAGGCGCCCTGGTTCTTGGGCTCTTCCTGGCACCAGATCATTTCCGCCTGCTTGAAGCGTTCCAGCTCCTTCACCATGGAGATCGCGGGGAAGGGGTAGAACTGCTCGATCCGCATCAGGTAGATGTCGTCGATGCCGCGGGCATCGCGCTCTTCCAGCAGGTCGTAGTAGACCTTGCCCGAGCACATCACCACGCGCTTGATCTTGTCGTCCGCCACCAGCTGGGTGTCGGAGTTGCCCTTTTGCGCGTCGTCCCACAGCACCCGGTGGAAGCTGGAGCCGGTGGTGAAATCCTCGGCGTTGGAGACCGCCAGCTTGTGGCGCAGCAGGGATTTCGGGGTCACCAGGATCAGCGGCTTGCGGAAGGTGCGGTGCAGCTGACGGCGCAGGATGTGGAAGTAGTTCGCGGGCGTGGTGCAGTTCGCGACGATCCAGTTGTCCTGGCCGCACATCTGCAGGAAGCGCTCGAGGCGGGCCGAGGAGTGCTCGGGGCCCTGGCCCTCGAAACCATGCGGCAGCAGGCAGACGAGGCCCGACATCCGCAGCCACTTCGATTCACCCGACGAGATGAACTGGTCGAACATGATCTGCGCGCCGTTGGCAAAGTCACCGAACTGGGCTTCCCACAGGGTCAGCGCGTTCGGCTCGGCCAGCGAGTAGCCGTACTCGAAGCCCAAAACCGCGTATTCGGACAGCGCCGAGTCGATCACCTCGAACTGCGACTGGCCCGCGCGGATGTTGTTGAGCGGGTAGAAGCGTTCCTCGGTTTCCTGGTTCACGATGCCGGAATGGCGCTGCGAGAAGGTGCCGCGGGTGGCGTCCTGACCGGAGAGGCGTACCGGGTAGCCTTCGAGCAGCAGCGAGCCAAAGGCCAGGGCTTCGCCGGTGGCCCAGTCAAAGCCCTCGCCGGTTTCGAACATCTTGGCGCGGGCGTTCAGGAAACGACCGACGGTCTTGTGCATCGGGAAGCCTTCCGGCACGCCGCTGAGCGCCTTGCCGATCTCGGCCATCGTGTCCGGCTCGATCGCGGTGCGGCCGCGCTGATAGTCGGCGTCCTGCTTGTCGAGGTGCGACCAGCGGCCGTCCAGCCAGTCGGCCTTGTTGGGCTTGTAATCCTTGCCGGCCTCGAATTCCTCGTTCAGGTGCGCCTGGAAGGCGGCCTTCATGTCCTCGATCTCGCCCTCGGGGATCAGCCCGTCGCGCACCAGCCGGTCGGTATAGAGGCTGAGCGTCGTCTTGTGGCCCTTGATCTTCTTGTACATCAAGGGGTTGGTGAACATCGGCTCGTCGCCTTCGTTGTGACCGAAGCGGCGGTAGCAGAAGATGTCCAGCACCACGTCCTTGTGGAACTTCTGGCGGAACTCGGTGGCCACCTTGGCGGCATGCACCACCGCTTCCGGGTCGTCGCCGTTGACGTGGAAGATCGGGGCCTCGACCACCAGCGCGTTGTCGGTCGGGTAGGGCGAGGAGCGCGAGAAATGCGGTGCGGTGGTGAAGCCGATCTGGTTGTTCACCACGATGTGGATGGTGCCGCCGGTCTTGTGGCCACGCAGACCCGAGAGCGCAAAGCATTCCGCCACCACGCCCTGGCCTGCAAAGGCGGCGTCACCGTGCAGCAGGATCGGCAGCACCTGGGTGCGGTCGACGTCGTTCAGCTGGTCCTGCTTGGCGCGGACCTTGCCCAGCACCACCGGGTTCACCGCCTCGAGGTGCGAGGGGTTGGCGGTGAGGCTGAGGTGCACCTTGTTGCCGTCGAATTCGCGGTCCGAGGAGGCGCCGAGGTGGTATTTCACGTCGCCGGAGCCGTCCACGTCATCGGGCTTGAAGCTGCCGCCCTGGAATTCGTTGAAGATCGCCCGGTAGGGCTTCTGCATCACGTTGGCGAGGATGTTGAGGCGGCCGCGGTGCGGCATGCCGATCACGATGTCCTTCACACCCAGCGCGCCGCCGCGCTTGATGATCTGCTCCATCGCCGGGATCAGGCTTTCGCCGCCATCCAGGCCAAAACGCTTGGTGCCGGTGTATTTGACGTGCAGGAACTTCTCGAAGCCCTCGGCCTCGACCATCTTGTTCAGGATCGCCTTGCGGCCCTCGCGGGTAAAGCGGATCTCCTTGTCATAGCCCTCGATCCGCTCCTTCAGCCAGGCGGATTGCTCGGGGTCGGAGATGTGCATGTACTGCAGCGCGAAAGTGCCGCAGTAGGTGCGCTTCACGATGTCGACGATCTGGCGCATGGTGGCAACCTGAAGCCCCAGCACGTTGTCGATGAAGATCGGCCGGTCCATGTCGGCATCGGTGAAGCCGTAGGTCTTGGGGTCCAGCTCCGGGTGGCTGGCGGCGGCACGCATGCCCAGCGGGTCGAGGTCTGCGGCCAGGTGGCCGCGGATGCGATAGGCGCGGATCAGCATCAGGGCGCGGATCGAATCCAGCACCGCGCGCTGCACCTGGTCATCGGTCAGCTCGACGCCTTTCTTGGCGGCCTGTTCCTTGATCTTCTTGCCTGCGCCCTGCGCCTCTTCCGGGGCCGGCCATTCGCCGGTCAGCGCGCCGGTCAGATCGTCCTGCGGGGCGGGCGGCCAGTCGCCACGCGCCCAGGACGGGCCGTTGGCTTCTGCCTTAACGTCGAGTTCGGCATCGCCCATCTGGCGGAAGAACTCGGCCCAGGCGGCGTCTACCGCGCCCGGATCATTGGCGTATTGAGCGTAAAGCTGCTCCAGATACTCCGCATTGTGCCCCTGCATGAAGGAGGAGGCGTGGAAGAGGTCGTTGGGGCTTTGGTCGGTCATTTGGGTGCCTCTTGCGCGTTGGGACCGTAAATCAGTAAGGCCGGGACCAGGGCAGGGTGGCCTGCACAGGTTTCTAATTGGTGACGTGCGGTGTGGATCGCACAGCAGATGCGGCCGCAAAGGCCGCATCGACAGCGGTACCCCATGTCCGGCAGGCGCGCCGCCGGATCGCGGCCAGCGACAGCAGGGCCTGATGCATCAGCAGCGCCCGCCACGAGGACGGGCGCCGGATGCAGCCGTGATGTGCTGCCGAAGGCATTTTACTTGCCGATCGCCTTCAGAACGGCCTCGCCCAGACCGGCCGGGCTGTCAGCGACAACGATGCCTGCGGATTTCATCGCTTCGATCTTGTCCTCGGCGCCGCCTTTGCCGCCGGCAACGATCGCGCCTGCGTGGCCCATGCGGCGGCCCGGAGGGGCGGTGCGCCCGGCGATGAAGCCGGCGGTCGGCTTCCAGCGGCCTTTCTTCTTCTGCTCGGCGAGGAATTCCGCGGCTTCCTCTTCGGCGGAACCGCCGATTTCACCGATCATGATGATGGATTCGGTTTCCGGATCGTCCAGGAACATGTCCAGCACGTCGATGTGCTCGGTGCCCTTGATCGGGTCGCCGCCGATACCCACGGCGGTGGACTGGCCCAGGCCGATGTCGGCGGTCTGTTTCACCGCTTCATAGGTCAGGGTGCCGGAGCGGGACACAACGCCGACCGAGCCACGCTTGTGGATGTGGCCGGGCATGATGCCGATCTTGCAGGCGTCGGGGGTGATGACGCCGGGGCAGTTCGGGCCGATCAGGCGGGACTTGGAGCCTTCCAGCGCGCGCTTCACCTTCATCATGTCCAGAACCGGGATGCCTTCGGTGATGCAGACGATCAGCTCCATCTCGGCGTCGATCGCCTCGAGGATGGAATCGGCGGCAAACGGCGGCGGCACGTAGATGACGGAGGCATTGGCCTCGGTCACGTGCTTGGCTTCATGCACCGAGTTGAAGACCGGCAGGTTCAGGTGGGTCTGGCCACCTTTGCCGGGGGTGACGCCGCCGACCATCTTGGTGCCATAGGCGATGGCCTGTTCGGAGTGGAAGGTGCCCTGCGAGCCGGTGAAGCCCTGACAGATGACCTTGGTGTTTTCGTCGATGAGGACTGCCATTTGGCGTTCTCCTGTTTTAGGCAGGCGCAGCCTGCCAGAATTCTACGGAAAGACGGGCCGCAGCCCGTCCCACGGAAAATCGGGATTAGCCTTTGACCGCTTTGACGATCTTCTCGGCACCGTCGGACAGGTTGTCGGCGGCGATCACGTCCAGACCGGAGTTGTTGATGATCTCCTTGCCCTGCTCGACGTTGGTGCCCTCGAGACGGACAACCAGCGGCACCTTCAGGCCGACTTCCTTGACCGCGGCGACCACGCCCTCGGCGATCACGTCGCAGCGCATGATGCCGCCGAAGATGTTGACCAGGATGCCTTTGACGTTCGGGTCAGAGGTGATGATCTTGAACGCCTCGGTCACTTTCTCCTTGGTGGCGCCGCCACCAACGTCGAGGAAGTTCGCGGGCTCGGCACCGTAGAGCTTGATGATGTCCATGGTGGCCATCGCCAGGCCCGCGCCGTTCACCATGCAGCCGATCTCACCGTCCAGCGCGATGTAGTTCAGGTCGTACTTGGAGGCTTCCAGCTCTTTCGGGTCTTCCTCGGTAGTGTCGCGCAGCTCGGCGATGTCGGCGTGGCGGTAGACCGCGTTGCCGTCGAAGCCGATCTTGGCGTCCAGAACCTTGAGGTTGTCGTCATCGCCGACGATCAGCGGGTTGATCTCCAGCATCTCCATGTCCTTCTCGACGAAGGCCTTGTAGAGCTGACCCATCAGCTTGACGCACTGCTTGATCTGCGCGCCCTGCAGGCCCAGCGAAAACGCGATGCGGCGGCCGTGGTAGGGCTGGTAGCCGGTGGCCGGGTCAACGGAGAAGGACAGGATCTTCTCGGGGGTGGCTTCGGCCACTTCCTCGATGTCCATGCCGCCCTCGGTCGAGCACACGAAGGAGATGCGCGAGGTCTGGCGGTCAACCAGCAGCGCCAGGTACAGTTCGGTTTTGATACCGGAACCGGCCTCGATGTAGATGCGGTTCACCTGCTTGCCTGCGGGGCCGGTCTGATGGGTGACCAGGGTGCGGCCCAGCATCTTCTTGGCTTCCTCGGCGGCTTCTTCCACCGACTTGGTCAGGCGCACGCCGCCTTTTTCGCCGGCATCTGCCTCCTTGAAGGAGCCCTTGCCGCGGCCGCCCGCATGGATCTGGGCTTTGACGACCCAGAGCGGGCCGTCCAGTTCACCGGCTGCGGTCTTGGCCTCTTCGGCTTTCAGCACCACGCGCCCGTCGGACACTGGCGCGCCATAGCTGCGAAGAAGGGCTTTGGCCTGATATTCGTGGATGTTCATGTGAAACGGTCCCGTCTGGCTGCAATTATCTGTCGATTTATAGGCTGTCTTAGGGCCAACTGTTAAAGGCTTTTTTGACGGGGCGCGGGGAAATGCCGAAGATTTTTCACTTTTGTGATCACAGTTTTTGCGCGTGTGATCACAAACAGACCTGTCGCAGGCTGCGCGGCTTGCGGAACGAATCTTGAAGATCCGTTAGCGACGGGCGATCTGCGGTGCTTGGTGTGAAATGCCGTGCGACGGGCATCAGTGGGGACGTGGGCGCCGTGCCTTAGGGGCAAAGTCCGCCGGTCGGGCGAAGCGGAGTAGCATCGGCAGCTGGGGCCACAGGCCCTGAATTACGAAAGGCCCGGAGAACCGGGCCTTTGCGATGGTCTCAGAAAAAAGGTGGGCGCGATTACGCCAGCGAGTTGTCGATGCCCTTGCAGGCGTCGACCAGACCCTTCACCGCGTTGACCGAGTTGTCGAACATGGACTGCTCTTCTTCGGTCAGCTGGATGTTCACGATCTTCTCGATGCCGCCGGCGCCGATCACGGTGGGCACTCCCACATACATGTCCTTCACGCCCAGCTCGCCGTTGCAATAGGCGGCGCAGGGCAGCACGCGCTTCTGATCCTTGAGGAACGCTTCGGCCATCTCGATCGCTGCGGTGGCGGGCGCGTAGAAGGCGGAGCCGGTTTTCAGCAGGCCGACGATTTCGGCGCCGCCATCACGGGTGCGCTGAACGATGGCGTCCAGTTTCTCCTGGCTGGTCCAGCCCATCTTGACCAGGTCGGGCAGCGGGATGCCGGCCACGGTGGAGTAGCGCACGGACGGCACCATGGTGTCGCCGTGGCCGCCCAGAACGAAGGCGGTGACGTCTTTCATGGAGACGTTGAACTCTTCGGCCAGGAAGTGGCGGAAGCGGGCGCTGTCCAGCACCCCGGCCATGCCGCAGACCTTGTTCGTGGGCAGGCCCGAGAACTGCTGCAGAGCCCAGACCATCGCGTCCAGCGGGTTGGTGATGCAGATCACGAAGGCGTTGGGCGCGTGGTCGCGGATGCCTTCGCCAACGGATTTCATCACCTTCAGGTTGATGCCCAGCAGGTCATCGCGGCTCATGCCCGGCTTGCGCGGCACGCCTGCGGTGACGATGCAGACATCGGCGCCTGCGATGTCCTCGTAGGACTGGGTGCCCTTGAGGGAGGCGTCGAAGCCTTCCGAGGGACCGGATTCTGCGATGTCCAGCGCCTTGCCTTCGGGGATACCTTCGGCGATGTCGAAGAGAACGACGTCACCAAGTTCCTTGAGAGCTGCGAGATGCGCGAGGGTGCCGCCGATCTGACCTGCGCCGATAAGGGCGATTTTGGGTCGTGCCATTGGGAAAAGTCTCCGGTCCGGTTGAAATTTCCTGATGCCTACGTCCAATCGCCCCTTGGTGCAAGTCTTCTGCGCTGCGGCATTGTGTTTGGCATACTTGTGTATGCCGAAATTTTGCGGCTAAGGCTGTTGGGGCAAAAGGATTTCAAAGAGGGCAGCCCGGTTATGGATGTCACGATATTCGCCTTTGCGGTTCCGGCGGTTCTGTTTGCGGGCGTGTCCAAAAGTGGCTTCGGGTCGGGTGCGGCCTTTGCATCCTCGGCGATTCTGGCGCTGGTGCTGGAGCCAGGCATGGCGCTGGCGCTGATGCTGCCCCTGCTGATGCTGATCGACCTGGTGTCGCTGAAACCCTATTGGGGGCGCTGGAACCTGCGCGCATCGCTGCTGTTGATCGCGGGCGGTCTGCCCGGTGTGGCGCTGGGGGCGTGGCTGTACAGCGCGGTGGACGCGGATGTGATGCGGGTGCTGATTGGTGCGGTGTCGGTCGGCTTCGTGCTGTGGCAGCTGCGCGCCAAGCTGGGCTGGCCAGTGGTCGCCGCGCGCCCGCTGGGCCGGGCCGCAGGGGCGCTGGCGGGGCTGATTGTTGGCTTCACCAGCTTTGTCAGCCATGCCGGAGGGCCGCCGGCGGCGGTCTACCTGCTCAGCCTTGGATTGCGGAAAACAGAGTTTCAGGCCAGCACGGTGCTGATCTTCTGGGCGATCAACCTGGCCAAGGCCGTGCCCTATGCGGGGCTGGGGCTGTTCACACGTGAAACATTGCTGCTGGATCTGATGCTGGTGCCCTTTGCCCTGGGGGGCGCTGCGCTGGGGGTATGGCTGCATCACCGGATCCCCGATCGCTGGTTCTTCGGGCTGACCTATGTGTTGCTGACCATCACCGGGATCAAGCTGATCTGGGACGGGTTGGTCTGACACCGGCGACAGCCTCGGTCCGCTGCAGCATCCCCGACCTCAGCACAGTGACGCGGGGAGGACCACCGCCGCGGGGCGGTGACGCGGGCACTCGGATCAGGCGTCGTCGCCGGATTGCGGCAGCGCCTCGGCGAGGGTTTCGTAGGCTTGGCCCGAGGCCACCAGGCAGGTCATCCCGTTCGGCGTGGTCACGGTGATGGTCCAGCTGCCGGTCTCGCCCGAGGCGAAAGTCTCCATGACCGCGCCCTGCTGGCCCATGCCGATGCTCTGGCGACTTTCGCCGTATTTCTCGGCCAGGCGTTTCACGACCATGTCGCGGGGGGCGCAGTTGCGCCCCTGAGCCATCGCGGGGGCGGCCGCCAGGGTCAGCACCGCGCAGGCGGCCGTCAGTGCAGGAAATGTCGGTTTCATACTGTTTTACCCTTTCCGGAACGGCCGGACAGGGCGGGGCGGCGAAACGCTGCCCCCGGCGTCCCTGGGTGGGCCGGTGAGTGACGAAGTTGCAGGTGCAGGCCCCATGCCTGCTGGCGTCGGGCGCGGCCGGAGATGGCGGCCTGGGTCCGGTGCCGTGGTACCCTTCACTGTGCCGGGCAGGTGCTGACAAGTGGTTAATGGCGCGTGCCCGGTAATTTCACATTTGTTTTCAGAATATTGGGCGTCATCCTCTTGGCGCGTTTCTGCGCTGCGGCAAAATTCCCCTTGAAAGGTCGCAACCGAATCTGTAGCCGTTTGCGCAATAAAATAACTTCTGGAGGCTCGTGATGGACCCGCGCACCCGCCCGTATCGTTCGGTTTTGTATATCCCCGGTTCCAAGCCGCGGGCCTTGGATAAGGCGCGGCAGCTGCCGGTGGATGCGGTGATCTTTGATCTCGAGGACGCGGTCTCGCCCGAGGAAAAAGAGAATGCGCGCGCGACCCTGGCCGAGGCGCTGGCGGCGGGCGGCTACGGTGCGCGCATGAAGATCGTGCGGATCAACGGGTTGGACACAGATTGGGGTCGCGCCGATGCCGCGGCGGCGGCGCAGATGGACTGCGACGCGGTGTTGCTGCCCAAGGTGGACAGCCCGGCAGATCTGGACGCGCTGGCGGAGATCACCGGGGATATGCCGCTGTGGGCGATGATGGAAACGCCGCGCGGCATGCTGAACGCACCGGCGATCGCAGCGCACCCCAGGCTTCAGGGCATGGTGATGGGCACCAATGACCTCGCCAAGGAGCTGCAATGCCGCTACCGCGCCGACCGGCTGCCGATGATGGCGGGACTGGGCCTGTGCCTGCTGGCGGCCAAGGCCGAGGGCGTGGTGATCGTCGACGGTGTCTACAACGCCTTCAAGGACGCCGAGGGGCTGGCCGCGGAATGCGAGCAGGGCCGTGACATGGGCTTTGACGGCAAGACGCTGATCCACCCGGCGCAGGTGGAGATCGCGAATGCCGCTTTCGCGCCGTCGGAGGCAGAGATTGATCTCGCGCAGCGCCAGATCGCGGCGTTCGAGGCGGCGGAAGCCGAGGGGGAGGGCGTCGCCGTGGTGGACGGCAAGATCGTCGAGAACCTGCATGTGGCGACGGCACGCGAAATTCTTGCAAAAGCGGATGCAATCGCCGCGCTTTCCGAATAGGTGTTAATCGAATTAACATCTGAGGGAGGCCGGCATGGCGTTACTGATTCTGGGACTTTTGCTGTGGTGGGGCGCGCATCTGTTCAAGCGGCTGGCCCCGGACATGCGCGCCGCGCTGGGCAGCAAGGGGCGGCCGCTTGTGGCGCTGGTGTTGCTGCTGTCGGTGGTGCTGATGGTGATCGGCTACCGCAGTGCCGAGTATTACGACATCGCGGCGGTGCCGCCGGTGCTGCGCCATATCAACAACCTGCTGGTGCTGATCGCCATCTTCCTGATGAGCCCGGCGCCGAAAAAGGGCGCGCTGCTGCATGGCATGCGCCATCCGATGCTGGCAGGGATCAAGCTGTGGGCACTGGCGCATCTTCTGGTGAACTGGGACCTGGCGTCCTTCGTGCTGTTCGGCGGTCTGCTGGCCTGGGCGGTGGCAGAGGTGATCGTCATCAACCGCTCGGAGCCCGAGTGGCAGCCCGGCCCCAAGGGCAGCCTGGCCAAGGATGCCATGTTCCTTGGCGGCTCGATTGTGCTGCTGGGGGTGATCGGCTACGTCCACGGGATGGTCGGGCCATCGCCCTTTGGAGGATAACACCATGAAACTGTACCGATTTCTGTCTGAAGACGACACTTCCGCCTTTTGCCACAAGGTGACTGATGCGCTGAACAAGGGCTGGGAGCTGCACGGCAGCCCGACCCAGGCCTTTGATCCCGTGAAGGGCGTCATGCGCTGCGGTCAGGCGGTGGTGAAGGTCGTCGACGGCACCTACACCCCTGAGACCAAACTGGGAGAACACTGATGGCCAAGACCAACCCGGGCCGCTTTTTCGAGGATTATACCGTTGGCGAGGTGATCGCCCACGCGGTGCCGCGCACGGTATCGGGCGGCGAGCGGGCGCTGTATCACGCGCTCTACCCGGCGCGCCATGCGCTCTATTCCTCGGATGAGTTCGCGCGCGCGGCTGGTCTGCCTTCGGCGCCGCTGGATGATCTGGCGGCCTTCCACCTGGTGTTCGGCAAGACAGTGCCGGACATCAGCCTGAACGCGCTGGCGAACCTCGGCTATGCCGAGGGGCGCTGGCTGCTGCCGGTCTATCCCGGCGACACGCTGCGCGCCGAATCCGAGGTGATCGGGCTGAAGCAGAATTCTAGCGGCAAGTCGGGCGTGGTCTATGTGCGCACCCGCGGGCTGAACCAGCGCGACGAGTGTGTGCTGGAATACGTGCGCTGGGTGATGGTGCGCAAACGCGACCCCGAAGCGTCGGCGCCCGAGACGGTGATCCCCGAGCTGACCAAGGCGATCCCGGCGGACCAGCTGGCGGTCCCGGAGGGGCTGGATTTCAGCAATTATGATGTCACCCTGGCGGGCGAGCCGCACCGCTGGGGCGACTATGAGGTGGGCGAGACCATTGACCATGTCGATGGTGTCACCATCGAGGAGGCCGAGCATATGCTGGCCACCCGCCTGTGGCAGAACACTGCCAAGGTGCATTTCGACACTACCGCGCGCCCCGATGGGACCCGGCTGATTTATGGCGGGCATGTGATCTCGATGGCGCGGGCGCTGAGCTTCAACGGGCTGGCCAATGCGCAGATGATCGTCGGTCTGAACGGCGGCGCCCATGCCAACCCGTGCCTTGCGGGGATGACGGTGCGCGCCTGGTCCGAGGTTCTGGACAAGGCCGAGACCGCCGCGCCGGGTGTCGGCGCGATCCGGCTGCGGCTGGTGGCGACCGCTTGCGGCGCACCGTTCGAGCTGAAGGGTGACGACGGCAAATACCTGCCCGGCGTGCTGCTGGACCTGGACTACTGGGCCTTGATGCCGAAGTGACACGCGGGCCGTTGCCCCTTCCTTGCCGCGCTTGGGTTGCCTGAGCGGCGAGGGGACAGGTGAAAAGGCGTGACCCGGCGGCGTGGTGACGGTTAGGCTGGGGCATGCGCATCGTGCTGCTAGTCGTATTGCTGCTGGGGCTTCAGGGGCCGTCACGGGCCCTTGCCTGTGACCTTGCGCTGGTGCTGGCGGTGGATGTCTCCGGCTCGGTCGACGCGGAGGAATACCGGATCCAGATGGACGGATTGGCGGCGGGCCTGCGCGATGGCGTGGTCTCGGAAGCCTTGGTGCGGGCGCGTGCGCAGGTTTCGCTGGTGCAATGGTCCGGGCGATCGCGGCAGGAAGTGTCCCTGGGCTGGGCGCAGCTGCGCAGCTTTGCGGATGTCGAAGCCCTGGCGCAGCGGATCGAGACCGCGCCGCGGCCCTGGCGCAATTATTCCACAGCGGTGGGGGAGGCGCTGTTCCTGGCGCTGGAGCAGTTCGCGGCGGTGCCGGACTGTCGCCGCCGAGTGATCGACATCTCCGGTGACGGCTTCTCCAACGAGGGCGTGGAGCCGCGCGCGGCGCATGGGCCGCTGGCGGCGGCGGGCGTCACCGTGAATGCCATTGCCATCGAGCAGAGCGAGCCGGGGCTGACCGCCTACTTCTTCGAGAACGTGATCCGGGGCGAGGGGGCATTTGTGGTCACAGCCGCCAGCTTTGCCGATTACCCGGCCCGGATCCGAAAGAAGCTGGTGCGAGAGGTGGCCCAGCAGACCGCGGTGCTGACGCCGACTGATCCGACCGCTGCCTGCCTTTGCAGTGATTTGCAATTCGGCCGCTGATTCTGCAAAAAATATCCAAACGGGCGATTTGTGATCACTAAATATTTTGTGTGATCACAACGCGTGGTCTTTTCGCGTCACCGGCGCGATTTCCGGCGTGTTTTAATCCTTCCTTCGGGTGACATGCCGTGAAAATCGGCTAAAACGTCGTCAGCCAACCGGAAAGGAGCCAACATGGCCGATGTCAATCGGGGCAACCGCCCGCTTTCGCCATTCATGATCGGGCCATATTACCGGCCGCAGATGACCTCCATCTCTTCGATCATGGTTCGTATTACAGCCATCGCGGCACTGATCCTGGCCGTGCTGGTGGTTTGGTGGCTGCTGGCCGCCGCAACATCCGACTCCGCCTTTGCCTTCATCGACGGGCTCTTGCGCAGCTGGCTGGGTGACCTGCTGATGCTCGGAGGGGCCTGGACGCTGTGGTACCACATGCTGGGCCGCCTGCGTCACGTGATCTGGGACTTCGGCTACTGCCTGGAAGTTGCGATTTCCGAAAAGATGGGCATGGGCATGTTCATCGGCGCCACCGTGCTGGCGGTTCT
Organism: Leisingera sp. XS_AS12; assembly: GCF_041224635.1. NCBI lineage: Bacteria > Pseudomonadati > Pseudomonadota > Alphaproteobacteria > Rhodobacterales > Roseobacteraceae > Leisingera > Leisingera sp. XS_AS12. Next base: position 101,837 of record NZ_JBGFGM010000119.1, read on the forward strand.
GACCATTCTGGTCGTGTAAGGGGGGGCTTCACATGCAATTTCTGACGGACCGCAAACGCGCTCAGGGCCTGGGCGCCGGGGGCACCGGCACCCATCACCACTGGCAGATGATTGTCAGCTCCATTCTGCTGGTGCCGCTGGTACCGCTGTTCATCTTCATTTTCGGCAGCGCGTTGGGCGGCAGCCATGAAGAGGTGCTGGCCTATTTCAGCCGTCCGATTCCGGCGATCATCCTGGGCCTGAGCCTGGTGGTGATCCTGTTGCACCTGCTGCGCGAGGCGCAGGAAGCGATTGAAGATTACGTGCATGGCGTGGCGCAGAAACTGGCCCTGGTTGCCGTTGCGGCGTTTACCTACACGCTGATCGCGGCGGGCCTATTCGCCCTCGTCAAACTCGCCCTCTGATATATGCGCGGCAAGGAACAGAAACGATGACAGCAGCATATGAATATGAAACCCACGAATATGATGTCGTGGTGGTTGGCGCCGGTGGCGCGGGTCTGCGGGCGACGCTGGGCATGGCCGAGCAGGGTCTGCGCACTGCCTGTGTAACCAAGGTTTTCCCGACCCGCTCGCACACTGTGGCCGCGCAGGGCGGCATCGCCGCGTCGCTGGCCAACATGGGCCCGGACCACTGGCAGTGGCACATGTATGACACCGTCAAGGGCTCTGACTGGCTGGGCGACACCGACGCGATGGAGTACCTCGCCCGCGAGGCGCCCAAGGCGGTCTACGAGCTGGAGCACTATGGCGTGCCGTTCTCGCGCACCGAGGAAGGCAAGATCTACCAGCGCCCCTTCGGCGGACACACCACCGAGTTCGGTGAAGGTCCTGCGGTGCAGCGTACCTGTGCCGCCGCCGACCGCACCGGCCACGCGATCCTGCACACGCTCTATGGCCAGTCGCTGAAGAACAACGCCGAGTTCTACATCGAGTATTTCGCCATCGACCTGATCATGTCCGAGGATGGACAGTGTCAGGGCGTGGTGTGCTGGAAGCTCGATGACGGCACCATGCATGTCTTCAACGCCAAGATGGTGGTGCTGGCGACCGGCGGTTACGGCCGCGCCTATTTCTCCGCCACCTCGGCGCACACCTGCACCGGCGACGGCGGCGGCATGGTGGCGCGCGCTGGCCTCGCGCTGCAGGACATGGAGTTCGTGCAGTTCCACCCCACCGGCATCTACGGCTCTGGCTGTCTGATCACCGAGGGCGCGCGCGGCGAGGGCGGTTACCTCACCAACTCCGAGGGTGAGCGCTTCATGGAGCGCTACGCGCCCCAGTACAAGGACCTCGCACCGCGCGATTACGTCTCCCGCTCGATGACCATGGAAATCCGCGAAGGCCGCGGCGTGGGCGAGCATGGCGACCACATCCACCTGAACCTCAACCACCTGCCGGCCGAGGCGCTGGCGGAGCGGCTGCCGGGGATTTCGGAGTCGGCGAAGATCTTCGCGGGCGTTGACGTCACCAAGGAGCCGATCCCGGTTCTGCCGACCGTGCACTACAACATGGGCGGTATCCCGACCAACTACTGGGGCGAGGTGTTGAACCCGACCGAGGAGGATCCGACCGCGGTCGTGCCCGGCCTGATGGCCGTGGGCGAGGCGGGCTGTGCTTCGGTGCATGGTGCAAACCGTCTGGGCTCCAACTCGCTCATCGACCTGGTGGTCTTTGGCCGCGCCTCCGCCATTCGCGCGGGCAAGGTTGTCGACCCGGAGGCGCCGAACCCGGTGCTGAACAAGGCGTCCGTCGACAAGGCGTTCGACCGGTTCGATGCGCTGCGTCACGCCAAGGGCGGCATTCCGACCGCCGATCTGCGGCTGGAAATGCAGCGCACCATGCAGGCCGACGCGGCGGTGTTCCGCACCGACAAGACCCTGAAGGAAGGCGTCGAGAAGATGACCGCAATCGCGGCCAAGCTGGACGACCTGCACGTAACCGACCGCTCGCTGGTCTGGAACTCCGACCTGATGGAGACGCTGGAACTCACCAACCTGATGCCCAACGCGCTGGCCACCATCGTGGGTGCGGAAGCCCGCAAGGAGAGCCGCGGCGCCCATGCGCATGAGGACTACGCCGAGCGTGATGACGAGAACTGGCGCGTCCACACCGTGTCCCGTGTCGAGGGCAACAAGGTCGAGCTGAGCTACCGTCCGGTGATCACCGATCCGCTGACCTCCGAAGACGAAGGCGGCATCAGCCTCAAGAAAATCGCGCCCAAGGCGCGGACGTTCTAAGGAGACAGACTATGGTTCAATTCAGCCTCCCCAAGAACTCCAAGGTGGTGACCGGCAAGACCTGGCCCAAGCCGGAAGGCGCCACCAACGTGCGCAAGTTCAAGATCTACCGCTGGAACCCGGATGACGGGAAAAATCCGCAGGTGGATACCTACTTCCTCGACATGGACAAATGCGGTCCGATGGTCCTGGACGCGCTGATCAAGATCAAGAACGAGATCGATCCGACGCTGACCTTCCGCCGTTCCTGCCGCGAGGGGATCTGCGGGTCCTGCGCGATGAACATCGACGGCATCAACACGCTGGCCTGTATCTACGGGTTGGACGAGGTGAAGGGCGATGTGCGTATCTACCCGCTGCCGCATATGCCGGTGGTCAAGGACCTGATCCCGGATCTGACGCATTTCTACGCCCAGCATGCCTCGATCATGCCGTGGCTGGAAACCAAGACCAACCGTCCCGCCAAGGAATGGAAGCAGTCGATCGAGGACCGCAAGAAGCTGGACGGCCTGTATGAATGCGTGATGTGCGCGTCCTGCTCGACGTCCTGCCCGTCCTACTGGTGGAACGGCGATCGCTACCTCGGCCCGGCCGCGCTGCTGCATGCCTACCGCTGGATCATCGACAGCCGGGACGAGGCCACCGGCGAACGTCTGGATCAGCTGGAAGATCCCTTCAAGCTGTATCGCTGCCATACCATCATGAACTGCGCAAAGACCTGCCCCAAGGGCCTGAACCCGGCCAAGGCGATCTCGCACATCAAGAAGATGATGGTCGAGCGCACGGTCTGATCCGTCGGGCAGGGGATCCGCGGCGTTCCGCCTGCCTGCCAATCTGAAAATTGCACTGCCCCCGGTTTCCTGCGAAACCGGGGGCATGTTCTTTGCAACAGAGTGTGGAGCGCGGCGATGAAACCGATGATCCCGGCGGTGGCTGTGACGATGGTTCTGGGTGGTTGCATGATGGCGACGGACGGCGACCGGTTGGGGGCGCAGCTAGCGGCCTCGGATGCGCGGCTTGCCGGGTGCGCGAGTGCAGCCGGGGTAACCGGCCCCTATCGGGTCTGGACCGAGGTGCTGGGCCATGGGCCGGGAGCAACCGTGGTGCGCGAGGTTCGCCCGAGCGACACGGTGACGGCGGCGCAGGCGGCGCATATGACCCGCTGCCTGAATGCGTGACCGTCGCGCGGTGATTGCCGCTGTGGTTGCCAGGTTGAACCGCGCCACGACAGACACAATAGATGGTTGAGACGCGCGCGGGCGGCCGCTAGGCTGACCCCATGGAACCTGTTGTTTCTGCCATGCTTCTGGCCGGATTTGCCGGTCTTGCGATGCCGCTCGGCGGGTTTCTCGCCGCGCGGGAGCATATCCACAATCCGATGCTGCGGGACGAGGTGCTGCACCTGATTGCCGCTTTCGGCGGCGGCGCGCTGGCCTCGGCGGTGGCTTTGGTGCTGGTCCCCGAGGCGGCGGAGACGCTGCCGCCCTTGCTGGCGGTGGCCCTGTTCGTGGCGGGGGGCGTGGTCTTTTACGGCGTCGACAGTCTGCTGGAACGCAAAGGCGGCAGTGGCGCGCTGCTGCTGGCGATGCTGTTGGACTACGTCCCGGAGGCGATGGCACTGGGGGCGATGCTGGTGGCGGATGCGGCAACCGCGCGGCTGCTGGCATTGATGATCTTTCTGCAGAATCTGCCCGAAGGCTTTGCCGCTTTCCGCGAGATCCGCCAGGGGGACAGCTCTGCCGGGCATGTCCTGCTGGTGTTCCTGGGGCTGGCGGCGCTGGGACCGGTTTGCGCCTTGGTGGGTCTTGTCTGGTTGGCCCAGGCGCATGCGCTGCTGGCCGCTATCATGATCTTTGCCGCTGGGGGCATTCTGTACCTGTTGTTTCAGGACATCGCGCCAAAGGCCCATTCGAACGAAAAGAGCCTGCCGGCCCTTGGTGCGGTTGCGGGCTTTGCGCTGGGGCTGGCCGGGGAAATGCTGATCAGTTGACCTCGGCGGGGAATGCGCTGGCTGCATGGCGGACTTGCGCATTCACCGGCTGCGGGCCCCGGCGCCGGGGGCTATCTTGCGGGCCATGGGAGGATCTTGCCAAGCCGAAGGAGGCAATTCCATGACCCAGATCACCGCACTTCACGCGCCGCAGACCAAGTCCGAGCAGGTCGAAACCGCGGCACAGCAGGCTCTGGCCGTGCTGGAGCAGAGCTTTGAGTATTATACGCCCGCGCCGTTGTCGGCTGCCGTGGTAGACGCGCCGGACGCGGACATGGATCGCCTGTTCGACTACTACGCCGCCGCCTGAGAGACCTGCTGCCCGCTCGGAGCCGGTTGAGCCGCCGCCTGCGGAGGCATAGACAGCTATCATGCCGATTCTTCTGATTTTTCTGCTGGCTGCGGTTCTGGGCTACTTGCTGTGGCGGAGACGGACTACGAGCCTTACCCGCAATTGTCGCTGGCGGCAGGCGCGTGCCGAGGGCCAATGGCGGTGCCAGTATTGCGGCGCTGTTGCGCCGTCTGACGCAGAGCCGACCGTCTGCCTCAACCCGACCTTGCGGCGATAGCGGACCAGTGTGCTCCCGCGCCCGCAGGTGCACCGGCTGCGCCGGAGCCCCTTCCGTGCGGCCTTGGGGGGGGGGGGGGGGGGAAGGGGGGGGGGGGGGGGGGGGGGGGGGGGGGGGGGGGGGGGGGGGGGGGGGGGGGGGGGGGGGGGGGGGGGGGGGGGGGGGGGGGGGGGGGGGGGGGGGGGGGGGGGGGGGGGGGGGGGGGGGGGGGGGGGGGGGGG
>NZ_JBGFGM010000040.1:0-65151 GCF_041224635.1 Leisingera sp. XS_AS12
CGCGCTCTTCGCAGAAATCGATCCCATGGATCCGATGGTTGAGGAGATCTGTCTTTTGACAGACCGCCTGGAAGATCACATGCGCGCCATCGATGCGGCGTCTGATCTGCCAGTCTTCGATTTCGACATCGCTGCATGAGGGAGGTTCAGATGCATTACGAACCAGGTTACGAGCCGGAATCTCCTCAGGAGCGGGCTGCTCTTCGAGCCATTCGGTATGCGAGGCACTTCGTATCGGAATGGCGAGAAGCTTCTGTTGAGATCACGGAGTTGAAGCTCAGCCAGATCGCGCCGACGCTCGAACGCCTCGAGGACGGTGTCCTCTTCGATTTTCAGGACGTGTCTGTTCTGGAAATTCTCGAAAAGGCCATTGTCCGGCACGTGAATGACATTCGGGAAGGGTATGGCAGCCGGGCCATTCGATTGGACGTCAGCGGCGATGATATTCTTTGCCCGACACTTCGAGAGGGCCGTTGTCTCATCGAGCAATGGAAATGCTTCAAGCATGCGCGCCAACACGTGCTGGATCTCCGGCAGGCGCGGAAAATAGCCGATAGGTTTGGGTGAGACCAACCTGGTCGCCGTTACCGGGAAGCCGGGGGCGGCGGCACCCGCGTTTGACGCCTCTGTGACAGAGTATCAAACAAACAAATTTTCCGATTTTCAGAATGAACCGAGTTCCTGCTCGCGAGGCGCAGTCGTCGCTCGCAAGCAACGGAAACCGTTCGCGAATATCCGCGAAAAGAAAGAAGAAAGGGGCAAAGAATGCCCGCAGCAAAACCTTCACAGGCATCCATTGGCAATACGATCAAGGCCATCATTTCCTCGGGCATGACGCCCGGCGCAGTTCATGTGGCGGCCGATGGTGGCTTCCGCGTGGAAATCTCCTGTGGGCTCGAAAACGTTTCGCCTGCCAAGGACCTCTCAGCAGCCAATGAAAACGCACTCGATTGGGAGGAAGTGGCATGCAAGTAAAGTTTGATTTTCCCGGTCTGTGCAAGGAAGCAACGGCCGCCGGAAATGTGCGCTGGCGGGTACGTGTAGAAGGCGAAAAACAGCGCAAGATTACGATCCCCGTGGGCCCAGAGCATTCGGACTTTCAAGAACACTACGAAGCTGCCCGTTTGGGAGAAAAACTGAAGAAAAAGAAAGCCGTACTGCCCGGAAAAGGCTCTCTGGAGGAACTGCGGGAGCACTATGTCGAGTGGATGAAAAATCAGGTTCAGGCTGGCAACCTCAGCAAATTGACCTTCGAAAGCCGTCAGCGTGGTTTGCATCAGGCCTGTGATTGTCGGACACCTGACGGAAAGTCTCGAATGGGGGAGGTCAGCGCGGCTATGCCGTTGGCCGCCTTCGGCCATATTCGAGATTCCTTTGGTGTGAGAACAGGTGCAGCAGCCACGTGCCTGAAGGCCCTCCGTGCCGCCTATAGATGGGGTGCACAGCGCGGGTTCCCTGAAAACAGCCCTGTGTTCCAAGTAGAAAATACTCATGTTTCCAAGGGGGGCGCGGTTGCGTGGACCAAAGAAGACAAGAAGAAGTTCCTCGATTGCCATGGTCCCGGGACAATGGCTCGACGGTGGTACCATCTTGCCAATGATACGGCTGGTCGGATTGGCGATATCTACCTTCTTGGTCCTCAGCATGAGGAGTTTCAAGGCGACTATCTGCTGATTGCTTGGCAGCCGAGCAAGAGGGGGTCAAAGCCAGTGATGGTGCCGATGAGCACTGAGCTAATGTTTGAGCTGGCAGAGGTGCCTGAAGATGCAACGACTTATCTGTTGACCGAACGGGGCAAGCCATTTGCCTCCTCCGGAAGCCTCGACAACCGTATTCGCAAATGGATCATTGAGGCGGGCCTCTACACCATGGAAATCAATGAGAAAGGCAAGGAGGTTAAAAAGGCTACTCGCTCGCAACATGGCATTCGGAAGGCGTGTGCGGAAGAAATCGCCGAGCAAGGAGGTTCCGTCTACGAAGTGATGGCAGTGCTGTCGCATGGCGACGAAAAAACCGCAGCAATCTACACGAAGAAGTTTGAGCGAGCGCAACTTGCAATCCAGGCAGCGGAGCGCCGGAAGCAAACCAAATAGATCGTAGATGTCCCACGGCACAAAAATCGTGGGACACTTCATTCCCCGACGCTCAGAGAAATAAGAGGTTTTTGAGGGAAAGTGCCATCCGTACTCAGAGAAAACAATGAGTTACGTCTTGGGTGTCCCACGGTAAGATGGACAGGGGCGTAGTAATTGAAGGGAGGGGGCGTGATCGCCGCAAGGTCCTGCAAACCCTCGCCAGACCTGTCGGTTAGTGTCCACAGACGTGGTGTAGTTTCGTCGCCTTCAGCGGTGTGATGCTGGGTGGCCATCGAGGTGTATGGTCGAGATGGAGTTTCGACGCTTCAACCATGAACCACACGGAGACCCCAATGACCAAAACCAACATGGACCTTTCCGAGCTTCTGGCAAAGCAGGATGGCGGCGATTTTCTTCGCGCCGTTGCCGAGGCAGTATTGCAGCTGATCATGGAGGCCGACGTCGAAGGCCTGATCGTCGCCGGAAAGCATGAACGGGCCGATCAGCGCACGACGTGGGAGTATCACCAACGGTCAGTAGAGGACCAACCCCTGAACAGAACGAACTAAAGAACGCGGACTCAGCGGGGAGCACGTCACAAGCATCATCCGACTCGTTAAGTTTGACTTCCCTTAGGTCTCGATCATCTCGCGTAACTCCTGGATGCGCCCGGCCGGGCAGCGCAAAATCAACTATCGATCTACCGTGGCTTTTGGGTGAAGATGGGCCGTGAAGGAGGTGTAGGATGCAGGAAGAGGATCGCGTTGCCGCCGCTCTGGAGGGTCGGCTGGACCCCGGTGAGCTGACCGATGAAGAACACGCCGTTTGGGAGGAGGCCTTCATCAAACTTATGGGCGAACCAGGCCCTGAAGAGGAGGCCTTCTTTGCCCGCCACCGAAAGTTAGGCTTAGGAGTCGGCGTCGATGAAGAGGGCAAGCTGGTCTACGCGAAGCCAGAAGACTAAGATCCTCTTCGAAACTTCCGAAAGCTTGGTAGCAGTTCGTCGGTTGCTTGGTCAGTAAGTATCGCCGCGCGGCTAATCATCTGCAGAGCGCTTCAACCCGTCGTAAGGCGCATTCGCGATGAAGCGCCGCAGGCGCTCCGGAATCTTTGGCTGATCACGACCCGAGGTCCTCCCAGTGTGACGCATACACGTGGTCACGGCTGCGGCGGAAGGAAATTTCCAGCCGAGATCAGTGCGCGTCTGCCACCGGTTTTCTTGCCGTGAATCCTCTCCCGGTTTCTTTAGCCGAACGCTTGCACCCATGTCCCCTCCGAAAGGGAGGAGCCATGGGTCAACCGTTAAGCGAGCTGGGGCAAACAGACCTCGCCAGCATCAGGGAGCTGGCCGCATTCTTTGGGATCGGACGTGCCGCGATACCCGCGTTGATGGGGAGGATGGGCGTTCCAAAACGGGGCAGGGGCTATCCCTGGGTCCGGGTCTGGGTCGCGCTCGGGGTGAACCCCGAAACAGTCAGAGATCCCGCGGCAATCAAGGCGCCGCTGCTGGACCTGAAGGAGGTCGCCGAAATGCTCGGGGAGAGCCCCAAGACGGTGCGCCGCCGCAGTGAAGGCGCCCACGCGGACAAGTCGCTCCCGGCGCATGTCGATCTTGGACCGCGCAAGCGGATGTTCTTCAGCTGCGAGATACACGCGTGGGTAGCGACGTGAAAACCGCTGAGATCTACACGAAGAAGTTCGAGCGGGCGCGTCTCGCGGCACAGGCGGCCGCGCGCCGGGAGAAGGCTACCTGATACGCAAGTGTCCCACGGCAGGAAATTCGTGGGACACTTCCTAACCGGAAGCTCAACGAAATAAGGGGATCTGGTGGAGAAGTGGCAGCCCGTAGGGGAATCGAACCCCTCTTTCCAGGTTGAAAACCTGGCGTCCTAACCGATAGACGAACGGGCCACTCTGTGTGTGAGAGGGTGTTTAGTGGTAACCGCCAATCGCCGCAAGAGAAAAAATACGCTATTGTGAAATTTCTTATCCACAGGCGGTAAGTCCCTGATAAATCAGGCTTCCGAGGCATCCTCCAGGCGCAGCTGGGGGCTCTGCCGACCGCCCCAGGTGTTCACTTCCAGCCGACCGGCGAAGTGGAACCGTGCGCCGCCATGCTCCAATAGCCGCGGACCGAGCGCCGTGTCGAAAGCACCAAAGCAGATCGCGTCGATGCCGCCGCCCATCCCGTCGCTGAGCGACAGTTTCAGATGGCTTTCACCCACCCGTTTGGCAAAGCGCACTTGCAAGTCTGGCAGCGCATAGCGCGGGGCTGGCGCGCCCGCGCCATAGGGGCCGGCTTGCTCGATTTGCTCGATGAGCTCGACCGTCGCGGCACCAGGCATCAGGGCGCCGTCGAGTTTCAGATCCGCTGGGCCACCTTGGCCAGCGCCCTGTTTCTCCAGCAACTCGCTCAGCCGTGCCATGGCCGACTCCAGCTTGTCGCGCATCACCGTCAGCCCCGCCGCCATCTTGTGGCCGCCGCCCTTGACCAGCAGCCCTTCGGCCGCCAGCCGCTGAATCGAGGCCCCGAGATCGATGCCAGAGACAGACCGCCCCGAGCCTTTGCCCTCGTCCCCGTCGAAGCCAATGACGATGGCGGGGCGGTTGGCGGCTTCCTTCAGGCGCGAAGCGACGATGCCGACCACGCCTGGGTGCCAGCCTTCGCCCGCGGCCCAGACCAAGGGCGCGTCCAGCCCGCGTTCCTCGGCCTGCTCCAGCGCGGCGGCGCGGACAGCGTTCTCGATGTCGCGGCGTTCGGTGTTCAGTTGATCCAGCCTTTCGGCGAGGGCGGCCGCCTCATGCGGGTTGTCGGTGGACAGCAGTCGCGCGCCGAGGTCCGCCTTGCCGATCCGTCCACCGGCATTGACCCGCGGTCCGAGCAGAAACCCAAGGTGATACGTGGAGGGGGCCGAATCCATGCGGCTGACATCCGACAAGGCCACCAGGCCGGGACGGCGGCGGGCGGCCATCACTTTCAGTCCTTGGCGGACCAGCGCGCGGTTGGCTCCGATCAGCGGTGCCACATCGGCCACCGTGGCCAGCGCGACCAGGTCCAGGAGCGCCATCAGATCCGGCCCCTTGGACCCTGCCTCGCGCAGCTGGCGACCTGCCTCGACCAGCATCAGGAACACCACGCCCGCGGCGCAGAAATAGCCGAGATCGCCGTCCTCATCCTGCCGGTTTGGGTTCACCACCGCCACGCAGTCGGGCAGGGTCTCGCCGCCCAGGTGGTGGTCCAGAACAATCACGTCGGCGCCCTTGGCTGCGGCGATTGGCTCATGGCTGAGGGTGCCGCAGTCGACGCAGATGATGAGGTCATGGGCGGCGGCCAGCTGCTGCATCGCAGGCACGTTGGGGCCATAGCCCTCGTCGATGCGGTCGGGAATGTAAAGCGTCGCTTCCAGCCCCATCTGCCGCAGCCACACCAGCAGCAGCGCGGCAGAGCTGCCGCCGTCGACGTCGTAGTCGGCAAAGACCGCAATCCGCTCGCGGCGCCGCACCGCGCTCAGAAATCGCGTCGCGGCGGCTTCCATGTCTTTCATGTCGCGCGGGTCGGGCAACAGCTCTTTCAATTTCGGCTCGAGGAACGCCTGCGCCTCCATTGTTGGTACGCCGCGTCGCGCCAGCACCTGGCAGACCGAGCGGGGCAGGCCGGTCTGCTGCGCCATCATCTCCGATGCGCGGTCAACCTCGATGCCGGGCCCGACCCAGCGCCGCCCGCTCAGGGATTTCTCAACACCCAGAAAGCTCATCATCTGTCCCCATCTGCCGAATGCGCAAAGGCCGGACCCAAACGGACCCGGCCCTTTCATCTTTCTTCAAATACTCCCGCCGGAGGCAGCGGCGCAAGCCGCTTCCCTCGGCGAAACCGCTCAGCCCTGGTGCGGCGCCAGCGGCGTGCGGTAGGACATGCGCCGGACCGAGCCGGTTTTCGAGCGCATCAGCAGCGTGGTGGTCTCCACCCAGCCCGGGGTGCGCTTGATCGAGGGCAGCAGCGAGCCGCCGGTGACGCCGGTGGCGGCAAAGATCACGTCCTGGGTTACCATCTCGTCGCGCGAATAGGTGCGGTCCAGATCGGTGATGCCGGCCTTGGCGGCGCGTGCCTTTTCATCGTCGTTGCGGAACAGGAGGCGGCCGAAGATCTGGCCGCCCATGCATTTCAGTGCCGCAGCCGCCAGCACGCCCTCGGGTGCGCCGCCCTGGCCCATGTACATGTCGATACCGGTGATCTCGGACTCGGCGCAGTGCATGACGCCGGCCACGTCACCGTCGGTGATCAGGCGGATGGCGGCGCCGGTTTCACGCACTTCGGCGATCATCGCCTCGTGGCGCGGGCGCTCCAGGATGCAGACGGTGATGTCGGAGGGCGCGCAGCCCTTGGCCTTTGCCAGCGCCTCGACGCGCTCACGCGGGGACATTTCCAGCGATACCACGCCTTCGGGGTAGCCGGGACCGATGGCCAGCTTGTCCATGTAGGTGTCCGGCGCGTGCAGCATCGAGCCGCGCGGGCCCATGGCGATCACGGTCAGCGCGTTCGGCATGTCCTTGGCGGTCAGCGTGGTGCCTTCCAGCGGGTCAAGCGCGATGTCGACACCGGGGCCGTTGCCGGTGCCGACTTCCTCACCGATGTACAGCATCGGGGCTTCGTCGCGCTCGCCTTCGCCGATCACGACGACGCCTGCAATGTCCAGCAGGTTCAGTTGCTCGCGCATGGCGTTGACGGCGGCCTGGTCGGCGGCCTTCTCGTCGCCGCGGCCGATCAGCGAGGCCGAGGCCAGGGCAGCCTGCTCGGCGACGCGGGCGAGGCCCAGCGAAAGCATGCGGTCATGGAAGGGCGCATCAGAGGTGTTCGTTGTCATACCGGAAATCCTGTCTCAACGGGAATGAAATGAAAGGGCGTTGCAAGCCGAATAGCGCGGGGCGGGGGCGGCTCGCAAGGGCGATGGCGGTCGGGACGGCGGGATTGCCCCGCCGCAGGCCGAAAAAATGCCGTTTGCTGCCGGTTTCGGCGGCTCAGACCTCTTCGATGCGCAGCGCCACCGGGCTGCCGTCGACCACATCGGTGGCGGTCAGCCCCTCCAGTGCGACGTCCAGCGTGGCGCGGGTGCATTTATGGGTCACGATCAGCACCGGGGCCACCGGGGCGGAATGGCCGTATTGGCGCATCCGGTCGATCGACACGCCGGCCTCACCCAGGATCGACGCCACCTTGGCCAGCGCGCCGGGTTTGTCCAGCAGCCCCATGCGCAGATAGAAGGGGGCGGGCAGGCCAGTCTGGGCCGGTGCCAGCTCTGCCAGGGTGGTGGCGGGCTGGCCGAAGGTGGAGATCCGCAGGCCGCGTGCCAGGTCGAGGATATCTCCCATCACCGCACTGGCGGTTGGGCCTTCACCGGCCCCGGGGCCGCGCAGCACCACCTGCTCGATCGAGTCGCCCTCGATCACTACCATGTTGGTGCCGCCTTCCAGCTGCCCCAGCGGCGAGTTTTCCGGCACGAGGCAGGGCGACATGCGCTGCTCCAGTCCGCGGGCGGTGCGCTGCGCCACGCCCAGCAGCTTGATGCGGTAGCCCATGTCGGCGGCGGCCTGAATGTCCTCCAGTTGGATGCGCTGGATGCCTTCCAGTTCCACATTGCTGAAATCCGGGCGGCTGCCAAAGGCGATCGAGGCCAGCAGCGCCAGCTTGTGGCCCGCGTCGATGCCGCCCACGTCGAGGTTCGGGTCCGCCTCGAGGTAGCCGAGGCGGCCGCATTCTTCGAACAGGGCGTTGTAGCCCTGGCCGGTGGCCTGCATCTGGGTCAGGATATAGTTGCAGGTGCCGTTCATCACGCCCATGACGCGGGTGATCTCATTGCCGGCCAGCCCCTCGGTCAGCGATTTGATGACCGGGATGCCGCCGGCGACAGCCGCCTCGAAACGGATCACCCGGCCTGCGCTCTCGGCCTGTTCGGCCAGCGCCTGACCGTGGATCGCCAGCAGCGCCTTGTTGGCAGTGACCACGTCCTTGCCCGCGGCCAGCGCCGCCTCGGTCGCGGCCTTGGCAGCCCCTTCATGGCCGCCCATCAGCTCGACGAAGACATCGACATCATCGCGCCGCGCCAGCGCCACCGGGTCGGTCTCCCAGGCGTAGTCCTTCAGCGAAACACCGCGGTCCTTGGCCGCATCCCGGGCCGACACCGCCGAGATCACCACCGGGCGTCCGGTGCGCGCCTCCAGCAGCGCGGCATGGCGGCGGACAATCTTGACCACGCCGATGCCAACCGTGCCCAAACCTGCAATCCCAAGGCGAAGCGGTTCTGTCATAGCTGGAGGTCCTTTGTTCCGAAACGTTCAGCCCCGCCTTAGCGGGTTCGGCGCGAGCGTGCAACGCCGACCGAAACACGCTTCCCGTCGCAGGGGCGTAGAGGGCGGCAGAAGATCAGAATTCCGCGTTGCGCAGGGCCTCGGCCCGTCGCTGCAATCGCGCTGCGCGCGCATCAAGCTGCTGCTCGAGTTCCTCATTGGCGACTGCGGGTGAGGCCAGGGGTTCTAGCGTCCGGTCCAACGGCAGCAATTTGGGGTAGGGCGCGTTGCGCAGGTCCGGTGTCAGACGGTCTTCGAGCTCGGGGACACGGGTGCAGGCAGCCATGGCCGCCGCGGTGATCAATGCCAGATATACCGTGATCCGCGCCCGTGTTCGCATCGTCGTTCCCCTGTTGCCGAGGCTGGTTCTAGGGGGTCACAGGCATCTGCACAATTGTTTTCAACCTGCAACAGGTTGCTGCGGCCCGTGCACGAGGCGCGAATCCCTCTTTTTATTGAACATGTGTTCAGTTATTGTCGGTCGCATGGCACGTACTCAGGGTTCCCACTCCGGCATCACCGGCCCCAAGATCCACAACGCGGCGCTGCGGTTGTTTGCGCAGCACGGCTATGCCGCGGTGTCGATGCGCCAGATCGCGCGCGAGGTGGGCGTGCAGGCCGGTGCGCTTTACAATTATACGCCAGACAAGCAAAGCCTGCTGTTCCGGTTGATGGCTGGCCACATGGAAGAATTGCAGGCTGCCTGGGATGCGGTGCCCCGGGCCGACAGCGCGATGGACCGGCTGCGGGCGTTTACCGGGTTTCACATCCGCTTTCACCTCCAGCGTCCGGATGCCGTCTTCATCGCCTATATGGAGCTGCGCAACCTCACGGCAGAGAATTTCACCCGCATTGAAACGCTGCGGCGGAATTACGAGAACGGTGTCGAGGGAATCCTGAAAGAAGGTGTCGAGCAGGGCGTGTTCGACATCGCCGATACCAAGATCGCCACGCTTGCGGTGATCGCGATGCTGAACGGGGTGAACACCTGGTATCGCTCGGAAGGTCGCCTGACCCTGGACGAGGTGGAGCGGGTCTACTGGGATATGGTGCGCAAGGCGGTCAGCGCCTGAAACTGGCGGGCTGGCCCGCCATTGGCAAAGGCGCTGCGCGGTTTCAGCTGAGCAGTCCGATCATGTCATAATGCTCGATCTCACGGCTCAGAACCATCGGATCTTCTTCCGGCAGCACATGTGGTTGCTCCCAGTCCTCACCGGCAAAGGCCTGCAGTGCGGCGACGCTCTCCCAGACCATCACAACGCAGAAGGTGGCAGGGGAGTCCGCCCTCGGCAGCCCGGCCGTGATGGAAACCAACCCCGGCTGGCGGCGCACATGCGGCACGGCGGTCTTGGTCAGAAACTCCTGAAACGCCTTGATCTTGTCGTCGCGAACGGTCGCGCGGAAAACGCGGATGATCATGTCTTCCCCCTCCAGATTGCTGAACAGGCGGAAGTATAGCACATCCCGAAGCGCTTTTGGCGGTGCCCCCTGCGAGAGAGGCACCACCGCCGATCTGCGCAATCAATGGGCCGGGCGGATGAACGTGCCGTTGCGCAGCTCCTTGAACGCCTGGTGCAATTCGGCCTGGGTGTTCATCACGATCGGCCCATGCCAGGCCACCGGTTCATTGATCGGCGCGCCGGAAATCAGCAAGAAACGCACGCCCTGTGGACCTGCCTGCACGGTGATCTCGTCGCCTGTGCCAAACCGGATCAGGGTCCGGTCCCCTGACATGTCGCGGATGTTGACCTCCTGACCAGCCACTTCCTTTTCCAGCAGCACCCCTTGCGGCGCGGAGGCATCCGCAAAGGCGGCCTCGCCTTCAAATACATAGGCGAAGGCCCGGCGGTAGGTGTCTATCGGCAGGGTCTTTTTCACTCCGGCGGGGATGAACACGTCGAGATACTGCGGATCGGCGGCAATGCCGTCCACCGGTCCGCGTTTGCCCCAGAATTCGCCCACGATCACTTTGACGCGGGTGCCGTCGTCGTCAATGATCTCCGGGATCTCGCCGCCCTTCACGTCCTGATAGCGCGGTGCGGTCATCTTCTGACTGGCGGGCAGGTTGCCCCACAGCTGAAAGCCGTGCATCTGGCCCTTGGCATTTCCGGTCGGCATCTCCTGGTGCAGAATGCCCGATCCGGCCGTCATCCACTGCACGTCTCCGGCCCCGAGTGTCCCGACATTGCCCAGCGAGTCGCCATGCTCCACCGAGCCGGCCAGAACATAGGTAATGGTTTCGATGCCGCGATGCGGGTGCCACGGGAAGCCGCGCAGAAAATCCTCGGGCCGGTCGTTGCGGAAATCGTCGAACAGCAGGAAGGGATCCAGCTCGGACGGGTCCTGAAAGCCGAAGGCACGGTGCAACTTCACGCCAGCCCCTTCGGTATGAGGCTGTGCGGCGCGGGTCTCAAGAATGGGTCTGAGCGACATGGGCTGTCTCCGGTTGTCGGTTGCTGGATCACAGATAACTTCCCCGCTGGCCTGGAAAACCCCAGACCAGGCACGGCGGCTGTGCAGCCGTGAACAGCTTGGGGCTTCCGTGGTCTCGGCATGTGACCGGGCCGTAGAGGTGAATAGTCGTTGCCAGCAGGCCGGTGCAGGGCGTAAATTGGGGGCATGGCCGATATGCCTGCCCCCCTGTGCAAACTGCCACCAGACCGATTGGAGCCCGCGCTGCGACTGGTCACCTACATGCTCGGCGAAGCGCGGGAGGCCTCTGATGCCGACAACGTGCTGACACGGGTGGCGGCGATGATCCGGGACGCAGGCGTGCCTTTGCATCGTGCCAGTTCCATCGTGCCCCTCCTGCATGCCGAAGCGGTGGCCAGCGCCCGGTTCTGGGAGCATGGCAAGGGCGCTCGCAGCCATTTGTTTCCGTTCCAGATCGGCTCCTCGTCCGGCTATGCGCAATCGCCGGCGGCCGAGGTGCATAAGACCGGAAAATGGGTGGCTTTGTGGTTGCCCAAGACCCCCGATGATCGGTATGGCATCGTGCCCGAGCTGAAGGCCGATGGGTATGTCCACTACCTGATGGCGCCGATCTTCATGCGCAGCGGCATGGCCGGAACTTTCAGTTTCGCCACCCGCCGCGCCGCCGGTTTTTCGGCCGCGGACATCGCCTTCCTGCGCGCGGTGTTCCCCGCGCTGTCCGCCTGTCAGGAAATCCTTGCCACCGCCCGCGCCATGCAGGAGGTGCTGCGCATCTATGTCGGGGAAGAGCCGCAGCAGCGGATCCTCTCCGGTGACGTGCATCGCGGCCAGGTCACGCACATCCGGTCCGCGGTCCTGTTTTCCGACATGCGGCGGTTCACCGAACTGACCGCCGAGATGACGGCGGAAGAGGCCACGGGCCTGCTGAACACCTACTATGACTGTGTGGTGCCGCCGATCGAAACGGCAGGCGGCGAAGTGTTGAAATTTGTCGGCGACGGTATTCTGGCGGTGTTTCGGACCGAGGATGGCGATGCCTTTACATGCGGTCAGGCGCTGGCGGCGGCTCGCGCGGCGCTGGCGCGGGTCGAGGCGCGGCGCGACGCGCCCCGTTTCAAGGTCGGGATCGCGCTGCACTTTGGCGAGGTCGGTTTTGGCAACGTCGGCTCGGGCATGCGGCTGGACTACACGGTCGTCGGGCGCGACGTGAATCTCGCGTCACGTCTGGCGGGTCTCTGCAGTGCCCTCGGGGAGCCTTTGCTGGTCTCGGAGGAGTTCTGCCGACGGGCTGCGCCCCTGGGACGGTTGATCAGTCGTTCGCTGGGGCGTCAACGCCTGAAAGGCCTGCGCGCACCGCAGGAGGTCTTTGCCGTGGCGCAATCCGGCTGGGCCTGAGCGTCGCCGTGCGCCCCTGTTCTGCACCAGGCGCAACACTTGCCGATCCGGGCAGCGCCCGGCGCTCGCTGGGGCTGTTCCTCGGCGCCGGTCCGGTCTATTCCCTGCGCATGAACATGGGGAGCAGGTGATGAGCGAAAACGTATTGGCAACAATCAAGGCATCGGCCCCGCGCCGGGTTATGGGCACGGCGATGCTGGCGGCAACCGGCTGCATCCTTGTCTATGTGGCGTTCGCCGCGCCGCCATCCCCGGCCTGGCTGGTGTTTCTGCTGGTGGTTGGCAGCGCCGCGCTGTGGCTGGCGGTCCGGCTTTGGCAGGCCACGACCCATCATATCGAACTGACCGAAGACGCGCTGCGGTGCTCTGACGGTCAGATCATCGCCCCGGTGTCTGAAATCGAGGCGATAGATCGCGGCTTTTTCGCCTTCAAGCCGTCGAACGGTTTTCTGATCCGCACCCGCACTCCTGCCGCGCGCAGCTGGCTTCCGGGGCTGTGGTGGCGCTGGGGGCGGCGGATTGGCATCGGTGGCGTGACACCCGGCCAGCAGGGCAAGGCAATGTCGGAAATCCTGGCGGCGATGCTGGTGCAGCGGGACCACCGCTGAGACGGCCGGTGCCGCGATAAAGGTCGGTTGGGGCGGCGCGTCAGTCGGTGCCGCCGGTGCCGTCATCGTGGCCACCACCACCGCTGGAGCTGCCCTCGAAGGCAACCAGAGGTGCAAAGCGCGGTCGGGTAAACACGAAGTTGTCCAGATCCAGCGTCGGCAAGCCCACGTCAAACGCGGGCTGCATTTCGTTGAAGGTCTCCACCAGAATGACCCGCTCCTGGTCCGGCATCGACGGCAGCTTGTGCGCGACCGTGTTGATCGTGGCGTCGGTCCAGGTGATGTCCGATGTGCCGCGCACCTCGGACCAGTCGACGTAATACTTGGCGTCAGCGTCATCCCAGCGGATCACCGACACCCGCAGCCCCAGTTGCGAATCCTGCCGGATCAGCAGCTTGGTCATCTCGTACATGCTGTTGAGATAAGCATCGTTGATCGCCGTGGTCTCACGCGAGATTAGGTCCGAGATGGTATAGGCCGCCTTGAGGTTGACGCTGTCGCGGCGGAAGGCGTCGAAGAAGGTGTAGATTGCCGCGAACATGCCGAGCAGCAGCGGCATGTAGATGACGAACTCCACCGAGACGCTGCCATTCGTATCGTTGCGCAAGCGGCGCAGGGCGCGGCCGAGATGGGTCCGGGACAGGGCTGTCAGCATGGTGGCTTACCTCGGTTCCTGGACGAATGCGGAGGTGGCGAAAAGGCTGATGCGCCCATCTGCGTCCTTGTGCAGGCTTTTGCCCAGTCCCCAGGTCGGGAGAACCGGTTTGAACTTCATGCAGGCACGCAGCAGCATGAGTTCGTTTGATTTGCCGCTGGTGAAATTGCGGACCGGCTGCACGTCCTCGATCCGGTTGATGCAGTCCGGCTCCGGGTCCACCGGGCTCCAGTTGAAGGGATCGATCCGGATCATCTCCAGTCGCAGCGACGTGGCACAATTGTCGATGAAGCCCGAGCGCGTGCAAATTGCGTCACGGATGTCGTCGTGCTGATGATTGGCCCCCGTCGCCAGCCGGATATCGCGGACGGTCTGGTCCAGCGCCCGTTCCAGCTGCGAGTGGCGCAGGTTGATCATGCCCAGTTCCACCGTCGACATCAGCGCCATCAGAAAGGCGGGTATGACAATGGCAAATTCAACCGAGGCGTTGCCCTCTTCGCGGCGCCGGAACCGGCGCAGGCCTTGCAGGCAGCGGCGGATCATTGTGTCAGCCTCAGCTGGCGGATCGAGGTGGCGATGGAGGCGAAGGCGTCGCTGATTTCAAGCCCCTGCACGTCGAAGTAATGCGAATCCGAGCTGGCGCAGTCCTGCAGCACCTCGACACCGTTGCTGGGGGCCTCGAAGCCAATCGTGTAAACGATGATGCCCTGATCCTTCGCAGCCTGGCAGATGGCGCGGGTGCGTGCGTTCTTGGTCGAGTTGCCGTAGGCGTCGTAGACGCCGTAGTACCAAGTGCTTCTCGCCGAACTGGTGCCCATCCAATCGCGGTAGATGCCGTAATACAAATACTTGAGGGAGGTGTAAGCAAAGAGGTCCGCCCAATTCAGCCGTGTCGCTGTCCCGGATTCCTGGCGCCAGCGACAGCCGTCGCAATTGCGGTACCAGTCAGTGCCTGTGCCAAAAGGATGGTCCTCCCACCGTGACCCGTATTGCAGGTGCCAATAGTAGTTGCCAGTCGAGGGGTTCAGGGTGGAATAGATTTTAGTTCCGTCGTCGGCCACGGTGAACCAGACGTTGGAGTCGCCCTCGCGGTGGTCGCTTTCGACGTAATACTGCGAGGTGTTCTGCCCGTCGGTCATCAGCACGATCACCTTTACGGTCTCTGCATCGTTGTATTCGGCCGGGCGGGCGGCGAAATCGGCGGGCACCGTTGCTCCGGCACCTGTCGTCAGGGCATTGATGACAGGCCGAGCCGAGGGGTCCAGCAGCGCTGTCCCCCATTTCATGCCAATGTCGATCGACGTGTTTCCACCAGCCTCAAAGCTCTCGATATAATTCTTGAGAACAGTTGCATCCTTCTGAAGCGGCAGAATTTCCCGGTTGGGTTCATCTTCGCAGACTGGCGTGCTGATGAGTTGAGGGCCGCTGCTGTAGCGCGTTCGGTTATCGTAGTAGGCGCTGTCCCAAGGGGTGAAATGCATCGTGCCTTGCAGTGGAGCGGTCGGAGACAGCGTGGTCGTCTGGAAATCCGAGGCCGAGAAATTCACGCAGCGTGAATGGATGCTGCCGTCCGCCCCCGCCGGGGTGTCGATATTGTACAGATTGTAGAGTTCTTCCGGCAGCGACACCTGCGTCGCATAGGGCACGACGGAGATCGACATCTTGCCGTCGGTGGTATTGGCCACCATCGTATCGATGAAATCCTTGGCCGCAGCCTTGAGGTTGGTCAGCCGGTTGTTCGAGCGCATCGAGCCGGAGACGTCCAGCACCAGCGAAATCTCCAACCCGTCGATGCTCTCTTCGGCGCGTGAGGTGGCATAGAGCGGCAGCTCATCCACCCCCGCATGGCGCAAAAGGTGGGTTGGGAACGCGGTTTCAATGGTGCCTTGCACCTTCTTGAAGCCGATCCCGGCTTCCCACCAGGGGGTTTGGTAATACTGCTCAAGCCCTGATTTGGTCAGGTAGTCCAGCACCACTGCATCGGGGGATTTCTGCTGGTCCAGGTCGGCCGCTGCCAGCACGGCCCGATCCAGCGTGTACTGCAGCATGGTGCGGTCACGTTCCATCCGCATCAGGTCGACCCCGATGCCGCCGACCACGACCATGGCCAGAATCGTGAAGCAAGCAGGCGCAGCCATTGCCCCCTCTTCCTGCCGCCGGAAATGCGTTGCCTTGGCCAGGCATCGCTGCATCAGCGGCGCGGCCAGAGCCGTGGACTTCATGTGACGCATGCTCATCGAGACACCCCCGCCGGCTGCGGAACGGTTCAGCACGGCTGTAGACGTGGAATTTATTAATTGATGCCCGGAAAAGGTGGCTGAATTTGGGCGGGAATATGCCTGAATTGCTCCGACTGTTGCGGCTTGCGCAGGCAATCTTGGGGAATTTCAGTTTGTTGTCGGCGACTCGGCGACAATGCGGGGCGGCGTGGTGCGAATCGAAACTGCTGCAATAAAAATCGCGTCATTTGGCTGAAAATGGTCAAAAAGGTCGCACTCCTTAATTTTCTCTGCATAGAGTGCTCCCATCACCGGCAGCGAGTCGGTGTCTGACTTACGGAGAGTTTTTGAGATGAGCAGCCGCACAGAGCCGAGCTTCCGCGAGAGCGTGGACCTGATGTTTAACCGGGCCGTATCCCTGATGGATCTGCCGCCGGGGCTGGAGGAAAAAATCCGTGTCTGCAACGCTACTTACACGGTGCGTTTCGGGGTGCGTCTGCGGGGGGCGATGCACACCTTCACGGGCTATCGCTCGGTGCATTCCGAACATATGGAGCCGGTCAAGGGCGGTATCCGCTATGCCACCGGCGTCAACCAGGACGAGGTCGAGGCGCTGGCCGCGCTGATGACCTACAAATGCGCGCTGGTGGAAGCCCCCTTTGGTGGGTCCAAGGGCGGGTTGTGCATCGATCCGCGCGAATACGAGGAACACGAGCTGGAGCTGATCACCCGCCGCTTTGCCTATGAACTGGCCAAGCGCGACCTGATTCACCCCAGTCAGAACGTGCCCGCGCCGGACATGGGAACCGGCGAACGCGAGATGGCCTGGATTGCAGACCAATATGCGCGCATGAACACCACCGATATCAACGCGCGCGCCTGTGTCACCGGCAAGCCGCTGAACGCGGGCGGTATCGCCGGCCGGATCGAGGCGACGGGCCGTGGGGTTCAATATGCCCTGCAGGAGTTCTTCCGCCACGAGGAAGACAAGGCCGCCGCCGGCCTGTCCGGCAAGCTGGACGGCAAGCGCATCATCGTCCAGGGCCTGGGCAACGTGGGCTACCACGCGGCCAAGTTCCTGAGCGAGGAAGACGGGGCGCGGATCACCGGCATCATCGAGCGCGATGGCGGTCTGTTCAACGAGGACGGCCTGGATGTCGAAGCGGTGCGCAACTGGATCGTCAAGCATGACGGCGTTTCCGGCTATCCGGACGCCCAGTATGTCGAGAATGGTGCGCTCTTGCTGGAAGAGGAGTGCGACATCCTCATCCCCGCGGCGCTGGAAGGGGTCATCAACCTGTCCAACGCCGAACGTGTGAAAGCGCCCTTGATCATCGAGGCCGCCAACGGGCCGGTCACCGCTGGCGCGGACGAGATCCTGCGCAAGAAGGGCTGCGTGATCATCCCCGACATGTATGCCAACGCAGGCGGTGTGACGGTGTCCTACTTCGAGTGGGTGAAGAACCTCAGCCACATCCGCTTTGGCCGCATGCAGCGCCGCCAGGAAGAGGCGCGTCATCAGCTGGTGATCGACGAGCTGCAACGACTGGATGACGTGATGGGGGAAACCTGGTCGATGTCGCCGGACTTCAAGCAAAAGTACCTCAAGGGCGCGGGCGAGCTGGAGCTGGTGCGCTCGGGGTTGGATGACACCATGCGGGTGGCCTACCAGTCGATGCGCGAGGTCTGGCACAGCCGGGAAGAGGTCACCGACTTGCGCACTGCGGCCTATCTGGTCTCGATCGACAAGGTGGCCAAGAGCTATCACGCCAAGGGTCTCTGAGACGCCTTTGCGCGGAGTATCGAAATGGGGCGGTGGGGAAACCTGCCGCCCCTTTTTTCGTCCGGATCACGCCGGTTTCCGCGGATCGACAATTCGAACTGGACAGAGGTGGATAGTTTCCTATGAATTGCGAACAGGGGGACGCGGCGTCGTGGCGGATGTTACCGGGGGCCGTTGATCCGCTCGCAGGCCTTGAGTGAGGGGGGAGCGACATGCGGTTTTCGGGCTGGCGTGTGTTGAAAGAGGGGGTGACCGGCAACACGGGCTGGCGGCCGCAGTGGCGCAATCCGGCGCCGAAGGCCGAATATGACGTGGTCATCATCGGCGGGGGCGGTCACGGGCTGGCAACCGCCTATTACCTGGCGCGTGAACACGGCATCACCAACGTGGCCGTGCTGGAAAAGGGCTATCTTGGTGGCGGCAATGTCGGGCGCAACACCACCATCGTGCGCGCTAATTACTATTTGCCGGGAAATTCCGAATTCTACTCCCATTCCCTGAAACTCTGGGAGGGGCTCGAGCAGGAGTTGAACTACAACGCGATGATGTCGCAGCGTGGGATCATCAACCTGTTCCACAATGATGCGCAGCGTGACGCGGCGGTGCGACGGGGCAATGCCATCATCAATCAGGGGGATGATGCCGAACTGCTGGGGCGTGACGCGCTGCGCCGCCTGGCGCCCTATCTGAACTTCGACAACAATCGTTTCCCGATCATGGGTGGTCTGATGCAGCGCCGCGCCGGAACCGCTCGTCATGACGCGGTGGCGTGGGGCTATGCGCGGGCTGCCGACATGCGTGGGGTGGACCTGATTCAGAACTGCGAGGTGACCGGCATCGACGTGGCGGGCGGCAAGGTGACGGGCGTGCAGACCACGCGCGGTCCGATCCGGGCAAAGAAAGTCGCGCTGGCGGCGGCTGGGCGTTCGGGCCAGGTGGCGGCGCTTGCCGGGTTAACGCTGCCGATAGAAAGCCACGTGCTGCAGGCCTTCGTGTCGGAGGGGCTGAAACCGATCGTCGATCATGTCATCACCTTTGCCGAAGGGCATTTGTACATCAGCCAGTCCGACAAGGGCGGGCTGGTGTTCGGCAGCTACCTGGATTTTTACGCATCCTACGCCGCGCGGGGAAATCTGCCGATGGCAGAGCATACGATGGAGGCCTGCGTGGCGATGATGCCTGCGTTGGGCAAGGCGCGGCTGTTGCGCAGCTGGGGCGGCATCATGGACATGACGCCGGATGGCTCCCCCATCATCGACCATGCGCCCATCGACGGGCTCTACCTGAATTGCGGCTGGTGCTATGGCGGTTTCAAGGCGACGCCGGGCTCGGGCAGCGTCTACGCGCATCTGATCGCCACCGACCGCCCGCATGGCGCGGCGACACGGTTCCGACTCGACCGGTTCCGCAGCGGGCGTGGCCTGATGGATGAGGAGGGCACCGGTGCGCAGCATAACCTGCACTAAGCGTTCGGCGCGGGCCGGGGATGCCTCCGGCGGGAGTATTTTTAGAAAGATGAAGGAGCGCCGGTCATGAGACTTACCTGTCCGCTCTGCGGTGCGCGCGATCACCGCGAATTCTCTTACAAGGGGGCGGCGGTGCAGCGCGCGGGCGAGGGCGCGGATCTGGAGGCCTGGCACGCCTACGTGAACCTGCGGGAGAACCCGGCAGGCCCGTTGCAGGAGTTGTGGTTTCACCATATGGGCTGCGGCGCCTGGCTGAAGGTCACCCGTGACACCGTGACCCATGAGGTCTCCAACGTCGAGCTGGCGTCAGAGGCCGGGCTGGGAGGTGCCGCATGAGACGTCCGGGAGTCGGCCTGAACCAGGGCGCAAAGCCGGTGACCTTTTCCTTCAACGGCCGCCACATGATGGGGTTGGAGGGCGATACGCTGGCTGCGGCGCTCTTGGCTAACGACGTGCACTTGGTGGGCCGGTCGTTCAAGTATCACCGTCCGCGCGGGATCCTGACCGCGGGCAGCGAGGAGCCGAATGCGCTGGTCACCATCGGCACCGGCGGCCAGCAGGACCCGAATGTCCGGGCCACCCAGCAGGAGTTGTACGAGGGGCTGGAGGCGCGCAGCCAGAATTGCTGGCCCAGCGTCGAGCGCGACGTGATGGCGCTGAACGATCTGGCGGCGCCGTTCCTGGGGGCGGGGTTCTACTACAAGACCTTCATGTGGCCCGCGCCGTTGTGGGAAAAGCTCTATGAGCCGCTGATCCGCCGCGCCGCCGGGCTGGGGGCGCTGTCGGGGGAGCCGGACCCGGACCGCTATGAAAAGGCTTATGCCTTCTGCGACGTGCTGGTAATCGGCGCGGGGCCAGCCGGTCTGATGGCGGCGCTGACCGCGGGCCGCGCCGGGGCGGATGTGATCCTGGCAGAGGAAGACAGCCGCATGGGCGGCCGCCTGCTGGCCGAGCGCGAAGAGGTCGGCGACAGGCCCGGTCACGTCTGGGCGGCTGAGGTTCTGGCCGAGCTGGAGGCGATGGACAACGTGCGGCTGATGCCGCGAACCGCCGTCACCGGCGCCTATGACCATGGCACCTACGGGGCGCTGGAGCGCGTCTCGCACCACCTGCCGCGCACCCACTCGCTGAAAGACAGCCACCGTCCGCGCGAATGTTTCTGGCGGATCGTGGCGAAACACGCGGTGCTGGCGACGGGCGCGATCGAACGCCCGGTCGCCTTCCGCAACAACGACCGCCCGGGCATCATGATGGCCGGTGCCGTGCGCGCCTATCTGAACCGCTGGGGTGTTGCGCCGGGCGAGCGCGTCACCGTCTTTGCCAACAATGACCAGGCCCATCGGACCGCGCGCGACCTGCATGACGCGGGCGTACATGTGGCGGCGGTGATCGACAGCCGTCATGACGCGCCGGACGGTGGCCCTTTCCAGGTGATCCGTGGCGCCCAGGTGTGTGACAGCGCCGGTCGGCAGCGATTGGAGAGCATCACCCTGCGCTCCGTGAGGGGAGAGGAAAAGATCCAGACCGATTGCCTGGCGATGTCGGGCGGCTGGAACCCGTCGGTGCATCTGACCTGTCACCTGAATGCGCGCCCCGTGTGGAACCGCGAGGCGCTGGCCTTTGTGCCCAGTCCCGGCGCTGTCCCGGGCCTGGTCGCGGCGGGCGCCTGTAACGGGACGTTCTCCACCGCAGGCGCATTGCGCGAGGGGGCAGAGGCCGCGACATCGGTTCTGGAGGCGCTGGGCCTCCGGGTGACCGCTTCGGATCTTCCGGATGCGGAGGATGACCCCTATCGCATCGCCGCGCTCTGGGCGGTACCGGGCAAGGGGCGCGCCTGGCTTGACTTTCAGAACGATGTCACCGTCAAGGATGTCAGGCAGGCGGCTGGCGAGAACTTCCGTTCGGTTGAGCACATGAAGCGCTACACCACGCAAGGCATGGCGACCGATCAGGGCAAGAACTCCAACGTGGCGGCGCTGGCGGTGCTGGCCGATGTCACCGGGCGCACGATTGCCGAGACCGGCACCACCACCTTCCGCCCGCCATTTGTGCCCGTGTCCATCGGCGCCATGGGGGGCGGGGCCGCGGGGCAGGGCTTCAAGCCGCAGCGCTTCCTGACCTCCCATGCTGAAAACGAGGCCCGGCGCGCGCATCAGCTGGAGGTCGGCCTTTGGTACCGCGCGGCCTATTTTCCGCAGCCGGGGGAAACCAATTGGCGACAGTCCTGCGACCGCGAGGCGGCGATGGTGCGCAGGACGGTTGGCATCTGCGATGTCTCGACCCTCGGCAAGATCGACGTTCAGGGGCCGGATGCGGGCAAGTTTCTCGACTTCCTCTACACCAACACGATGAGCACGCTGAAACCGGGCAAGGTCCGCTACGGGCTGATGTTGCGCGAGGACGGTTTCGTCATGGACGACGGCACCTGCGCGCGGCTGGATGACCACCATTTCCTCGTCACCACCACCACCGCGGCTGCGGGCGAGGTGATGGCGCATATGGAGTTTGTCAGCCAGGTGTTGCGTCCGGACTGGGACGTGCGCTTTGTCTCGGTGACCGAACAATGGGCCCAGTTCGCCGTTGCCGGGCCGAAATCACGCGCGCTGTTGAACGATTTGCTGGAGGAAGAGGTCACGGGCGAGACCTGGCCCTTCATGGGCTGCGGTGCGGCGACTGTGCAGGGCGTGCGCGGGCGGCTGTTCCGCATCTCCTTTTCGGGGGAGCACGCGTATGAGCTGGCCGTGCCGGCGCGCTATGGCGAAAGCCTGTACCGCCTGTTGCTGAACCGGGCCGAAGCGCTGGAGGGTGGTCCGTATGGCATGGAGGCGCTGAATGTCCTGCGGATCGAGAAGGGGCTGATTACCCATGCCGAGATCAACGGCACCGTGACCGCCGGTGATCTGGGGCTGCAGGGCATGATGTCCAGCAAGAAGGATTTCATCGGCAAGGCAATGGCGGGCCGCGAAGGCCTGTTGGGCGATGACCGCATGCAGCTGGTTGGGCTGAAACCGGCTGGGGCCGCCAAGGAAATCACCGCCGGTGCGCATCTGTTCGCACCGGGCGATCCGGTGGAGCGGGTCTATGATCTCGGCCATGTGACCTCGGCCGCATTTTCGCCTGTGCTGGGCCATCCCATCGGCCTCGGCTTTCTGAAGGAGGGCCGCAGCCGCATCGGAGAGACCGTGCGCATGGTCGATCACATGCGGGGGGCCGACACCCTGTGCGAAGTGGTGTCCCCAGTGTTCTACGACCCGGAAGGAGAGCGAGCCCGTGGCTGACCTGATTTCAAAAAGCCCCTGTGACGGGCTGTTGCCGGTAACCGTCGGCGGCATGAAACTGATCGAGGAACACCCCGGCCAGATGTGGTCGATCGCCCCGTTCAAAGGGCAGCAGAAAGCGCTGGATGAAGCGTTGCAGGCGGCGCATGGCATGGGGTTGCCGACAGCGAACCTGGCGACCGGCAAGGCGGGGAACCGTGCACTCTGGTTTGGCCGGGACATGGTCATGTTGATCGGGCCGGAGCCGGATCGCAGGCTGGCGGACCACGCCGCGCTGACCGATCAGAGCGATGCCTGGGCGGTGGTGAAGCTCGAAGGAGAGAGGGGCGAGGACGTGCTTGCCCGGCTCGTGCCCGTGGATCTACGGCCGCAGGTCTTCAAGCGTGGTCATACCCTGCGCACGGAGCTGAAGCACATGATGGCCTCGATCACCCGCATTGGCGCGCAGTCGTTTCAGATCATGGTCTTTCGCTCCATGGCCAGGACGCTGGTCCATGATCTGAAAACAGCCATGGAAGCTGTCGCGGCGCGGGGGTAGTCTGCTTGGATCACCAACTGATTCCCGGAGTGCGTCCATGATTCGCATCGCCCTCGCAGTCGCCGTCCTGGCGGCGCCGGTCTATGCTTCTGAAACCAAAGAGGAAAGCTGCAAGTATCAAGGGCAGGTCATGGCCGCGGTTCAACAGGCGCGACTGGATCGGGTGAAGCAGGAAGACGTGGAACAGGTCATTCTGGACAGCGAACACGACTGGCCCGCGGCCTATTCCAATGCCATCCCGCAACTGGCAAGCCACGTCTATTCCATGACGCGGCGCGATTTGAAAAACACCGATCTCGGTGCCGTCTTCGAACAGCAGTGCCTGCAGAACTGGGATCAGATCCAGGCGATGCAGAAACAACTGAAGTCGAACTGATATGGCCCTGCCGCCCGGCTTTCTGGATGAATTGCGCACCCGCATCAGCCTGTCTGATGTTGTCGGGCGCAAGGTCATGTGGGACCAGCGCAAGTCGCAGCCGGGCAAAGGCGATTTCTGGAGCCCGTGCCCGTTCCACCACGAAAAGACCGCCTCGTTCCATGTCGAGGACCGCAAGGGGTTTTATTATTGCTTCGGTTGCCACGCCAAGGGCGATGCGCTGAAGTTCGTGCAGGAGACCGAGAACGTCAGCTTCATGGAGGCGGTGGAAATCCTGGCGCAGGAAGCGGGCATGGAGATGCCCAAGCGCGATCCGCGCGCGCAGGAAAAACAGGATCGCCGTACCCTGCTGGCCGATGTCATGGAACAGGCGGTCCAGTATTTCCGCCTGCAGTTGAAAACAAATGCAGCCGCCGAGGCGCGCGCCTATCTGCAGCGTCGGGGGCTGACAGGGCAGGCGCTGGAGCGCTGGGAGATCGGCTTTGCGCCCAATGGCTGGCAGAACCTGTGGGACGCCCTGCGCGGCAAGAATGTGCCCGAGGATCTGATCATCGGTGCGGGCCTCGCCAAGCCCTCGACCAAGGGCGGCAAGCCCTATGACACCTTCCGCAACCGGATCATGTTCCCGATCCGCGACGCCCGCGGCCGCGCCATTGCCTTTGGCGGCCGGGCGATGGATCCGAATGATAACGCCAAGTACCTGAATTCGCCCGAGACCGAGCTGTTCGACAAGGGCCGCAGCCTCTACAATCACGGGCCTGCGCGCGCGGCCTCGGGGCGGGGCGCGCAGCTGATTGTGGCCGAGGGCTACATGGATGTGATCGCGCTGGCAGAGGGCGGCTTTCCGTCCTCGGTCGCGCCATTGGGCACCGCGATCACCGAAAACCAGCTGCAGATGCTGTGGCGGATGTCTGATGAACCGATCATCGCGCTGGACGGCGACAAGGCGGGGCTGCGTGCGGCCATGCGCCTGATCGACCTCGCCCTGCCGCTTCTCGAAGCAGGCAAGAGCTTGCGCTTTGCCATCATGCCGGACGGCAAGGACCCCGACGACATGATCCGCAGCGACGGTCCCGAGGCGGTGCAGGCGGTGCTGGATCAGGCGATCCCGATGGTAAAGCTGCTGTGGCAGCGCGAAACCGAGGGCAAGGTCTTTGACAGCCCCGAGCGCAAGGCGGCGCTGGACAAGGCGTTGCGTGAAAAGATCCGGCTGATCCGCGACCCGTCGATCCGCAAACACTACGGCGAAGACATCAAGGAGATGCGCTGGCAGCTGTTCCGGGGCAATAGGGGCGGCGGTGGCGGCGGGTTCCAGCAGCGCGGCGGCAAGGGCGGTGGGTTCCGTGATGGCGCCCGCGCGCCCTGGAAACCGGGCAAGGGCTTTGGCGTCATCCCGCAGCCACGGGCCACGACGCGGGCCTCCCTTGTGGCGGCGGCGGCGGACGAATCCTTTGCCGCGATGCGAGAGGCGGTGATCCTCGCCACCGCCATCACCACGCCAGCGGTGATCCCGCAGTTCGAAACAAGTCTCGAACGTCTGCAATGTGCCGACCCGGATCTGGCGGCGCTGCGCGACCTGGTGCTGCGCCACGGCATCGACGCGCCAGAGCGGCTGCGCGAGGAAATCGACTGGGCTTTGGGTCCGCAGGCCCTTGAAAACCTCTTCGGCCTTCGCCATGTGGCAATCATTCCCTGCCTGCGCAAACCCGGCGATATCGAGCTGGCCAGCATGACCCTGGCCGAGGAACTGGCCAAGCTGGAGGCGCGGCGCGGGCTGGATGCGGAACTGGCCGAGGCGGAGGAGGATCTGGATGGGCTGGCGGATGAGGCGCTGACCTGGCGCCTGCGACAGGCCGCGGAAGCGAGAAACCGGGCATTGCGCAGCGAAAATGAAGACAAGGCAACCTATGACGTGGGCAAGAATGGCGCCCGGCTCAACCGGGATGAGCGCGACGCCTTCGGGGCCCTTTTGGATCGCATAGGCTTTTCCGAGAAGTGACACGCAGGGGTGATTCTGCGTTTTGCTAAGGAAGAGCACAGGAAAATTGGGTAAACGGGGTGACGAATCAGATGATCGCGCTAATGATTCGGCTCAGCGAATCACCCGCAGCCCCTGATATGGAGCATTGAATGGCCGCCAAAGACACCGACGACCGCAAACCTGACGATCAGGATGCCGAAATCTCCCTCGACATGAGCCAGGCTCAGGTCAAGAAGATGATCGCGGAGGCCCGCGAGAAAGGCTACATCACCTACGATCAGCTCAATCAGGTTCTGCCGCCGGATCAGGTCAGCTCGGAACAGATCGAAGACGTGATGTCGATGCTCAGCGAAATGGGCATCAACATCATCGAGGACGAAGAGGCCGAGGAAGAGGAAAACAAGGGCACCACCGACCTTGTGACCACCGAAGGCCCGCGCGAGGTCGCGCTGGCCGGCGCGCAGACCGAGAAGCTGGACCGCACCGATGACCCGGTGCGCATGTACCTGCGCGAGATGGGCTCGGTCGAACTGCTGAGCCGCGAAGGCGAGATCGCGATTGCGAAACGCATCGAGGCGGGACGCAATACGATGATCGCCGGGCTGTGCGAAAGCCCGCTGACCTTCCAGGCGATCACCATCTGGCATGACGAACTTCTTTCCGAAGACATCCTGCTGCGCGACGTCATCGACCTGGAGGCCACCTTCGGCAACCAGCTGGACGAGGACGGGGAAGAGGAGCCGGTTGTCGATCCCTCCGCGGTTCAGGCCGCCAAGCCGAGCGCCAAGGACGAAGGCCCGGAGCTGGATGCCGATGGCAATCCGATCTCCAAGGACGATGACGACGACGACGAGGACGAGCAGGCCAACATGTCGCTGGCCGCGATGGAGGCTGCGCTCAAGGATCGGGTGCTGACCACGCTGGAGCGGATCTCCACCGACTTCGCCGAGCTGAGCGAGATGCAGGACAGCCGGATCTCGGCCACCCTGAACGAGGACGGCTCGTTCAGCGCGCAGGACGAGGCGCGCTATCAGCAGCTGCGCTCGGAGATCGTTGAGCTGGTGAACGGGCTGCACCTGCACAACAACCGCATCGAGGCGCTGATCGACCAGCTTTACGGCATCAACCGCCGCATCATGCAGATCGACAGCGCGATGGTGAAGCTGGCCGACCAGGCCCGCATCAACCGCAAGGAATTCATCGAGGCCTACCGTGGCCGCGAACTGGACCCGAACTGGCTGTCGGAAATGGCCGAAAAGCCGGGTCGCGGCTGGCAGATGTTCATCGAACGCTCCACCGACAAGGTCGAAGAGCTGCGCGCCGACATGGCCCAGGTCGGCCAATATGTCGGCCTCGACATCTCGGAATTCCGCCGCATCGTGCAGCAGGTCCAGAAGGGCGAGAAGGAAGCCCGCCAGGCCAAGAAGGAAATGGTGGAAGCCAACCTGCGCCTGGTGATCTCGATCGCCAAGAAATACACCAACCGCGGGCTGCAGTTCCTCGACCTGATCCAGGAAGGCAACATCGGCCTGATGAAGGCGGTGGACAAGTTCGAATACCGCCGCGGCTACAAGTTCTCGACCTATGCGACCTGGTGGATCCGCCAGGCGATCACTCGCTCGATCGCGGATCAGGCGCGCACCATCCGGATCCCGGTCCACATGATCGAGACCATCAACAAGCTGGTCCGCACCGGTCGCCAGATGCTGCACGAGATCGGCCGCGAGCCGACCCCGGAAGAACTGGCAGAAAAGCTGCAGATGCCGCTCGAAAAGGTCCGCAAGGTGATGAAGATCGCCAAGGAACCGATCTCGCTCGAGACCCCGATCGGGGACGAGGAAGATTCGCAGCTCGGCGATTTCATCGAGGACAAGAATGCCGTGCTGCCGCTCGACAGCGCCATTCAGGAAAACCTCAAGGAAACCACCACCCGGGTTCTGGCGTCGCTCACCCCGCGCGAGGAGCGGGTTCTGCGGATGCGCTTCGGCATCGGCATGAACACCGACCACACGCTGGAGGAAGTCGGCCAGCAGTTCAGCGTGACCCGCGAACGGATCCGCCAGATCGAGGCCAAGGCGCTGAGGAAGCTCAAGCACCCCAGCCGCAGCCGCAAGCTGCGCAGCTTCCTGGATCAGTAATTTCGAAAGGCGCCCTGCGGGGCGCCTTTTTCGTTTGCGCGACGGCCGTTCATAAGTGGCTGGTCACTCCGTTGAATTGCAGGCATGGTCTCCTGCAAGCCGACGACGTTGAACGGATGGACGAATTTGGCATGACGAACACCCCACAGTTTTCGGGTCGAGACCTCATCGTCTTCGATGGCTCCTGCGTGCCGTGTTCCGGCTTCTTCCGCTTCATGCTGCGCCATGACCGGGCCGGGCGGTTCAGCTTCGCCACCGCGCAATCGCCGCTGGGCCAGCAGCTTTACCGCGATCTTGGCCTGCCTTCGGATGATTTCGAGACCAACCTGGTGATCGTCTACGGCCAGCTCCATCAGCGCCTTGATGCCTTTGCCGTGGCGATGCGGGCGCTGCCCAGGCCCTGGCCGGTGCTGTCCCTGTGTCGCTTCCTGCCACGGCGACTGAAGGATGCGTTGTATTTCGCCATCGCCCGCAACCGCTACCGGCTGTTCGGTCGGCAAGACAGCTGTCCGCTCCCCAGCCCGCAGATCCGTGCCCGCTTTGCTGCCGGGAAGCTGTGAGCATGCGGGATGCCTTTGCTCAACTGATCGAAGCCAACAAGCTGGACGTTCCCCCGGTCCTGCGGCGCTTCCACGCCGAGCCGCCCGCGTTGAGCCAGGGACAGGTCACGGTGGAGGGCGGTCGTCGCTGGGGCAGGTTGCTCGCCGCGCTGGCGGGGTTCCCGCCCCCCATGTCACGCAGCCGTTTCCGGCTGGAGGTGGCGCGCGAGGGGAAGGGACATGTCTGGCGGCGCAGTTTTGCCCGGCACAAGACCAGCTCGTTTCTGCAATACGATGCCCGTAGCGGCCGCGTGGTGGAGCGGTTTGGCCCGGTGGAGCTGGAGCTGTCTGCAACCGCGCGCGACGGTGCCCTGATCATCACCATCGAACGCGCGCGACTGTTCGGCTTTACCTTGCCGCCGTCTTTGTGTCCGCAGAGCACGGCAATGGAATATGAGACTCCCCAAGGCAATCTGGGCTTCGATATATCAGCCAGCTTGCCGCGCATCGGCCTGCTGGTCCGCTATCACGGCTATCTGACCCTGCCAGAACTGGATCTGCGGCGTTAACCATTTGCTAACACTTTCGTTGCCTCGGGACGTGTGGGTCGGGTAGGTGAGTGGCATTGCCCGTTGTCCATTCTGGGGGGAAGATGTCTGCTCATACTGACATGACAGCCGCCTTGACGGCGCTGACGGACCGGCTCCGCGAGTTGAATGATCTGGTCACGGCCAATCATTTCATGGTCGAAGCGATGGCCAACCAGCAAGACCAGCTGAAGCAGATGAGCGTAACGGAAACACGTACGTTTCTGCGGCGTCAGGCACGCGAGAAGTTCCATCCGGAAACCGGTGATGCGCCGAATCCGGCTGCCCTCGCCGTGCTGGAGGAAGTGTTGAGTCCCAACCAGCAAAGCGCCGAAATCATAGCCTTTCCCAAGGAAAGACAGCGCCGTATCGGCACTTGACGCGCTGAATTGCGGCTGTCGCCGTTGCCCGGGGCTTGTACCTGCCTACGCCAGCACAGATATACGAAATGTCACTTGCCGTGTAAGCCGCGCTGCGCCGATATTGGACAGGCGCGGCCTTGCCGTGCAGGCTCGGGTACGGAGGACGGAATGGGCAAGATCAGCAAAATCATCAAAAGCGTTTGCTTCGCCGTTGTGCCGCTCGCCGCGGCCTGCACCCAGCCGCAGGGGAATGTCTTGCACACCATGCATGGCGCGCAGGTCCATCGACTGGAGGATGCGCGGTTTGAAGTGGTGCCGGAAATCGGCGCCGTTCGGGATGCCTATTGGTGCGCGGCGGGGGAATACGCCCGCCGGGCCGGTGGCGCGGACTGGGGCGACCGGGTCTATGTCGCGCGCGGCCTCGCTCGCGGTGAGGCAGTGGATCGCAAGTCGACGGTGGTGTTTTCCCTTGTGCCTGTCGCCGGGGCGGAGCCGCAGCCCTGGCTGATGCGGGTCAACCGGTTCCGGCCGGGCGATTACCTGACGGTACAGAGCGCCGAGCGGCGCTGCGAAAACCTGCGCCCCTTTGTCTGGAGCGCAACATGACACTGATCCGCAAATTCCGAACCCTGGCCTGTGCTTCCGTTGCATTTGCCACGCTGCTCGCCTGCACCGTGGCAGAGCCGTCCCTGCAACCGCAGCCAGGCCGGCAGGCGCCGGTGCAAGCGCCGACCACCTTCGTGGCCATCAACGGCCTGACGGCCGTGTCGCTGCCAAATGGCCTTGTCGAGATCAAGGGCCGAGCGGTTCGGCAGAAGGATGAGTACTGGTGTGCGGTCGGCGATTATGCCCGCCGTGGCCCGCGGGTGCCGTGGGATACACGCATCCGGGTCGTGCGCGGCATCGGTGCCCCGGCCTCGGGCGGTGCGCGTTCCGCGGTCCAGTTCACCCTGACCCCGGATCCGGTCGCGGATCAGCCCCAGCAGTCCAACGTGATCACCGACATTCTGCGACCGGGGTACAGCCGGAGCGTGACACATGCCTATGGCAATTGCCGGGACATGATTTTCCCGCACCCGTTTCGGTGAAGGATGGCGGCTCGCATGGCGCAGCATGAATTTGTCATCCGCACCCGCGGGCCGGGCCTTTATGAATTCACGGACGAGCTACGCAGCTGGTTGCGCACAACCGGAATGGAGAGCGGTCTCTTGACCCTGTTCGTGCGCCACACCTCCTGCTCGCTGCTGGTGCAGGAAAACGCCGATCCCGACGTGCAGACCGATCTGCAGGCCTTCTTCAGCCGACTGGTGCCGCCGTCGGATCATCCGTCCATGGCCTATCTGCGGCACACCTATGAGGGCCCGGACGATATGCCTGCGCATATCAAGGCAGCGATGATGCCGGTCAGCCTGTCGATCCCGGTCAGCGCCGGAGACCTGCTCCTGGGCACTTGGCAGGGGGTCTACCTGTTTGAGCACCGCAGCGCCGCGCACCATCGTCGGGTGGCCGCGCATTTGGCCTGAGCGCTGGCGAACCTCTTTATCTTGCGGCCAGAAATCAACTCTACCCAAAGTCTGGAGGGTGGCCTATAGTTGTGGATAACCGGGCGAGGCCCGGCACAAATTACAGGCTGACAGGATTGAGGGAGCAGGCAGATGCGCTGCCCATTTTGCGGAAACATCGACACTCAGGTCAAGGATTCACGCCCGGCCGAGGATCACGTATCGATCCGGCGGCGGCGGTTCTGCCCGGCCTGTGGAGGGCGTTTCACCACCTATGAGCGGGTGCAGCTGCGCGACCTCGTGGTGATCAAGACCAACGGCAAGCGCGAGGATTTCGACCGCGACAAGCTGGAGCGCTCGATCCGCATCTCGATGCAGAAACGTCCCATCGAACCCGATCGCATCGACCAGATGATCTCTGGGATCGTGCGGCGGCTGGAGAGCATGGGCGAGACCGATATCCCGTCCAAGCGGATCGGTGAGATCGTGATGGAGGCCTTGGCCCGCATCGACACCGTCGCCTATGTTCGGTTTGCCAGCGTCTACAAGAATTTCCAGGCAGCAGATGATTTCGAGGACTTCGTCCACGAGCTGCGCCCGCCAGTCGCACCGGAAGAATAATGGACAGCGATCATCGTTTCATGGCCTTGGCCCTGTCCCTGGGGCGACGCGGCCAGGGCAACTGCTGGCCGAATCCGGCGGTGGGTTGCGTGATCGTCAAGGAGGGCCGGGTGGTCGGCCGGGGCTGGACCAATCCCGGCGGTCGTCCGCATGCCGAGACCGAGGCGCTTGCGCAGGCAGGCGAAGCCGCGCGGGGTGCCACCGCCTATGTCACGCTTGAACCCTGTTCCCATCAGGGCAAGACCCCGCCCTGTGCGCAGGCGCTGATCGACGCCGGGCTGGCGCGGGTCGTCGCCGCCATCGAGGACAGTGATCCTCGGGTATCCGGCCAGGGTTTCCAGATGCTGCGCGAAGCCGGGATCGAGGTCACCACCGGTGTTCTGGGCGGCCAGGCGGCGCGCGATCATGCCGGCTTCTTCCTGAAAACCGAACAGGGGCGTCCGCTGGTGACGCTGAAGCTGGCGAGCAGTTTCGACGGGCGCATCGCCACCGGCTCGGGCCAGAGCAAATGGATCACCGGACCCGAGGCACGTCGCGTGGTGCACGCGATGCGCTCCCGCCATGATGCCGTGATGGTGGGCGGCGGTACCGCGCGGGCGGATGACCCGTCGCTGACGGTGCGCGACCTCGGGGTTGAACAGCAACCGGTGCGGGTGGTGATTTCCCGCCATCTCGACCTGCCGTTGATGGGGCAGCTGGCGCGCACGGCGCGGGATGTGCCTGTCTGGCTTTGTCACGGCCATGGCGCCGACCCCGAGCGTATCCAGGCCTGGGAGGGGCTGGGCGCCCGGTTGATCCCATGCGCCTCACATGGGGTGCAGCTGGATGCTTCGGATGTGTTGCAGCAGCTGGGGCAGGCCGGGCTGACCCGCGTGTTCTGCGAGGGCGGCAGCGCGCTGGCGGCCTCCCTCCTCGCCTTTGACCTGGTGGATGAGCTGATCGGCTTTACCGCCGGGCTGGGAATCGGTGCCGAAGGGTTGCCGTCGATCGGTGCGCTGGGAATTGGCCGGCTTGAGGAGGCGCCGCGTTTCGACCTGGTCGAGACCCGTCCGGTCGGCACCGACATCCTGCATCGCTGGACCCGCGCCCTGCGCTGACGGCTGCGCGCGGGCCTTCTGCCCTGGCTGACGTCAGGGGGGGCGTCAGTCGGCGCAGGCGTAGGCGGGCTTGCGAAAATTCTGCCTCAATCTCGCTGCCTCAGCGCCAGAGGTGCGCATGCGTGGCAAACAGTCCCTGCAGCTTGGCCAGCAGCCGGTTGCCATGTCCGGGGTGGGGCAGCGTGCCGTCTCGCAGGCGCCGCACCGCAACCTCGACCGGGCAGGCCTGCCCCGTTACCGGGTCGAAGTAACGCGGGTAGTCAATCAGCGCCGCATGGACCAGCCCGGTCAGCGAGACCTGCACATTGCGCCAGGGCGGCGCTGTCGCGTGGTCGCGGGTCAGCCCCCAGCCAGCGTAGAACGGCATCCCCAGCGTGGTGACCTGCACCCCGCGCAGTAGCGCCTCGAACCCCAGCAGCGAGGTCATCGTCCAGACCTCCTGAACCGTGTCCAGCAGCGCGGCAGGGTCGGCATGGGTTGCCACCACATCCGCGAGGCCCGCCGCGTCGATCGCGCCACGGCGCAGGCCGGCTTCCACGTCGGGATGCGGTTTGTAGATGATGACGGCCTCCGGGTTGGCGGCGCGGGCGGCCTGCAGCAGGGCGAGGTTGTTGCGCACCTCTGTCGCGCCGCAAAGGATCGAGGCGTCATCCTCCACTTGCCCCGGCACCAGAATGCGGTGACCCTGGGGCAGGGGTGGGCAATGCCCGCCGAGATTGTATTTCGTCAGCTGGCCATCGATCAGGTCGGCGATCAGCCGCTCGGCCCGCCGCTCCTGTGCCGCGCTCAGACGGGCGCGCCGGGCAACCAGCTGATCGAGGTCCGATGGCTGGCGCGGATCGTAGTAGATCCCCCGGCTGTCCGTGACCAGCGACAGCGGTGGCACCAGCTCGGCCCCAAGGCCGCGCGAACGCAGGAAGCCGTCTTCTATGCGAACGGTTTGGGCATCCGCGGGTGTCGCCTTGCCAGCCCAGATCATGCGCCTGCGCCCCGTTCGCTCCGCCGCGTCGGGGGCATCGGAAAACCGCACCCGCTTTTCCGCACCGAAGAAGCGTTGCAACGGTTTGCGCTTCCAAAGCCGCATCTTGGCGGCGACCCAGCCGTGCCGGTCCTGCCGCCACGCGCGGGTCTGTGCGTCAAGGTTGTCGAGCACGGTTTCCAGCGGGCACAGCTGGTCGCGAAACGGGTCATACCACGTCGGGTAGAGGATCATGGCGGCGGCAAACAGCTGCGCGCGCGTGAGCCGTCTGCTGCGCCGTGCCGGTGGCCGGTCGTCGACCGTCAGCCCCCAGCCCGCATAGAAAGGCTGGCCAAAGACCCGTGGCCGGTGACCGGCGAGAATGGCCTCGAAGCCAAGCTGCGAGGACACCGTGTAAACGCCGACAGCCCCTTCGAGCAGCGCCCAGGGAGAGGGGGAGCCTGTATAGAGTTCCACGCGGCCCTGCGCATCCGCCGCCTCATAGTAGCCAGATCGGAAGCCGTGCAGGGTTTCCGGATGGGTTTTGACAAGCACCCGTGCGCCGGGGTGTTCCTCCTGGGCATAGGCCAGCATTTCCAGAAACCGCGCCCTATCCGCGCCCGAGGCCCGCACGGAGGCATCGTCCCTGGCCTGGTCCACGACCAGCACATAACCGGGGTCAGGCACCGCTGTGGCAGGATCAAAGGCGTTGTACTTGCTCAGATGCGTGTCCTGCAGCCGGGCGATGGCATCGCGGGCCCGTTGCAGCAGGTGGGTATCGTCCAGTGGATGGGTGTTCAGCAGCCGCTCCAGATCGGAGGGCCGGCTCGCGTCGAAATGCACACCGCTGCAGTCAAGCAGCAACCCGGCGGGCGGCTCGCCCGCCCGGCCCGGGTGCAGCGAACGCAGGAACGCATCCTCGATTCGCAGCACGCCGCAACCTCGCCGGGCCGCCACCGCCAGGCCGCGCCCCGAAGTGGGGGAGGCTCCCCAGACGCCAACCAGATCCTCGGCACCCGGTCGGCCGAGCCTGATGCCGTAGCCCGCCAGCTGCAGGATACGCCGCAGACGCCGCTGGGTCAGAAAACCGCCGTTGTAAACAAAAAGCCGGGATGCAGCGCTCCCGGCTTCCTGTTGACCTGCGGTCAAGGTCATTCAAATACGGCCGCGGTACTGGAGACCGACGCCACCGGCGACACCAGCAGCGAAATCGTCTTGGTCCACTGGGTGTAGGGCGCTTCGGTGACATAGAGGGTGTCATCATCGCGGATCACGAAGTCGCGGGCGATGAACAGGCCGTTGGGTTGGGTCAGGTTCAGCACGTAGACCATGCGTTGCGCGCCGATCAGGTCGTCACGTCCCAGCACCTGGTTGGCAATCTCGGCCGGCTCGTTGCGCAGCACGAAGACGCCGGTGGGGTCCGACGCGGTCGAGATCAGCCCGCCGACCTGGGCGATGGCTTCCAGTGCCGACAGGTCCTTGCTCTCGAACGGAACCCGTGCCTGGGCGGAGGTTGCGCCGAGCGCGGTGAAGGATCGGGTGTCTTCTTCGACAAGGATGCGGTCGCCGCCGCGCAGGGCGATGTCCAGCTCGGGGTGGTCGAACAAGTCCTGGAACCAGATCTTGCCCTTTTCCTTGCCACGGATCACGGTGACCTGGGCGATTTCGGGCTGGATCGTCACGCCGCCGGCATTGGCCAGCATCGCCGACAGGGTCCGGGTCGGGCGCTCGATCGGGTAGACGCCCTGGCCTCCGACGGCCCCCGTCAGGCTGACTGTTGCCCCGTCGCCGGCCAGACGACGCACCTGCACCTGCGGATCCGGTGTCTGGTCTTCCAGCTTCTTGGTGATGGTTGCGCGCAGCTGCTCGGGGGTATTGCCCGCCGCGCGCAGGCGACCTGCGTAGGGCACGAAGATATAGCCGGCGCTGTCGACCTGGACTTCCTCCAGCAGTGTGGAGTTGGTAGCCTCGGCGGCCAGCAGCCCGTCATCGACGTTTTCCCAGACCGTCAGCCCCAGCACGTCGCCCGGGCGGATGGTGTCGGAGGTCAGCCGACCTGCGGTGATCAGGGATTGCGGGAATCCCAGCGCCGGGGCCACCGCGGTGGCGCGGGCGACACGGTCATTGACCGAAACGATGAAGGCATCGCCTTCGCGTTGGACAGAGCCCGCGAAGATCTGGCGTTTGTTGGGGCCGACTTTGGGCAAGCCGCAGGACGCGGCCAAGGCCACGGCAGCCAGCAACGCCACGGGACGCGCCCAGCGAAGGGGTACGGATTTCACTGCTCGGTCTCCTCGACCAATTGATGTTTGCCTCAAGTTTTAGGGGCAAGTTAACCGCGTCACTGGGAAAAATCCAGCCTTGGGTTGGCCGCGGTTCAGGTCACCACGCGCAACTGTTGCCGCGGAGCCGCTGTGCCGAGGCGCAGCGCGTCGTAGGGATCTTCGTCGGCCAACATCATATCGGTGACCTGGCGCAGCAACTGGCGCCGCCCCTTGCGTGAGTAAAAGCCGCCGGGAACCTGCGAGGTTTCCAGCAGGAAGCGGCGGTAATCCTTGTAGGCGCGGGCGTCCGGACGGCTCGCCTTGCCGAAGAATTCGGCCAGCGGCTGTTCCGAGACGAACTCCGGTTTGCCATAGACGGCGCGTCCGAAGATCCGCAGCGGGATGCCGCGCCACAAGACCTGCTGGCCCGCGGTGGAGTTGACGGTGACGGCGCTGCGCGCTTCGTTCAACAGCTGTGCTAGTTTGCCGCCGCGCACATAGTGGACGCGGTCGGCGATCCCATGCTCGCGGGCGAGGCGGCGCAGGGTGCGACGGACCTGGGCGCGGCCGTCCTCAAGCGGGTGGGCCTTGATGACAAGATGGTGATGGCGCGGTGCGCCCTCGGCAAAGCCACGGATCACCTCGGCAAGGAATTCGCCCATGCTGGCAAAAGGCGAATGCATCTGAAAGGCGCTGTCATGCTCCAGTTGCAGCAGCGCCAGATGATAGGGAAAGCCATCGTTTTGGATGCGCCACTCCGCCAGCTGCCGTTCCAGCGCCTGAATCGGCATCAGCAAGAGCCGTTTCAGGTAGAGGCGGAATTCTTTGGTGACGGTCAGGGCGCGATGGGGCCGGAAATTGCGATAGCCCTGGTTCAGGAACATCACGAAGCCATGATAGAGCGCCCCGTAGAAGATATGCTGTCGCATGTCACCCCAATGGGCCGGAGGCAGCGGGGTCTCCAGATCGCACCGGGCCAGCGCCTCCTGCATCTGCGCCACATCCAGTTCCATCAGGCGGGAGTGGCCATTGGCGCCGCCGCGCTCATAGGTCACCCAGAAGGGCCGCAGATAGCCTTCCTCGAAGACATGTACGGTGAGGCCGCGCGCCCGCGCGGCTACCACGGCGGCGGCGTGGATGGGGCGGGTGTCGCCATATAGCACGATGTCCGTGATGCGGCGCTGGTCCAGCAGGGCGCACAGGAACTCAGGCCACTCCTGCGGCTGTCCGGTGAAAGGCACGTAGCTGGCCTTGTCGCGCCAGAACGCTTGATCCCCGGCGTTGAACCCGACCCGGACCACCTCGCAGTCAGCCGATTTCAGCATGCGGCCAAGGGCTGCAAAAAACGGCCCGTGCGGGCCTTGCAGAAACAGGAAGCGTTTCGGGGTCATGGGTTGGTCCGGCATCTCGGTCGGCAGAATACTACGGCGGTCTCAAGCTGTGGTTAACAATTGACTGGGGCGAAACTATGACTGGACGTCGGGCAAAGGCAAGCCGGGGCTTGTGAAGGGCGCGTGGCTTGGCT
The DNA here is from genome assembly GCF_041224635.1 of Leisingera sp. XS_AS12. Classification (NCBI taxonomy): domain Bacteria; kingdom Pseudomonadati; phylum Pseudomonadota; class Alphaproteobacteria; order Rhodobacterales; family Roseobacteraceae; genus Leisingera; species Leisingera sp. XS_AS12. The sequence continues at coordinate 36,742 of NZ_JBGFGM010000040.1, forward strand.
ACCTCTGCCAGTGACAGATCTATCACCGGCAGGAGCGGACCCATGTTCACAGGCATCATCACCGACGTTGGCACCATCGTCGAACTGGAGCAGCAGGGCGACCTGCGGGCCCGGATCCGCACCGCCTACGACACCGCGACCATCGACATCGGTGCCTCCATCGCGTCGGACGGCGTGTGCCTGACCGTGGTGGAGCTCGGGGACGACTGGTATGACGTGCAGATCTCGGCCGAAACCGTCTCCAAGACCAACCTTGGCGACTGGAAGCCGGGCAAACGGGTGAACCTGGAACGCGCGCTGAAAGTCGGCGATGAGCTGGGCGGCCATATCGTCTCGGGCCACGTCGACGGGGTGGCAGAAATCATCGCCATCCGCGACGAGGGTGACAGCACCCGCGTCACCCTGCGCGCGCCACAGGATCTGGCGCGCTTCATCGCGCCCAAGGGCTCGGTGGCATTGAACGGCACCTCGCTGACGGTGAATGACGTCGAAGGCTGCGATTTCGGCATCAACTTCATCCCGCACACCAAGGAGGTCACCAACTGGGGTGACATGGCGGTGGGTGATCGGATCAACCTCGAGATCGACACCCTGGCGCGCTACGTGGCGCGGCTGAACGAGGCAGGCTGAGCAAGGCGCGAGCCTCGGCACGCGAGGCCGCGCGGGCTGATCTGCGTGGGGGTGCTCCCGCCCCCTCGGGCTGCATGGGCATGCCGCCCGAGGCGTTGGGCCGGGCGCGCCGCTGGCGCGTCGCGCGCGCCCGCGGCACGCCAGCTATAGCGTCCCGTCGGGGCCAAATCCCCATTTGCCAACGTCTGTGCACCTGCGCACAGGGCGCGTCCGGACCCCGTGGTGCCGCTTGCGGGACTGGCATTTGTCGCGCCTCTGGGCTATCTGGCTGAAACAGAACCCGCAGTGCCAGGCGTGCTGCCCATGCGCATCGAAAGGCTGCCATATGAGCTTTGAAACACCGGGCCCGGTTGAGGCGCAGTTGCGCGACGCCATCAGCCCGATTGAAGACATCATCGAAGACGCCCGTCAGGGGCGTATGTTCATCCTGGTCGACCACGAGGACCGCGAGAACGAGGGGGACCTGGTCATCCCGGCGCAGTTCGCGGATGCGGCGGCGATCAATTTCATGGCCACCCATGGTCGTGGCCTGATCTGCCTGACCCTGCCGGCCGAACGGGTCGAGGAACTGGGCCTGCCGATGATGGCGATGCACAACTCCTCGCGTCATGAGACCGCCTTCACCGTGTCGATCGAGGCCCGCGAGGGAGTCTCCACCGGTATCTCGGCCGCTGACCGGGCGCTGACCGTGGCCACCGCCATCGACCCGGCCAAGACCGCCGCCGACATTGCGACGCCGGGCCATGTGTTCCCGCTGCGCGCCCGCCGTGGTGGCGTGCTGGTGCGCGCTGGCCATACCGAGGCCGGCTGCGACGTGTCGCGGCTGGCGGGGCTGTACCCGTCGTCGGTGATCTGCGAGATCATGAAGGAAGACGGCACCATGGCACGGCTGCCCGACCTGGTGGACTATGCCGCCAGGCACGGGCTGAAGATCGGCACCATCGCCGACCTGATCGCCTACCGCGCGCGCAACGACAACCTGGTGGTGGAAACCTCGCGCGAGACCGTGACCTCGGAATTCGGCGGCGAATGGGAAATGCGGCTGTTCACCGACCAGACCCACGGCATCGAGCACGTGGTGATGATCAAGGGCGACATCACCACGCCGGAGCCGGTGCTGGTGCGCACCCATGCGCTGCATGAGGCGACCGACCTCTTGGGCCTTGGCCCAAAGTCTGCCAAGCAGCTGCCGCGCGCGATGGAGATCATCGCCGAGGAGGGCCGTGGCGTCGTCACGCTGTTCCGCCAGCCGCGCAACGCACTTTATGCCGCCGAGGATGAAGGGCCGCGCACGGTCACCATCAAGCAGACCGGCATCGGTGCCCAGATCCTGTCGAGCCTTGGCCTGCGCGACCTGATCCTGCTGACCGACTCGCCCTCGACCAAATATGTGGGTCTTGACGCCTACGGGCTGTCGATCACCGGCAGCCGCTCTATCCTGAAGGAGGCTTGATATGGCCGGACACGAAAGCCACTACATCCTGCCGCGGGCAGAATTCGACAAGCCGGTGAAGCTGCTGATCGTTGTTTCGCCCTATTACAGGGACATCGCCGACAATCTCGTGGCCGGCGCCGCGGCCGAGATCGAGGCGGTGGGCGGCACATATGAGATCGCCGAGGTCCCCGGGGCGCTGGAGATCCCCACCGCGATCGCCATTGCTGACCGCACCTCGAACTTTGACGGCTACGTGGCCCTGGGCTGCGTGATCCGCGGCGAGACCACCCACTATGAGACCGTCTGCAACGACAGCTCCCGCGCGATCCAGCTGATGGGGCTGCAGGGGCTGTGCATCGGCAACGGCATCCTGACGGTGGAAAACCGCAAGCAGGCCGAGGTGCGCGCCGATATCGCCGACCAGAACAAAGGTGGCGGCGCTGCGGCTGCGGCCTTGCATCTGATCGCGCTCACGCGTAAGTGGGGCGATCAGACCAAAGGCATCGGCTTCAAGGCGCCCGCAGGGGCGTATCAGGTCGCCGGTACAGACAACGGATCCACCAGCGCATGAGCACCCAGGACAGTCGCCCCAAAGGCAACGGCAAGACCCAGATGAGATCGGCAGCACGGCTTTACGCGCTGCAGGCGCTGTTCCAGATGGAGCAGAGCAGCCAGACCTTCGATCAGGTCATCGTCGAGTTCGAAGACCACCGTTTCGGCGCCATCTACGAGGGCGTCGAGATGGTCGAGGGTGACACCAAGATCTTCCGCAAGCTGGTGCGCGATGCGGTGAACTACCAGGCGCCGATCGACCAGATGACCGACCGCGCGCTGGTGGCGAAATGGCCGATCGGGCGGATCGACCCGACCCTGCGGGCGCTGTTCCGCGCCGCAGGCGCCGAGCTGACCCAGTCCGACACCCCGCCAAAGGTGGTGATCAACGAATTTGTCGACATCGCCCGCGCCTTCTTCCCCGAAGGTAAGGAGCCGAAGTTCGTCAACGCGGTCCTCGACCATATGGCGCGCGAGGCAAAGCCCGAGGCGTTCTGAACCCTTGGCTCGCGGACAGTTGGCGGCCTGCCGCAGTCGGGCCGTAACTAGCTATCGCCTATAAAATGGCGCGCCCTCGGGTGCGCTTTTTTGTTGCGAGAGGGGCCCGCGCAGCCTGGCAGGGTAGGGCGGACCGGGCTGGGCGGATGTGAGCGGAGAGGCGGGCTGTGGAGGGTGCGACAAATTCCGCTCATGCCGTGCAGAACGGCTGGACGGCCCCGGAAAGGCTGCTAACCTCGGCTTGCAATACAGGAGGACTGGGATGCCTGAACTGGTGAAAATGTACATCCGCAACGTGGTGATCGGGTTCGCCATCGCGGCCGCATTCGTTGCGGTGTTGCTGTGGTTCAACGTGATGAACCTCTGGTCACTGGTGGTTGCGTCCGATGCAGGGCTGCTGGCGGTGGTCCTCCTGTGGTTCATGCACGGCATCGTCTTTGCCGGTGTGCAGTTCGGCTGGGCGGTCATGGCGATGGCCGAGCCCCCCAAAGGACCGCGTGGCGGCACGCCGGTCGCCCATCAGCTCCAGCCGGTGCGCGCCGAGGCGCGGGCCCCGTCACGGTTGGAGCGTCAGCTGCGCCGTCAGTGACCTGGGGCAATCCTGTGGCAATGGCCCCGCCGATTGGTGGAAACAGGATTGAAATCAAGGTTCCGCGCCCCTTTCAGGGGCGCTTTTTTGCGCCCTTCAGGCTGCCGCGAGAGAGACGCAAACGGCCTGAGGTGAAGGGTGGGAAGTGGCGGGAACCACCAAGCAACCGTGCGGCTTTGATTCCCGAGGACCTGTATATACAGGTGGGCGCCAGGTAATCGGACCAGGATCCGAACAGAGCCAGCTCCCTCGGAATTGCTTAAGGCCACCGGAATGCTGCCTGTCACGAGAAGGGCAGAACCCGCCAAGGGCCTAGTTAGGCATCCGGGCGGCTTTGCACAAGGGGTCAGTTTTCAACTTCTGACGCCAGGGCGCGCCGGAGCTTGGCGAAATGCGCGTCCCAGCCCTGGTCCAGCGCGAGGGTCAGTCCAAAATGCGCCACGCCCTGGGGCAGCCCGTCATGGGTCAGGCAGAGCCGGGTGCCGCCCGGCACCGGTTCAAGCTCCCAGGTGACCGTGCTGATGGTGTCGCCCATCGGGGGCACGTGAAACGTATACTGCAATCGGGTGCAGGGCTGCGCGGCGATGACCTGACCTGAAATGGTGATGCCGCCATCGCTGCACATCTCATAGGCGTTCCCTTGGTGCAGCGCCGCATCCGGCCGGTGAAACCAGTCGGCGAGCGCGTCCGGCTCCGTGAGGAAGGTCCAGACCTCTTGCGGGGTGGCGCGCAGATACAGGGTCTTTTGCAGGGTGGTCGCGGTCATTCCGGGCTCCTTTCCACAACGCTCTTCAACCGGTCCAGGCGGTCGTCCCAGAATTGGTCGAACAGGCCGAGCCAGTCCAGAACCGGCTCCAGCCCCGCCGGGTCGAGGCGATTGAGCCGCTCCCGCCCCTGCGGATGCACGACGATCAGCCCGCCCTCGCGAAGCACTGTCAGATGCTTCTTCACGGCGGCCCGGGTCATGTCGAAATGGGCCGTCAGGGCGGCAATGCTCATGTCCTGCTGGATCAGCAGGCGTATGATCTCGCGGCGGGTCGGGTCAGCAAGGGCGCGAAAGGCCAGCTGGGCAGAATCGGTCATCGGTGATTTGTGATACCTTTTGGTATCCATACCATGCGATACCAAAAGGTATCGAGTCAAGCGAAAAGCCAGCTTGCCTTTTGTTCTCCTATTGTTCACATTCGGGGGATGGAAACTGACTTGCAGCCCGGACAGAAACTGGCCCGAGGGGTGTCGCGCCACCTGCGCACGCTGGGCTATGCCTCGCTGGAGGAATTCGTGCCGACCCGAGGGCTGCGCGTGGACGTGATGGCGCTTGGCCCCAAGGGGGAGCTGTGGGTGATCGAGTGCAAATCCAGCCGCGCCGATTATCAGGCCGACCACAAGTGGCAGGGGTATCTGGAGTGGTGCGACCGGTTTTTCTGGGCTGTTGATATGGAGTTCCCGACGGAGCTTTTGCCCGACGCAACCGGATTGATCGTGGCCGATCCTTATGATGCGCAGGTTCTGCGCATGGCACCGGAGGACAAGCTGCCGCCCGCCCGGCGCAAGAAGCTCACCCAGAAGTTTGCCATGGATGCCGCACAGCGCCTGCAGAGGCTGAGGGACCCGCGCCTGGGGCGTGACGGGCTGCTTCTGGGCGGGCCTTCGGGTGAGGTATCAGCGGACTGACCTGCGGTCGCCACAGGAGCGCGGTCACTGGCTGCGCGTGGCCTTCGACTGCGAGGATGAGAGTGAGGGCTCGTGGCTCTCCCGCGCCTGAGGGTGTCCCGGCGGTGCCGGGAAACCCTTGCGGTCTTGGGCCCGGCAGCCCGCCTTCGGCGGGCTGGGGTGGCGCTGCGGCCGCTTGTGGGGCCGCGCGCCTGCCCGGCTGCGCCTTGGCCGGGGTTTGCAGGGCGGATGGTGGCGCGCGCGGCTTTGGCGGCGCGCTGGCCTGTCAGCCGATACTGCGGGCTGCCTGCGCCGCAGCGCGGATCTCGTCGGCGATTTCCTCAGCTTCTTCCGGCTCGAAATCCATCGGGATCTCGACGCCGTCGGCCTCGATGAAGATTCGAACCATGCCCTGATCGGTCGGGCCGATTTGCAGATTTGCCTCTACGTCGCGTTCGGTGTTGATACCCATTTTGCACTCCCTAACCGGTCAGCGGATTGCAGCCGGTGCTAGCCCGCAGTCGCATGAAAGGCAAGCGCCCTTTGGGCTACACTGGCGGCATGACCGACCTGTCCCTTCGCCGATTCGCCCCGGGCGACATGCATTGGCTGGTGGCGCGCCACCAGGATCTCTATGCGCGCGAGGCCGGGTTTGACAGCCGGTTCGGCGCGGTGGTGGCTGAGGTGCTTCACGGGTTCTGCACCGATCATGATCCGCGGTGCGAACGTGGCTGGCTGGCCGAGCAGGAGGGGCGTCGCCTCGGGTCGATTTTCTGCATGCGGGAGGACGCGCAGACCGCGCGGCTCCGCCTGTTTCTCGTGGTGCCCGAGGCCCGCAGCCAGGGATTGGGGAAGCAGCTGCTGGCGAGCTGCATGGGGTTTGCCCGCAGCGCGGGGTACGCCGGGATGGTGCTCAAGACCTACCAGAGCCATGACGCGGCTGGCGCGCTCTACCGCGCGTTTGGCTGGCAATTGCAAGAGGTTCGCCCGGTGCGGGGCTATGGCCAGGACTTGGAGGAACAGACCTGGCGGATCTGCTTTCAGGCCCAGAGCGAGGAGGGCATGGCTTGAGTTCGCGGCCCGGCTCTCGCACGCTGATCCTACGGTTTTATCGAGCCAGTGCAGAGGTTTGTGGATAACTTTGTGGAAGATGCGCAGTTTTTTCCGGGCTCGGGGAGGGGCCGTGCGCGGTCATTTTCTTTTCGTGACAGAAAGGTGAAAAAACCTCTTGCGCCCCCTCGGGACGTGCTATAAATGCCCCCTCAGTGCCGCCTTAGCTCAGTTGGTTAGAGCGCTGGATTGTGGATCCAGAGGTCCCCCGTTCAAGCCGGGGAGGCGGTACCATCTCCCCCCCCCCCCTAGATAAGCATAAACACACTGTCAGCGGGGGTGGTGGTAATTTCCCTGTAGCGAAGTATTGCTCCTGATCTTTGATCGGATCGGGCGATGTGCGCGTGGTGTTCGCCGTGTCTTGTGGCCTCTTGTCACCTGTCGGACTTGCCCGTCGTTCGCGGGTGAAATGGCATGGCGTCTCATGCCCTGCGGCATGCGGCTGCGGCATGGATTCCGCGCGCTGAAACAGATGTCGCAGACACCGAGGCAGCGGTTGAGCTTTGCGATATGTCTTGGATTTTCAGTGATTTACCACGCATCCCGATGGGGGATGGTGGGCGACCTTGGAATCGAACCAAGCGTGCGTCTCCGCGAGGGAGTTACAGTCCCCTGCCACACCTTGCGGCCTGTCGCCCACTGTCAGGTGAGTGTTGCACCTAACGTGGAGGCGTGATTACTAGCAGGCCAAAGGGGCGTCAACAGGAAAATCGCAAGTTTTTTGAGCTGCCCTCAATTTCTTTCTGCCGGAGAGCAAAATGTCCAAGAAACCCAAGTGGGTCGTCGAAAAAGAGCAGGCCAAACGGGCTGCTGCTGCGGAAACCGTCTGGCTGTTCGGCCTGCATGCGGTGCGGGATGCACTGCTGAACCCCAAGCGCGAAAAATTGCGGCTGATGGTGACGCTGAACGCACAGGCCAAGCTGGCCGATGCCATCGAGACTTCCGGCATCGAGGCCGAGGTGATCGATCCGCGCAAGTTCAACCCGCCGATTGATCCGCAGTCGGTCCACCAGGGGGCAGCGCTGGAGGTGAAGCCGCTGAACTGGGGCGGTCTGGCCGAAAACTGCATCGGTGCCGAGGTGCCGCGCGTGCTGCTTCTGGACCGTGTCACCGATCCGCATAATGTCGGCGCCATCCTGCGCTCGGCCGAGGTGCTGGGCGCCAGTGCCGTCATCGGCACCCGCCACCACTCTGCGCCCGAAACCGGGGCGCTGGCCAAGACCGCCAGCGGCGCGCTGGAGCGCCAGCCCTATCTGCGGATGCGCAACCTTGCTGACACCATCACCGAGCTGCAGAACATGGGCTTCCTGGTGCTGGGGCTGGACGGAGAGGCCGAGCAGACCATCGAAGGCGCCCTAGAGGGCAAAACGCATCTGCCGGTGGCGCTGGTGCTGGGGGCCGAGGGGCCGGGGCTGCGGCAGAAGACCAAGGAGACCGTCGACCAGCTGGTCAAGATCGATGCCGCAGGCGGTTTCGGCTCGCTCAACGTGTCCAACGCGGCTGCAATCGCGCTCTACGCCTCGCTGCCGCGCTGAACCGATCAAAACCGGTTCACATCCGCGTAAGGCCGCTTTGCAAGCCTGCGTGGCTGGGGCACTCTGTGACTGACGTCCCGCCGCCTGACCGCGGCGGGGGGAAGTAATGGAGTATGTGTTGATTTTCCGCGCCCTTGCAGTGATCTCGGCTCTTCTCGCCTTCGCGGTGCCGCCAGGCGCGGCGCGTTCGGACACGGGGCTGTTCGCCACCCGCGCAGGCGTGGCGGTTGGCGGCTATGACGTGGTGGCCTTCTTTCAGCACGGGGTGGCGCAGCCGGGGCACCAGCGCAACGCAGTGATGTGGAGGGGGGCGAACTGGCATTTCGCCAGCGCCGCCAGCCGGGCGCGGTTCGAATCCAATCCACGCGCCTTTGCCCCGGCCTTCGGCGGCTATTGCGCCTATGCCATGTCCCGGGGCGTGCTGGTGCCGGGCGATCCGCAGCTGTGGGTGATCGTTGACGGAAGATTGTTCCTCCTGAACAACCCGGAGGCCCAGCAGAAATGGCGCGCCCGCAAGGAAGAGCTGATTGCGCGGGCAAAGCAGAACTGGCCTGCGATTCTGCGCCACTGAGCCGTCACCTCACTTTCTCGTGAGTGGCGCTTTTATTTTCCGAACTGTGACCCATATTCAATACAGACTGCGGAGTGGAACCACCGCAGATCTTTTTCACTGTCCCTCGTTCCATACCTCGCGCCCGGTTCGTCCGGGCGCATTTTTTATGTGCAGCGACGAATTCGGCTAGGCGGGCCAGGCGGAGGCGCCTAGGTTGGGTGGCATGAGCAGCTACAGTGACGACCACCTGAAATCCATCCTGCAGCGCAGCCGCGTGATTGCGGTTGTCGGCGTGTCCATGAACCCGGTGCGGCCTAGCTACTACGTCGCGCGCTACCTGTCGCTGAAGGGGTTCCGGGTGATTCCGGTCAACCCTGGCCACGCGGGCAAGATGCTGTTCGGCGAACCCGTGCGCGCCAGCCTGTCCGACGTCGACGCACCGGTGGACATGGTCGATATCTTCCGGCGCTCCGAGGCGGTGCCGCCGATCGTCGACGAGGCGCTGGACGTGTTTCCCGACCTGCAGACCATCTGGATGCAGATCGGTGTCGAACACGCCGAAGCGGCCGCCAAGGCCGAGGCCCGCGGCGTGACGGTGATCCAGAACCGCTGCCCCAAGATCGAATACCAGCGCCTGTTTGGCGAGCTGCGCCAGGGCGGCTTTGCCACCGGCATCATCTCCTCAAAACTTTAAGGCTGGGCAGGGGGAGGGCTCCCGCCCGCTGCGCCCGTCCTGACGGACGGGCTGCACGGTTGGGCCGGGCGCCGCTGCGCGGCGCGGTTTTTGCTGAGAGGCCCTGACGGGCAGGTCTGCCCGACAGGGCGAGGTCGATTGTGTGCTTTGTGGCGCGTCAAGGGCAAGCCGCGCTGGCGCGCGGAGGCTGCGCCTCCCTTGACCCGCGCGGCGGGCAGGGCCGGGTGGGGGCGGCGCTCAGCCCTTGGGGCGGGCGGCTTTTTCGGCGATGCCGCTGAGGCCCTGGCGCTCGGCGAGCACGGTCAGGACATCGTCCAGCGCCACGCCGCGGGCGGCCAGCATCACCAGGAAATGATAGAGCACATCGGCGCCTTCGGCGGCAAGCCCCGCCTTGTTGTCCTTCACCGCCTCGATGATGGCCTCGATGGCCTCTTCGCCGAATTTCTCGGCGCATTTTTCCGGCCCCTTGGCCAGCAGTTTCGCGGTCCAGCTGCTGTCGGGGTCAGCCCCCTTGCGGGACAGGATCGTGGCTTCAAGATCGTGCAGAATGCTCATCATGTCGCCCCTCAGTCCAGCCGCATCGGAATGCCGGCGGCGGCCATGTGCTGCTTGGCTTCCTGAATGGTGTATTCCCCGAAGTGGAAGATCGAGGCGGCCAGCACCGCGGAGGCGCCGCCCTTGGTCACACCTTCGACCAGGTGGTCCAGGTTGCCGACGCCGCCGGAGGCGATCACCGGCACGTCAACCGCGTCCGAGATGGCCTTGGTCAGTGGCAGGTTGAAGCCCGATTTGGTGCCGTCGCGGTCCATCGAGGTGAGCAGGATTTCCCCGGCCCCCTTGGCGGTAACCAGCTTGGCAAACTCCACCGCGTCGATGCCGGTGGGCTTGCGGCCGCCATGGGTGAAGATCTCCCAGCGGCCGGGTTCCACGGTCTTGGCGTCGATGGCGCAGACGATGCACTGGCTGCCGAACTGGTCCGCGGCCTCGGCGATGACATCGGGGTTCGCGACCGCGGCCGAGTTGAACGAGACCTTGTCGGCCCCCGCCAGCAGCAGCGCCCGGACGTCTTCCTTGGTGCGCACGCCGCCGCCCACGGTCAGCGGCACGAAACATTGTTCGGCGGTGCGGCGCACCACGTCGAACATGGTGCCGCGGTTTTCATGGGTCGCGTGAATGTCGAGAAAGCAGATTTCATCCGCGCCGGCGGCGTCATAGGCCTTGGCCGATTCCACCGGGTCGCCGGCATCGCGCAGGCCGACGAAGTTGACGCCCTTGACCACGCGCCCGTCGGCGACATCGAGACAGGGGATGATACGGGTTTTCAGCATGGGTCGCCCTTTGGCCGCTTGCGTTGACGTGTCTTTACTGCGCAGGCGGTTGGGATGCAATCGCGGTGCTGTGGCGGGCGATGCGGCGCATGCAGTCGCGCACGATCAGGATGTGAAACGGCATCACCAGCGCCAGGTAGATCCGCCCCAGCAGGTTGTTCCGATGCACCCAGGTGGCCATGTGGATGCGGCCTGCCTGACGCCGGATGCTGATGCGGAAATTCAGATGGCGGTCGTCGGTGCCGAGGATCAGTTCGTGATCGTCCTCAAAGCACACCGGAAACAGCGTCGCCTCCTGTGCGCTGTCGCCGGAGCTGTCGCGATCGGTTTTCAGCCCCAGCGGGCGTACCAGGCGATTGCGCAGCTGCATCAGCGCCTGCGCCCAGCCGGGCAGCGAGAAGGCCAGATCAGCCGCCGCTCGCGGGCTCAGGCTGCTGGCCACCGCATAGCCATCGAGGAAATCATCCGGTCCAACCTGTGACCACAGGCGGGCGCCCAGAGGCAGCGGGGTCTTTTCGACAGGGGGCATGGGCGGTCCGCCTCTGGTTGCAGGTGGCGCCATCTGACAGCAGATCGTCGCCGCCTGCAAACGGGCATGGTGCCGCGGATCAGCCCTTCAGCACTGCCAGCGCCTCGGCCAGATCAATCGCGCCATCATAAAGCGCGCGGCCCGAGATCGCCCCATTGAGCGGCGCCCCGCAGGTTTTCAACGCCCGCAGGTCGTCCAGCGAGGACACCCCGCCGGAGGCGATCACCGGGATGCTGACCGCCTTGGCCAGCTCGGCTGTGGCCTGGATGTTCGGCCCCTTCATCGCGCCATCGCGCAGGATGTCGGTGTAGATGATCGCGGCCACGCCTGCGTCCTCGAACGACTTGGCGAGGTCGGTCACCATCACGTCGGTTTCCTCGGCCCAGCCCTTGGTCGCCACCTTGCCGTTGCGGGCGTCGATGCCGACGGCGACCTTGCCGGGGAACTCCCGGGCCGCCTCGCGCACCAGCTCCGGGTTTTCCACCGCCACGGTGCCAAGGATCACCCGGGCCAGCCCCTTGTCGATCCAGGCTTCGATGGTGGCCATGTCGCGGATGCCGCCGCCCAGCTGTGCGGGCACCTTGGTCTGTTTCAGGATCTCCTCGACCGGGGCGGCGTTGACCGGTGCACCGGCAAAGGCACCGTTGAGGTCGACGAGGTGCAGCCACTCGCAGCCCGCTGCGACGAACTCCAGCGCCTGGGCGGCGGGGTTGTCGTTGAACACGGTGGTCTTGTCCATGTCGCCGTGCAGCAGGCGGACGGCCTGGCCGTCCTTGAGGTCAATCGCGGGGTAGAGGATCATCCGGGCAGCCCTTTGTAGAATATGCTGGCGGTGTTTTGCACAAGCCCGCCCCGAATTGCAACGCGACCCGAGGTCAAGCTTGCTCCAAAACCGGGGGTCGGGACAGACTGCTGGCATCAACAGGGAGGATGAGCGATGAAAAAACTGCTGGCAGCCGCTGCGGTGGCGCTGGGTCTGGCCACCGGCGTGGCGGCGGATCCGGTTCTCGGAACCTGGCGGACCGAGCCGGACGATGGCTCCTATGCCTATGTGGAAATGGCAAAATGCGGTGCTGCGGTCTGCGGCACGATCACCCGGACCTTCAACAGTTCGGGCGAGTACCAATCGCCGAACCTGGGCAAGGTTCTGGTGATCGACATGAAGTCGCAGGGTGACGGCTCGTATGCCGGCAAGGTCTGGCGTCCGTCCAACGACAAGATTTACATCGGCAAGATGGATCTTGCAGGCAGCAGCCTGGCGCTGCGGGGCTGCGTGGCCGGTGGGCTGATCTGTTCCAAGCAGACCTGGACGCGGGTCAAGTAAACCTTTGGCGCGGGGCTGCGCCTAGAGCAGCCCCAGCTGCACCGGGATCGGTGCATAGCCGCGTTTCAGCTGCTGATCGCGGAACCGTTCGAAAATCGCCAGCGCCTCGCCATGGGCCGCCAGGTAGGTGCGTTTCTGCGCGCCGCCAGGCGCGTTCAGCGGGCCGGAGACGCGCTCGACGCACCAATCGCCAAACAGCGTTGGTGTCAGGCTCAGCAGGCAATAGCGGTGCTTGCCTTCGGCGTGATCGTATTTCTCGAAACGGATGTGCAAGGGGATGGCCGCGGTGACAAAAGGTCCGCCCCGTATGCATCGAAGCGGAGCGCTTGTCTATTGCTCAAACCGGTGCGGGCCAAGCACGGCCGCCGCGTCTGTGACCTGCGCACATCACCGGCAGATCGCGGCGGCTCGCCACGGCGGGCAGGGCCGACCGTGGCGGGTGGGCTCAGGGGGTCCAGGTCAGGAAGTTGCCGATCATCCGCAATCCGGTCGCCTGGCTTTTCTCCGGGTGGAACTGCATGCCCAGCATGGTATCCCGGCCGACCACCGCGGTGACGTCTCCGCCATAATCCACATGGGCCAGCCGTTCGGCCGCGGCGGCGACGCGGAAATGGTAGGAGTGCACGAAATAGACGTGATCGCCGCTGGAGACGCCATCGAACACCGGGTGCGGCGTGTCGATAACCAGATCATTCCAACCCATGTGCGGCACCTTCAGCGCGGTGTCGGAGGGCTCGATCTTCACCACGTCGCCACCGACCCAGCCAAGGCCCGGTGTCTCGGCGTATTCATGCCCGGTGGTGGCCATCAGCTGCATGCCCACGCAGATGCCGAGGAACGGCCGGCCTTTCTGCTCGACCGCTTCGACCATGGCGTCGTAGATGCCCCTGTGGCCGCGCAGTTCGGTGGCGCAGGCCGGGAAGGCGCCATCGCCGGGCAGCACCAGCCGGTCGGCGCGCGCCACTACATCCGCATCCGAGGTCACCACGACCTCCCCCGCGTCCAGTTCCCGCGCCATCCGTTGAAACGCCTTCTCGGCAGAATGCAGGTTGCCGGATTCGTAATCGATGATCGCGGTCAGCATGTAGGGGCTCTCCAGGGGTGTGAAACTCGCTTGCTGCCTAGCGCAACAACCCGGCGCTGCCAAGCCTTCAGCGGATGTGCAGCACCTCGTGCAGCACCTCCGGCTCCAGCGGCGTGCCATCCGCGGTGGCGGCGTGCTGCCGGAACACCTTGAAACCCGCCGGAACCATGGCCCCGCGCACCGCGTCATCGAGAAAGATGAACTTGCTGTTCTCCGGGGTGAAGGCGAACCAGCCCGGATCATCAAAGCTGCCCGCATAGACGCCCAGCCGGTCCGGCCAGCGCTCGAAGGTCAGATGGGTCTTGGTGCCGCAGGTTGCGCAGAAATGCACGTTCACCGCCTTGCCGCTGCCGCCCGAGACATGCACGTAGCGCGATGGCGTCCCTTCGGTGATCTGAAAGCGGGTGATGTCGAAAATGGGCTCCACAATTCCCAATGCACCCGTCGCCCGCTGGCAGAAGCGGCAAAAACAGGCCGTCACCCACAGGGGATCACCGCTTACCCCGTATCGCAAGCCGCCGCAGAGGCAGCCACCATCATGTGTCGTCATTGCGTCGCCTCCCTGCAGATATCTGTGCAGGGAGCCTAGCACGGATCGCCCGTTACAGCGCGCCCTTGGTCGAGGGGATCGCGTCCGCCTTGCGCGGGTCGGTCTCCACCGCCAGCCGCAGCGCGCGGGCGACGGCCTTGAATGCCGCCTCGGCGATATGGTGGCTGTTGAACCCGTGCAGCTGGTCGATGTGCAGGGTGATGCCACCATGGGTGCTGAAGCCCTGGAAGAATTCGCGCACCAGCTCGGTGTCAAACGTGCCGATCTTTTGGGTCGGCAGGTCGACATTCCAGATCAGGAAGGGGCGCGCCGACAGGTCCAGCGCGCAGCGCACCTGGGCGTCATCCATCGGCAGGTGGCACTCGCCATAGCGGCGGATGCCCTTCTTGTCCCCCAGCGCCTGCGTCAGCGCCTGTCCCAGCGCGATGCCGGTGTCCTCGACCGTGTGGTGGTCATCGATGTGATAGTCACCCTTGGCGCGGATCGTCATGTCGATCAGCGAGTGGCGCGCCAGCTGGTCCAGCATGTGGTCGAAGAAGCCAACCCCGGTCTGGTTGTCATAAGCCCCGGAGCCATCCAGGTTGATCTCCACGGAAATCTCGGTTTCCGCGGTCTTGCGGGTCACTTTGGCGGTACGCATCGACGGGCTATCCTTCCTCAAGCTGCGAGGCGCTTATAGGGCGGGCAGGGGGCTGGGCTCAAGTGTGGCATTGTTCATGGGCGCCAGACTGTTGCCCGCGCCGCCGCCTATTGCGCCGCGCCTGCGCCCATGCGACCTTGGCGCAAATTCCGAACACCAGCAAAAGGGGCACCCATGTCCACCTGCGTCTTTGTCCAGATCCGCTGCAAACCCGGCACCACCTACAAGGTGGCCGAGGAGATCGCCCTGCGCGAAATCCACTCTGAGCTCTATTCCACCAGCGGCAATTTTGACCTCCTGATGAAGCTCTACATCCCCAGCGGCGAGGACGTCGGAAAATACATCAACGACAAGCTGCTTCAGATCGAAGGGATCGAACGCTCGCTGACCACCATGACTTACAAGGTCTTCTAGGCCACGCTTCGGCGTCGCAGCCGACAGCAAAACGCCCCGCACTGCGGGGCGTTCTTCGTTTCATGGTGTTGCAACCGGATCAGGCGGCGATCAGCCCGCGGTCTTTCAACTCCTGATAGGCTGTGTCGACGCCCGCCTTCATCCGCTTCAGCATCTCGTCGACCTCATCCTTGGTGATGATGATCGGCGGGCACAGGGCCAGCGCGTTGCCCGCCACCGCGCGCAGGATCAGCCCGTTGGCCTCGCAGGCCTTTTGTGCGGCCGCGCCCGCCGCGCCCTTCTCGAAGCTCGCGCCGGTGGTCTTGTTCGACACCAGCTCCAGCGCCGCGATCAGCCCCTTGCCGCGCACTTCGCCCACCAGCGGGTGGTCGGTGAAGATTTCACGCAGCTGCGCCTGCATGTAGTCACCCACTTCGGCTGCATGTTCGAACAGGTTGTCGCGCTCGTAGATTTCCAGCGTCTTCAGCGCCGCGGCACAGGCCGCCGGGTGGCCGGAATAGGTGTAGCCGTGGCCGAACACGCCGACCTCGTTGGTCTGGTCGATCATCGCCTCGTACATCCAGCCGGGAATGACCGAGGCCGAGATCGGGAAATAGGCCGAGGACAGCTGCTTGGCAAAGGTCATCAGGTCCGGTTTGATGCCCATGGTGGTGCAGCCGAAATCCGCGCCGGTGCGCCCGAAGCCGCAGATCACCTCATCCGCCCAGATCAGGATGCCGTGCTTGCGCAACAGCGCCTGCAGCTTCTCGTAATACCCCTCCGGCGGCACGATCACGCCCGACGCGCCGGTGATCGGCTCGACGATCATCGCGGCGATGGTGTCGGGGTCTTCCGCCAGGATCTGCTGTTCCAGGTTGTTGATGATGCGGTCGACGAACTGTTCTTCGGTCTCGTTGCCCTGACGGCCGGTGTAGTAATGCGGCGCGTCCGAGCGCAGGATGTGCAGCGCCTCCAGCGGCGCATCGAAATGCGCCAGATTCGCGGGCAGCGAGGTCAGCGAGCCCGCCGCAACCGTCACCCCGTGATAACCGCGCTCGCGGGTGATGATCTTGCGCTTTTCCGGCTTGCCGATGGCGTTGAAGTAATAGCGCAGCATCTTGTAATGCGTGTCGTTGGCGTCCGAGCCGGAGTTGCCAAAGAAGATATAGGCATCCTCCACCGGCACCAACGCTTTCAGCTTCTCTGCCAGCTTCTGGATCGGCTCATGGGTCTTGCCGCCGAAGGTGTGCGAAAACGGCAGCTTGTGCAGCTGCTCGGTGATCGCGTCCATCACCTCGGTATTGCTGTAACCCAACGAGGTGCACCACAGCCCCGCGAGCCCTTCGATGTATTTGTTGCCATCGGTGTCATAGACATAGATGCCTTCGCCGCGGTCCAGGCACAGCTGCTCGGTCGCGGTGAAATTGGTGGTGGGATAGATCACAGGGGCCATGGCCAAACTCCTCCGTTAGCGCGCCCGCAGGGGCGGTTTGCCGTAGCATTGGCGCGTTTTGCATGGCGCGTCAAAAGGAATTTGATCAAATTGGTGACCTTGCCGGAATTTCCCGCGGCTGGCCTTGCGAGGCGTGGGGGAGAGTGGGGAGCAGCCTGAAACGCGAAAGGCCGCCCCGAGGGACGGCCTTTTCGTTTCAAATGGAGCGGGCGAGGCGATTCGAACGCCCGACCCTAACCTTGGCAAGGTTATGCTCTACCCCTGAGCTACGCCCGCGCTGCCATTTGGTGAGGCGGTGAATAGAAAATCATCCGCCGGACTGCAAGCAAAAAAATGCACCTTCGAGCAAGAAATTCGCCTGCGCCAGGCTGCGTCGTTACCGGGGAGAAAAACAAAAAAAGCCGCCCGGATGGGCGGCGTTTTTGATCCAAATGGAGCGGGCGAGGCGATTCGAACGCCCGACCCTAACCTTGGCAAGGTTATGCTCTACCCCTGAGCTACGCCCGCGCTGCCATTTGGTAGGGCGATTTCTAGGACTTTCGATGCAGGGCTGCAAGCGGAAAATTGACCCAAGCGCCAAGTATCTGTGGATAAATGCGAAACCCGCCTCAGCCCGGGCGGTATGGCAGCTTGTGGCGGGAGTGTTCAAGCAGGCGCGCCTGCGCCGCATCGTCGATCCGGCAGGAGATGAAGGCGCTGGCCGGGCAGGGGGGCAGCTCCAGCGCCTTGATCAGCTGGGCATCCTTCTGGCCTTCCAGCAGCACGATCCGCTCGCGCGCCAGCATGTCGCGGGTGCCATGGCCGCCATCGGCCCGGATTCGACGCATGAAATCCTTCTGTTGCGCCACGGCTTCCACCACGTCGCGCGGAATCGCGCGGCGCTGGATCAGGCGGAACAGCCGCGCCATGCGCTCGTTGCCGGTTTCCCCGGCAAAGATCTGCGCCACCGCGGTCTCATCCGCGCCGCGCCAGAAATTGGCAGGATAAGGCTGATCCTTCAGCAGCCACAGGATGTGGCGGAACCCGTCAGCAGAGATGCTGCGCTTGGCGTCCTTGTTCTGCCCGGCGGTTAGGTGCTCGGGGCGGGCGACGATCAGCCCGAGATAGCAACGGGCGCGTGCTTCATCCGCCGCCACCAGCAGGCAGGCGCAATTCAGCGCCTCGGTGGGAATCATCCAGTTGCCGCCCATGGTGTGCTTGATGTCGACATCCTGACCCAGGATCACGGTATCCAGCCGGCCCTTGGGCAGGCGCAGCAATGCCCGCAACTCGATTTCCACCCGCGTCCCGATGTAGGTCTTCTCGGTCTTTTCCAGCTCCTCATAGGCGCGCCGCCCGGTCTTGGGCGTCATGATCACGTCGTCGATGCACTGGCGCAGCATCTGCGGCACGTCATGTTCCAG
This sequence comes from Leisingera sp. XS_AS12, assembly GCF_041224635.1. Lineage (NCBI taxonomy): Bacteria > Pseudomonadati > Pseudomonadota > Alphaproteobacteria > Rhodobacterales > Roseobacteraceae > Leisingera > Leisingera sp. XS_AS12. The sequence continues at coordinate 54,695 of NZ_JBGFGM010000040.1, forward strand.
CGCCATGCTGCCGCCCGCCCTGGAGGTGATCTCTTCGGCCAGCGACGACAGCAGCGCAAAATCCGGGTGGCCCGGGCGCACCAGGCTGTCGGGAAGTTTCTGTTTCATGACAGGTATCGCCCCGCCGAACACTCACACAGCGCGCAGTCCGCTTCGCGCGGAGCGGGCGCTGCTGTCGGCTCTGTAATCCGGATGATTTTCTCAGGCCCGTACGGCATGCAGCTTGGGCTTGGCAATCGCCGCTTTCAGCTCGCGTGCCACGGCTTCGGCCACCGGCGGCGGGAAGGCGTTGCCGACTTGACGGTAGGCATTGGTCTTGGCGCCGGTGAAATGCCACTCGTCCGGGAAGCCCTGGATGCGCGCCACCATCCGCACCGTCAGCCGCGGCATGCCGTTGTGGAACGGGTCCGGTGCCTCATAGGCGATGGTGCGCCCCTCGACCCCCAGCGCCGCCCAGGCCCGTCGCGCCCGCGTCGGCCCCAGGTCCGGTCCGCCGTGTTTCTTGGAGCCGCCAACGATGGTCGGCGCAATCTCGTCGGCCTTTGCCGCCCAGTCCTCGGCGCCGCGCCAGCCGCGTTCCTGCATCAGGTCCAGGAGCGTCTCGCCCACGGTGCGCGGGTTGTGCGGCAGCGGCTCGGGCCAGTTGAACTGGCCGGAAAATTCCTTGCGCAGCGCGATGATCGCCACCCGCGGCCGCAGCTGCGGCACGCCGAAATCAGAGGCGTTCAGCAGCCGCCAGTCGGTTTCATACCCAAGTTTGGAGAGCTGCTTTTTCAACTTTTCGCGGTAGTCGTGGAACACCGCATCCAGAAAGCCGCGCACGTTTTCGATCATCACCGCGCGGGGCCGGGTGGCGTCGACAATCTCGATCGCGTCGTCGAACAGGTTGCGTTCGTCCTTCTCGCCCAGCTGTTTGCCGGCCACCGAAAACGGCGGGCAGGGCAGGCCACCAGCGAGGAGGTCAATGCCGCGATAATCGCCCGCGACCTCCTTGAACTTGCGCACGTCCTCTTCCAGCACGTTCCACTGCGGGCGGTTGTGGCGCAGCGTGGCGCAGCAGTGCTTGTCGATCTCCACCAGCGCAGTGTGGTCGAAGCCGGCAGACTCCAGTCCCAGGGCCTGACCGCCCGCACCTGCGCATAGTTCTACCGATGTCAGCATCCTGCTCCGCCCGTCAAATTTGTTCTCGCTCCGTTCCTAGGCGCAAAGGTGATTCCGCACAAGGTTTTCCGCAGGGGCAGACTAGGCGGAAATCCCGAAATGCGAAAGGCCGCCCCGAAGGACGGCCTCTTCACTTTCGAATGGAGCGGGCGAGGCGATTCGAACGCCCGACCCTAACCTTGGCAAGGTTATGCTCTACCCCTGAGCTACGCCCGCGCTGCCATTCGGTGAGCGGTGATTTAGGGCCTGATGCGCGCGGCTGCAAGCGGAAAATCGGGCGCTGTCGAAAAAAAATTGCCGCTTCGGCGACGGAACCCGGGCTGCGCGCCGTGTCAGCCTGCAAAGCAACGCTGTTCACACAGGAGACCACGGTCATGCCAGTCAGGGAGTTTCTTCGTATCGGGGCGCTCGGCGGCGCAATCGCCTTGGGGCTTGCCTTGACCCCGGTCCCGCCCGAGGCGACGGCGGGCGCAGGCTGGGCACCGGACGTGGAGGCGATCCTGCCAGTGCGGGTCGAAATCACCACCCTGCCGCTGACGCCCTCGCATCCGGCCTGAGCCCGGTCGCGACATGCAAAAAAAAACGCCCCGCCAATTGGGCGGGGCGTTGGTCGTTCTGCCGGATGGTGCCGGGGTTATTCCAGCTCGACCAGCAGATCTTTGGCGTCGATCTGCGCACCGGGCTGCACGTGGATGGCTTTCACCACCGCGTCACGCTCGGCGTGGATGCCGGTTTCCATCTTCATCGCCTCGATGGTCAGCAGCATGTCGCCCTCGTGGACCTGCTGGCCAACCTGCACCGAGAGGCTGGCGACCACGCCCGGCATCGGCGCGCCGACATGGTTGGGGTTGCCCGCTTCCGCCTTCGGGTTGGCCTGGGTCGAGGCCTTCACCAAGCGGTTCGGCACCCGGATCACGCGCGGCTGGCCGTTCAGTTCGAAGAAGACCTTCACTTCGCCTTTCTCGTCGGTCTCGCCCACCGCCTGCAGGCGGATTTCCAGCGTCTTTCCCGGGTCGATCTCGGCCGTGATTTCCTCACCCGGCTCCATGCCGTAGAAGAAGGTCTTGGTCGGCAGGGTGCGCACCGGGCCGTACTGGCGATGGCGACCCATGTAATCCAGGAACACCTTGGGATACATCAGGTAGCCGTTCAGATCCTCGTCGTCGATCTTGAAGCCTTCCAGCTGCTTGGAGAGATCCGCGCGGGCTGCCTCCAGGTCCACCGGTTTCAGATGCTTGCCGGGGCGTTCGCGGTTCGGCTCTTCGCCCTTGAGCACCTTCTTGACGATCGCGTCCGGGAACCCGCCGGGAGGCTGACCCAGGTTGCCGCGCATCATGTCCACAACCGAGTCGGGGAAGGCCACGTCGGTCTTGGGATCCTCGACTTCGGCGCGGGTCAGGCCCTGGCTCACCATCATCAGCGCCATGTCGCCGACCACCTTGGACGACGGCGTCACCTTGACGATGTCGCCGAACATCTGGTTCACGTCGGCATAGGTCTGCGCCACTTCGCTCCATTTCTCTTCCAGCCCCAGCGAACGCGCCTGCGCCTTCAGGTTGGTGAACTGGCCGCCCGGCATCTCGTGCAGGTAGACTTCCGAGGCCGGCGCCGCGAGGCCGCTTTCAAACGCGGCATACTGCGCCCGCACCTGTTCCCAGTAGTCCGAAATCTCGCGCACCTTGGCGATGTCGATGCCGGTGTCGCGGTCGGTGTTGCGCAGCGCTTCGACGATCGAGCCGAGGCAGGGCTGCGAGGTGCCGCCCGAGAACGCATCCATCGCCGCATCCACCGCGTCGACGCCGGCATCCGCCGCCGCCAGGATGGTGGCCCCGGCCACGCCGGAGGTGTCATGGGTGTGGAAATGGACCGGCAGGCCGACCTCTTCCTTCAGCGCCTTGATCAGCTGGCGCGCGGCGGCGGGCTTCAAGAGGCCAGCCATGTCCTTCAGGCCCAGCACGTGGGCGCCCGCGGCTTCCAGCTCCTTCGCCATGCCGACATAGTACTTCAGGTCGTACTTGGCCCGGTTCGGATCCAGGATGTCACCGGTGTAGCAGATGGTGCCTTCGCAGACCTTGCCGCTCTCGATCACCGCGTCCATCGCGACGCGCATGTTCTTGACCCAGTTCAGCGAGTCGAAGACGCGGAACACGTCAACGCCGGTCTTCGCGGCCTGCTTCACGAAGGACTGCACCACGTTGTCGGGATAGTTGGTGTAGCCGACACCGTTGGAGGCGCGCAGCAGCATCTGCGTCATCAGGTTCGGCATCCGCTCGCGCAGGTCGCGCAGGCGTTGCCACGGGCATTCCTGCAGGAAGCGGTAGGCGACGTCGAAGGTCGCACCGCCCCAGCACTCGACCGAGAACAGCTGGCTGAGGTTCTGCGCATAGGCCGGTGCAACCTTGATCATGTCGATCGAGCGCATCCGGGTCGCCAGCAGCGACTGGTGCCCGTCGCGCATGGTGGTGTCGGTCAGCAGAAGCTGGCGCTGTGCCTTCATCCAGTCGGCGACGGCCTGCGCGCCCTTCTGCTCCAGCAGGTTGCGGGTGCCGTAGGGCAGGTTGCCCGGCTCCACCTTGGGCGCGCGCGGCTCTTTCAGATCGGCTGCAGGCGCCGGACGGCCCTCGGTCTCGGGGTGGCCGTTCACGGTGATGTCGGCGATATAGGTCAGCACCTTGGTGCCGCGGTCACGGCGCTTGGCGAACTGGAACAGCTCCGGCGTCTCGTCGATGAACTTGGTGGTGTATTCATTCGACAGGAAGGTCGGATGCTTCAGCAGGTTCTCGACAAAGGCGATGTTGGTCGACACGCCGCGCACCCGGAACTCGCGAAGGGCGCGGTCCATGCGGGCAATCGCCTTTTCGGGTGTCGGCGCCCAGGCGGTGACCTTGGTCAGCAGCGAGTCGTAGTAGCGGGTGATTACGCCGCCCGCATATGCGGTGCCGCCGTCGAGACGGATGCCCATGCCGGTGGCCGAACGGTAGGCGGTGATGCGGCCGTAGTCCGGGATGAAGTTGTTCAGCGGATCTTCGGTGGTGACGCGCGTCTGCAGCGCGTGGCCATTCAGGCGGATCTCATCCTGGCTCGCCTTGCCGGTGGCTTCGGCAATGCTCTTGCCCTCGGCGATCAGGATCTGCGCCTGCACGATGTCGATGCCGGTGACCTCCTCGGTCACGGTATGCTCCACCTGTACCCGCGGGTTCACCTCGATGAAGTAAAACTTGCCGCTTTCCATATCCATCAGGAATTCGACGGTGCCCGCGCATTCATAGTTCACATGCTGGCAGATCCGGCGGCCCAGGTCGCACAGCTCGGCACGCTGCTCTTCGCTGAGGTAGGGGGCAGGCGCGCGCTCGACCACTTTCTGGTTGCGGCGCTGCACCGAGCAATCCCGCTCGTAGAGGTGATAGATGTTGCCGTCCTTGTCGCCGAGGATCTGCACCTCGACGTGGCGGGCGCGGGTGATCATCTTCTCCAGGTAGCCTTCGCCGTTGCCAAAGGCGGCTTCCGCCTCGCGGCGGCCTTCCAGCACCTTTTCCTCCAGCTCCTTTTCGCCGTAGATCGGGCGCATGCCGCGACCGCCGCCGCCCCAGCTCGCCTTGAGCATCAAGGGATAGCCGATCTCGGCCGCTTCCTTGCGGATCGCGTCCATGTCATCGCCCAGCACTTCGGTCGCCGGAATCACCGGCACGCCGGCGGCAATCGCCACCTTGCGGGCCGAGGCCTTGTCGCCGAGCGCGCGCATGGTTTCCGCCTTGGGGCCGATGAAGGTGATGCCGTTGCGCGCACAGGCATCGACGAAATCCGGGTTCTCCGACAGCAGGCCGTAACCCGGGTGGATCGCATCGGCACCGCTTTCCTTGGCGACGCGGATGATCTCGTCGATCGACAGGTAGGCCGCAACCGGTCCCAGACCTTCGCCGATACGGTAAGCCTCGTCAGCCTTGAACCGGTGCAAGCCCAGCTTGTCCTCCTCGGCGTAGACGGCGACGGTGCGCTTGCCCATTTCATTGGCTGCGCGCATCACGCGGATCGCGATTTCGCCACGGTTGGCAATCAGGATCTTTTTGAAGTCGGTCATTTCACCCTCGGGGTCCGTGCAAGTTGGAGAATTGTTAGGCGGATAATAACCGTTCAGACAACCGTAGTTCTGGGTAGAACCGGCATGATTGCGCTCTCAAGCGGCCTGATGTTTCCTGTCCGATGCGCGATGCGACGATTGGCTGCAAAAACGCGGCGGCAGGCGATGTTACCGCAAACATGCAAAAACAACAGGCTTTTCCGGGATTCTCTGCCTGTTTTGTAACGGCCGTGTGTCTCCGCAGTGCAGCATTTCGTAGCTGCGTTGCGGCATTCTGGCGCAGGTCGGGCGTCGGGCGGGCGAGGGTCTGCTTGGTGTTTTCACAAACTGCGCAGGTCAGTCTTATTGCGCAAGATTGTGTCGCTTCAGGTCTCGGATTGCGGCCAGATCCGCCAGTCCCAGCTGGGCCATATTGGCCTCCAGATCGCGGGCCAGAATGTCGATCAGATGCGCCGGACCGCCCGCGCCAAGAGCCGCCAGCGCATAGTGAAAGCCGCGTCCCAGCATCACGAAGTCCGCCCCCAGCGCCAGCGCACGCAGGATGTCCAGCCCGCCCTCGATGCCGCTGTCAAAGATCACCGGCACATCCACCGCGGCACGCACGGCGGGCAGCATGTCGATCGCCGCCGGGCAGCCGTCAAACTGGCGGCCCGCGTGGTTCGACACCCAGATCGCATCCGCGCCCTCATCAGCCAGCCGCGCGGCATCTTCGGCCCGCAAGACGCCCTTGATGACCAGCGGGCCGTCCCAGTGCTGTCGCAGCCAGCGCACATAGTCCCAGTCGGGCGAGGTGCGCAGCAGGTAGCCCACATGCGCGGTCGACGACAGGCTGGCGCTGGCGCCCTCGATGTATTTGTCCAGCGTGCGCATATGCGGCATCCCCTGCTGCGCCATGCCCATGGCCCAGGCGGGTCGCATGGCAACTTGCGCCAGCAGCCGCGGGGTGAGCCGCGGCGGCTGCGTCAGGCCCGAGCGCACCTGCCGCTCCCGGCGCGAGGCGGCGGGCACGTCCACCGTCAGCACCAGCACCTTGAAGCCCGCATCGCGCGCCCGCGCCAGCATGTCGGCACGGATGCCCTCGTCCTTGGGCGGGTATAGCTGGAACCAGGCCTGTCGGCCCAGATGCGGTGCCAGGTCCTCGGGTGACTGGCTGGCCACGGTGGACAGGCAATAGGGGATGTCGGCGGCGGCAGCGCTGCGCGCGAGAATGCCTTCGGCATCGGGCCAGATCAGCCCCGACATGCCCACAGGGGCGACGCCGAACGGCAGCGGCAGCGTCTCGCCAAAAAGCGGCGTGGACAGATCCGGCGTCAGCGGCCCGTGCAGGATCGAGGGCACAAGCCCCACCCGGTCCAGCCCGGCCCGGTTGCGCGCCTGCGTGGTCTCGCGCCCGGTGGCGCTGTCCAGATACTCCCACACGAACCGCGGCAGGCGGCGGCGGGCGCGGCGTTTCAGGTCATCCAGACCGGGGTAGCGCTGATGCAGATCCATAGAGGGCAAACTGCCGCCGGAGCTGCGCGTCTGTCCAGCGTAAAATCAATCGCTTGTCGGCTCAGTTCACCCGCCGCTGCGGCGTCGGCGGGGCCGGGGTGGCGGCGTCCTTGCGCGTGGCGTCCCGCGCCGCCCGCTCCCGCGCCAGAATGCCCGGCGCATCGACGCCCGCCAGCGGCGTGGCGGCATCGCGGGGGACCTCGCCGGTGCTGGCCAGCGCCAGGTAACGCCCGCAGCACACCCGCAGGAAAGAGGTGAAATTGCCCAGATCATGATCCGCATCAAGGCTTTCGTGATAGAGTTTGGTGATCAGCTGGTTCACCGTCATCGCATCCCGCGCGGCGATCTCTTCCAGGATGTCCCAGAAAAACCGCTCCACCCGGATCGAGGTCGCCATGCCGTCGATCCGCAGCGACTTGGTGCGGCTTTCCCACAGGTCGGGGTCGGCACCGATAAACAGCTCGCACATGTCTCTCTCCCGTCTGCCAGAAAATGCCCCGCCAGCCCGAGCGGGCGGGGCAGGGCGCGGATTACAGCAGCGCCATGAACTGGCGCAGCCAGGCCGGGTGCGCAGGCCAGGCCGGTGCGGTCACCAGATTGCCATCGGTCACCGCCTCTGTCACCTCGATATCGGCATAGGTGCCGCCCGCGGCCTTCACCTCCGGCGCGCAGGCCGGATAGGCCGAGCATTGCCGCCCCTCCAGCGCACCTGCCGCCGCCAGCAGCTGCGCGCCATGGCAGATCGCCGCCACCGGTTTGTTGGTCTCAAAGAAGTGCCGCACCATCGCCAGCACCTCCTCGTTCAGCCGCAGATATTCCGGCGCGCGGCCACCGGGCACCACCAACGCGTCATATTTCGCGGGATCGACCGCGGCGAAATCCGCGTTCAGCGCAAATTTATGGCCGGGCTTCTCGCTGTAGGTCTGGTCGCCCTCAAAATCGTGGATTGCCGTCTTCACCGTCTCGCCCGCTGCCTTGCCGGGGCAGACCGCATCCACCTCGTGGCCGCAGGCCAGAAGGGTCTGGAACGGCACCATGGTCTCATAGTCCTCGGTGTAGTCGCCGGTGATCATCAATACGCGTGCCATCTTGATCCTCCTCTGCAATTGGCAGGGAAGGGGCTAGCACCTCGGCCGCCTGCCGGGGTATTAGGCGGATACTACATTGCCGCGGTGGGGTGAAATTGGCGGGAACAGAATGTGAACGTCCCCTTTCCGCCGCGCCTGAATCACGCTAGGATCACGGGTATGAGCAGTTTTGACGAAATGGACGCCTTTGAGGGCGCATCGCTGTCGGCCCGGGCCATGCAGGCGCGGCCGATGCCCTATCTGGACAGCCTCAACCCGGCGCAGCGGGAGGCGGTGGAATGTCTGGACGGTCCGGTCCTGATGCTGGCAGGCGCCGGCACCGGCAAGACCAAGGCGTTGACCACCCGCATCGTGCATCTCCTCAGCACCGGCCGGGCGCGGCCCAATGAAATCCTGTCGGTGACCTTCACCAACAAGGCCGCGCGCGAGATGAAGGAACGGGTGGGCGGCATGCTCGGCCAGGCGGTCGAGGGCATGCCCTGGCTTGGCACCTTCCACTCCATCTGCGTCAAGCAGTTGCGCCGCCACGCCGAGCTGGTCGGGCTGAAATCGAATTTCACCATCCTCGACACCGACGACCAGATCCGCCTGCTGAAGCAACTGGTTCAGGCCGCAGGCGTGGACGACAAGCGCTGGCCCGCACGGATGCTGGCGGGCATCATCGACGACTGGAAGAACCGCGCCCTGACGCCTGACCGTGTGCCCTCGGCGGATGCGGGGGCCTACAACAACCGCGGCATTGAATTCTATGCCCAGTACCAGACCCGCCTGCGCGAGCTGAACGCGGTCGATTTCGGCGACCTGCTCTTGCACATGGTGACGATTTTCCAGAACCACGGGGATGTGCTGGAGCAGTACCAGCGCTGGTTCCGCTACATCATGGTGGACGAATACCAGGATACCAACGTCGCCCAGTACCTCTGGCTGCGGCTCTTGGCGGGGGCGCACAAGAATATCTGCTGCGTCGGCGACGACGACCAGTCGATCTACGGCTGGCGCGGTGCCGAGGTCGGCAACATCCTGCGGTTTGAAAAGGATTTTCCCGGCGCCATGGTGGTCCGGTTGGAGCAGAACTACCGCTCCACCGGTCATATCCTGGCTGCCGCAGCGGGCGTGATCCGCGGCAATCAGGGGCGTCTTGGCAAGGAGCTGTGGACCGATGCCGGTGACGGCGAAAAGGTCCGGCTGATCGGCCATTGGGACGGCGAGGAAGAGGCCCGCTGGATCGGCGAAGAAATCGAGGCGATGCAGCGCGGCACCCGCGGCCAGCGCCCCATCGGCCTCAACAGCATGGCGATTCTCGTCCGTGCCTCGCACCAGATGCGCGCGTTCGAGGACCGCTTCCTCACCATCGGCCTGCCGTATCGCGTGATCGGCGGCCCGCGCTTCTATGAGCGGCTCGAGATTCGCGATGCCATGGCCTATTTCCGCGTCGTGACCTCGCCCGAGGACGATCTGGCGTTCGAGCGCATCGTCAACACGCCCAAGCGCGGCCTTGGCGACAAGGCGCAGCAGACCATCCAGATCATCGCCCGCGAAAACGGTGTGTCATTGGTCGAGGGCGCGCGGCTGGCGGTCGAGTCGGGCCAGATTAAGGGCAAGGGCGCGGGCAAGCTGCGCGAGCTGGTCGACAGCATCGCCCGCTGGGGCCGCATGGCCGGTGATGGCGACATCAGCCACATGGAACTGGCCGAGATCATTCTCGATGAAAGCGGCTATACTGCCCATTGGCAGAACGACAAGAACCCGGATTCGCCCGGCCGCCTCGAAAACCTCAAGGAACTGGTCAAGGCGCTGGAGAACTTCGAGAATCTTCAGGGATTCCTCGAACACGTCAGCCTGGTGATGGACAATGACAAGCAGGACGCGGACGAAAAGGTGTCGATCATGACCCTGCACGCGGCCAAGGGTCTGGAATTCCCCGCGGTCTTCCTGCCGGGCTGGGAGGACGGGTTGTTCCCCTCGCAGCGCTCGATGGATGAAAGCGGCCAGAAGGGGCTCGAGGAAGAGCGCCGCCTCGCCTATGTCGGCATCACGCGGGCCGAGGAAATCTGCACCATCTCCTTTGCCGGCAACCGCCGGGTGTTCGGCCAGTGGCAGTCGCAGTTGCCCTCGCGCTTCATCGACGAGCTGCCCGAGGAGCACGTCGAAGTGCTGACCGGCAGCGGCTATGGGGCCGGCGCGGCGGGGGCATCTGATTACGGCGTGCGCTCCACCATCGAGGACAAGATGGCACAGGCCGACGGCTACAACTCGCCGGGCTGGAAGCGGCTGCAGGCGCGCTCCGGCCAACGCGGGTTGAGCCAGCCCAAGGAAAGCCGCCACCAGGTGATCGATCTGACCGCCACCTCCAGCTTCACCCTGGGCGAGCGGGTGTTCCACCAGAAATTCGGCTACGGCGCGATTCTCGGCATCGAGGGTGACAAGCTGGAAGTCGATTTCGAGAAGGCCGGTCCGAAGAAGGTCGTGGCCCGCTTCGTCTCGGCAGCGGACGACATCCCGTTCTGAGCGACGCGCGGCCCTGAACGCGGTCGATAGGCCTCTTCACGACAGTTAAATGCCCCGGCATGGCCGGGGGATCGGATCGCCTTGGCGATCCGATCCGGGCGCGGCAGCGGCGGCGGGCAGCAGGGCTGCCC
>NZ_JBGFGM010000041.1:0-2744 GCF_041224635.1 Leisingera sp. XS_AS12
TTGAAGTGATTTTTGCGGAAAGGTCTTGCATGGATACGCTGCGCGGAAGCCTGTTGATGGTGCTGGCGATGGGGGCCTTCGCGCTGGAGGACATGTTCCTCAAATCCGCCGCCGCCGCGCTGCCGGTGGGGCAGATCCTGATCCTGTTCGGCCTAGGTGGCATGGCGGTCTTTGCCGCGATGGCGCGTGCGCAGGGGCACCGCCCGTGGCACCCGGCCTTCGGCACGCGCCCGATGCTGTTGCGCTCGGTTGCGGAGGTGGTCGGGCGGCTGTGTTTCACGCTGGCGATCGCGCTGACGCCCTTGTCCTCGGCCTCTGCCATCCTGCAGGCAACGCCGCTGGTGGTGGCAGCAGGGGCGGTGGTGTTCTTTGGCGAGACCGTGGGCTGGCGGCGCTGGCTGGCAATCGGCCTCGGCTTTTTCGGCGTGCTCCTGATCCTGCGGCCGGGTCTCAGCGGGTTCGAGCCCGCCTCGCTGTTTGCGGTGGCGGGCACGCTGGGCTTTGCCGGGCGCGACCTGGCCACCCGGGCCGCCCCGCAGGACATGCGCAACAGCCAGCTGGGGTTTCTCGGCTTTGCCATGCTGGTGGTGGCGGGCGCGCTGGCGCTGGGCTGGACCGGCGGCGCGGTCTGGCCGGAGCCGCGCCAGTGGCTGCAGCTGGCCGCCGCCACGGTGATCGGCGTGATCGCCTATAACGCGCTGTCGGGCGCGATGCGGGCGGGCGAGATCGCGGTGATCGCACCGTTCCGCTACACCCGGCTGGTCTTTGCAATGGTGCTGGGCGTGCTGGTGTTCGGCGAGCGCCCGGACCTGCTGACCCTGATCGGCAGCGCGGTGATCGTCGGCAGCGGCGTGTTCACCCTGCTGCGCAGCGCCAAGGCGTGACGGGCCATCTTGCGCCTGCCGCCCGCCCGCCTTACATCTGCCTCCCATGGCCAAGAAAAAACAGACATCAGACCCGAACTACAAGGTGATCGCCGAAAGCCGCCGCGCGCGCTTCGATTACGCGATCGAGGACGATATCGAATGCGGCATCGTACTCGAAGGGTCCGAGGTCAAGGCGCTGCGCGGCAATGGCACCAATATCGCCGACAGCTATGCAGCCGTCGAAGATGGCGAGCTGTGGCTGGTGAACGCCTACATCCCGCCCTATGAGCAGGCCAAGGTGTTCAAGCACGAGGAGCGCCGCCGCCGCAAGCTGCTGGTGTCGCGCAAAGAGCTGTCCGATCTGTGGAACCTGACGCAGCGCAAGGGGATGACCCTTGTCCCGCTGGTGATGTACTTCAACCACAAGGGACGCGCGAAGGTGAAACTGGGCATCGCCAAGGGCAAGAAGCTGCACGACAAACGCGAAACTCAGGCCAAGCGTGATTGGGGGCGTCAGAAACAGCGGCTGCTGAAGGACGCCCGCTAAGGTCGGCGATCGCTGTCCCCGGCCCGTTATCCAGCGGCTGCTGACGGCCTCCGGCCAACGGGTGCGGTCTTGGCAGTCTCGCGGGCCTCTATTGAGTTCTTGCAAATCCTGATAGTATGAGTCAGATACCACTCGCCCAGCAGATACCCTCGTGGATCAAGCCCGGTTCCTCCCTGCGGCACTCGCGCCGCTGTTCTCTTGGTGACTGGATCTGCTGATGACTGTTTCTGTATTTGATGCTGCCCGGCAGCACGCTGACTCCCCGTCTGTTTCGGCACAGGATGCCGCTTCGCTGCCCGCGCCGGTTGCGTCGCTGGGGGTCGATGAGTTTGAGCTGGGGCTCCTGCCAGTGCTGCGCCATTTTCTGCTGGCGCATGCTGATCCTCGGCAGCAGGCATGGCAAAGCGCCTATACGATTGCGGCTGAACGCTGGGGAGAGACCCTGGGGTTGGCGGCGGCCCATATGGCGATGAAACTGCTGCGTGCCGTGCTGGAGTGCCGCGACGGGCAGTTCGCCTGCATCAGCCCCTTTGATCTGGAGAACCGTGCCTGCGTCACGGCGGATGAGGCGGCGTTGCTGCGGATGCTGCATCACATGCGCCGGGACGAGACCCCGCCGGCGCGGGACGCGGTGGCCGAGGTGACTCAGGGCCAGATGGACCCGCATGTGATTCGCGCAGGCCTGGCCCTGGCGCACCGCTTTGCCGTGGGACGGCCGGGCGGGCGACCGCAGGCCCCGAGACTACAGGTGGTCGGATGAGCCGCGTGGTTTAGAACTGCGCTCCGAAATGGGCGCGGATCTGCTCCTGTCCAAGCAGGCGCTTGGGCTTGCCGTGGCCGGTTCCGGTCACCAGGATGCGCAGGCTGTCCATCCCGACGACCGGCGCCAGGGTTTCTCTCGGCAATCCGACAGCGCGCAGAATGGCCAGGTTCTTCAGACCGGTCAGGGGCGACAGGTCGCTCACGGCGGTGCCGGACAGGCAAAAATCCCGAAGCTCCGCCAGATGCTCCACCCCGGAAAGGTCGCCCAGCGTGCTTTGGGTCACCGACAGTTTGCGGATGCCACTTCCCGCCAGCGGTTCAAGACTGCTGATCGGTGTGCCCGTCAGGTCCAGCTTGCGCAGAGAATGCAACCCTGACAGCGGTGCCAGATCCTGCACCTCCGTTCGGTTCAGCGCCAGCTCCCGCAGGCTTGTCGCTCCGGCCAGCGGGCCGAGATCCGAAACCGGCGTGTCGGACAGGATCACCGTGCGCAGCGCCGGTTTGTTGGCCAGCCCGTCCAGCGACTGCAACCGGGTGCCCTCGGCGCGCAGCATCTCGAGGCGTGTTGA
>NZ_JBGFGM010000042.1:0-218 GCF_041224635.1 Leisingera sp. XS_AS12
ACCTCGGCCACCGCGTCCCGCGCCGGCGGGGTCTCGTCCCGGCGCATGTGATGCAGCATCCGCAGCAACGCCGCCTCATCCGCCGTGACGCAGGCACGGTTCTCCAGATCAAAGGGGCTGATGCAGGCGAACTGCCCGTCCCGGCACTCCAGCACGGCCCGCAGCAGTTTCATCGCCATATGGGCAGCCGCCAACCCCAGGGTCTCTCCCCAGCGTTC
>NZ_JBGFGM010000043.1:0-778 GCF_041224635.1 Leisingera sp. XS_AS12
AAACCGCCCACATATCTCTTCAGTTATCCATCAATGTCAAAGAGCATACACCCGGAGGCAAAAACAGGACCGTTGCGCCATTCTCACAGCGCGCCCGCCTCGTTCCATCCAACAGATGCCGCCGTCTCTCCAGCGCGTCCCGCCGTCTCTCCGGCGTGTCAGCAGCGCCTCAGCGCCGCCGGTGAAGGGGCTTTTACGGACACCCCGGATGAGTCGCAAGACCTAATTCAACAAAATTCGACAGCTTCTGCGAAATCGTTTCTGCGCGCCGCCTGGCAAAGATCTGGAGAGAATTCTTAGCCCTTACAGAAGGCAGCTAAGCGCAGGGCGGCTATGACGGGCGCCCCAATTGGGGCGCCTTGCGGGTGTTGTTTTGCAGATCCGGTCAGCTGATCGAATTCAGCAGCGTGTCGAGTGACTGTTTCGCATCGCCGTAGAACATCCGGGTGTTCTCCTTGAAGAACAGCGGGTTCTCGATGCCGGAATAGCCGGTGCCCTGGCCGCGCTTGGAGACGATCACCTGTTTCGCCTTCCAGCACTCCAGAACCGGCATGCCCGCGATCGGAGAGTTCGGGTCCTCCTGCGCCGCAGGGTTCACGATGTCGTTGGAGCCAATGACGATCGCCACATCCGTGTCCGGGAAGTCGTCGTTGATCTCGTCCATCTCCATCACGATGTCGTAAGGAACCTTGGCCTCGGCCAGGAGCACGTTCATGTGGCCCGGCAGGCGGCCCGCCACCGGGTGGATGGCAAAGCGCACTTCTTTGCCTTTCGCGCG
>NZ_JBGFGM010000012.1:0-291 GCF_041224635.1 Leisingera sp. XS_AS12
GATGGCCCCGCCGCTTCTGTTTTGTGGGCCAGCGGGATTTGGACAAGCCAAACGCCCCTGGCCGTCAGGGAGAGGGCGCTGCCCTCCCCCTCGGGCAATCCGATTAGACCGGGCCGTGTCCTCGGCTACGCCTGCGGGCCACACCTACCCAGTCGAATAGCATTGCCTCGCCCCCTCCCGCGTTCGCCACGTGGCAGATCAGCAGGAACAGGCGGCTTCGCCGACTGAACCTGCAAATCAGCCCTGATTTTCCGAATGGAATGTCAGATCAACGCAACAAGCCACACGGCA
>NZ_JBGFGM010000094.1:0-211379 GCF_041224635.1 Leisingera sp. XS_AS12
CACGCGGCGCTACATGACACTGGAAACCGTCGCCGCCATTTGCGACACTGCCCCCATGGACCCGGCGACAATCGCCGCCCTGTGACTGCGGCCGAGCCAAGGCCGAAGAGCAAAGTTACACCAACTCCCGGGACACTATCCCGCGCAGGCTTCTGCAGGTTACCAAGGCAATTTCTGGCAACAGCTCCATGTCCTGGATATGCCTGTTTCAGACAGAGAAAGCGTGCATTCACCGAAAATTATCAAAGTGTTATAGGTGCCTGGCCGCCCCAGTCTTGGCACTTCGTTAAGCGTTTCGTGGCATCACGATGTTTTAACGCACAATGATCTGGGGCATTCGATGTACCGAATACTGGACTGTATCACGACGCAGCATAACACCGGCCTGGTGGCTGTCGCCGCATTGGTCTGCATTGTCGGCTCAAGCCTTTCTGTTCGGCTGTCCAGCCGATTGGCGGGTGCCCGCGGGCGGCGGCGGTTGGTGCAGTTGGGGCTGTCCAGCATGATTGGCGGCGCGACAATCTGGTCGACCCATTTCATTGCGATGCTGGCCTATGAACCCGGTTTCGACAACGGGTATGAGCCGCTGCTGACTGCGTTCTCCTTGGTGGTTGGAATGGTCGGGGTGCTGGTTGCCAACGCCGTCCTGGCCTTTGGCCACGGCCGGAATATGCCGCTGGTGGCAGGGGCGTTCTTCGGACTTGGCGTGTCAGCGATGCACTATACAGGCATGAAGGCATTCCTGTTGCCCGGGACGATCGAATGGTCTTCGACCTACCTGGTGGCCTCGGTCGTGGCCGGTGCCGGTCTGGCGGCCTTCGGTTATCGCATGATTGCCAGCAGTTCCCAAGGCGGCCGCAACTGGATAGCGGCATCGGCGCTCCTGGTGACAGCGATCTGTGCCATGCATTTTACCGGCATGGCGGCAATCGAAGTGCGGCTCAGCCCCTTGCTGGAGGTGCCGCCGAAGGTCATTGCGGATACCACGCTGAGCATGCTGATCTTCGGCGTGATGGGGTTGATCCTTCTGGTGGGTTTCGCGTCTGCCAGCATCGAGGCGAACCTGGAAATCGAGGCGCAGGACAAGCTGGCACATGCCGCGCTGCATGATCCGCTGACCGCGATGCCGAACCGGATGTGGTTGACGCAATATCTCTCGGCTCTTCAGTTGCGCCTGCAGCAAGATGAGACCGAGCGTGCGGCGGTGCTGACCATCGACCTGAACCTCTTCAAAGAGATCAACGATCTGCACGGACATGCCGTCGGGGACAAGGTGCTTCAGGCCGTATCTGACCGTCTGCGCGCCCAGCAGGGGCCGGGGGAACACATTGCACGCGTCGGCGGGGACGAGTTCGTGGCCGTAAAGCAGAGTTTCCGACGGGTTGAGCAGGTGCTGGCATACGCCGAGCGACTGCATGCCTCTATCGTCGAGCCGATCGATCTCGATGCGCTGTCGGTGCGCGTAGGGGCCTCTATCGGTGTCGCCACCAGCCTGACCGAGGGGCGGGATCCGCAGGACCTGCTGCACAAGTCGGATCTGGCGATGTACCGCGCCAAATCCGATCCGGCGTCCAACATCTGTCAGTTCAGCGCAGAGATGGACCGGCAGAGCCGCGACAGGCTGCAACTGGTCCATGATCTGCGCCAGGCCGGGGCCGCCGGCCAGTTCGAACTGGCCTATCAATTGCAAAATGATCTGACGACACTTGACCCGTTGGGATTTGAGGTCTTGCTGCGGTGGAACCACCCGACCCGAGGGCGGGTATCCCCGGCAGAGTTCATCCCGATCGCGGAGGAAACGGGGCTCATCCGCGAAATCGGTCACTGGGTGCTGCGTGCTGCCTGTAAAGAGGCCGCCAGCTGGCCGCAGCCCTACCAGGTGGCCGTTAACGTTGCGCCGCAGCAACTGGTGCAGCCCTCCTTTGTGGAGGATGTCATGGATATCCTGCTTGAGACCGGGTTGTCGCCAGAACGGCTGGAGCTGGAGATTACCGAATCCAGCATCATTGACGATCAGGCGCATACGTTGAAGGTGATGCACCAGCTGAAGAATTACGGTGTTCGCATCGCAATGGATGACTTCGGTACCGGGTATTCCTCGCTCGCGACTTTGCAGACCTTCCCGTTTGACAAGATCAAGATTGACCGGAGCTTCGTGCGGGGGGTTCACAAGAATGCGCAAAGCGCCGCCATCGTGCGGTCGACGCTGCTGCTGGGGTCTGCCTTGAAAATCCCTGTCCTCGCCGAGGGGGTGGAGGAAGAGGAGGAGCTGGTGTTCCTTCAGCAGGAAAACTGTACATCGGTGCAGGGGTTCTACTTTGGCAAACCGATGAGCCAGGCAGAAATGCGGCGAATTGTAAGCCAGAACGCGCAAGAGCAACGCGCGAAGACGGCATAATTGCCGGGCCAGTTCTTGGCCGACAGGACCTGTGGAACTTCATGTTCAGGGGGGGCTACGGCTCCCCCTGTCAGATTCTGAGTTCAGCGAATCTCCGGTTCACAAAGGGTCGGATGTACCTGCGCAGCCCCTCCGTCAGGGCGTGGTTCAAAATCGGGTTGTCGTCCGAACCATATGGAAATATGAGCCGATTTTTTAGTTGGTCGGCATCCGCGCATAAGTATTGGATTTTGGATATTGTATCAGTATAAGGTCCGAAGCTGCGTTTGGGAGGAGGAAGCATGGCTGGAATCAGCGAAGACATCTTTCGCACTGAAAGTGCGCTCGCTTGACCGGCATTTTGCGACTTGCTTTGCCAGCACGCCGAGGTCGGCAATTGGCATGCCCAGAAGAAAGACACGCGCAGAGAAGCCGGGCAGCCGGTGGATTTGGTATTGCCTTCACAACATGGAGAACTGAGGAATGAAAACGCTGTTTAAAGCAGTCGCGGCCGGTGCGATGGCGCTGCAGGTTGCGGCCCCCGCATTCGCCGAGGACATCAAGCTGCGCTTTGCAGGTGTGTTCCCGATCGATCATCAGGGCACAAAGATGATGGAGCAGGTGGCTGCCGAGGTTAACGCCGCCGGTGTTGGCCTGGAAATGACCGTCTTCCCGGCCAGCCAGCTGGGCTCCGGTGAGGCGCTGTTCGAAGACGTCGCGCGTGGCAACATCGACTTTGCTTCCGCCTTCATCTATTCGGACACCGATCCGCGCCTTGAGTTCCTGAACATGCCGTTCCTCGTCAGCAGCTACGACGACATGGACCGCGTGCTGCGTGACATGGATTCGGACTACAACCGCATCCTGCAGGAAATCACCGACGAATATGGCATCCGCGTAATGGCGGCCAACCCGGAAGGTTTTGTCGGTATCGTTGCCACCCGTGAGCCGGAGAACTGGAACAACTTCGAAGACAAGGGCATGAACATCCGTGTCTGGTCCTCGAACGCGGTGAAATCCACTGTTGAGGCTCTGGGCTACCGGGCGACCACCATGGCGTGGGGCGACATCTTCCCGGCCCTGCAGTCCGGCATCGTTGACGGTGCGATCTGCTGCACCAAGACCGCGACCTACTCGATCTTTGCCAAATCCGACGTTGGCACCCACTTCATCGAGTACAACTCGCTGCTGGAGCAGACCTTCTACTACGGGTCCGAGCGCACCCTGGCGAAGCTGAACGACGAGCAGCGTGCCGTTATCCAGGCCGCAATGGACAAGGCGTCGGCAGACTTCTTCGAGTATAACCGCAAGAATGACGAGGCCTTCGGTCAGAAGCTGATCGAGAGCGGCTACACCATTCTGAAGCTGAACGACGAAGAGCAGAAGGCCATGGCCGACTACGTCCGCAGCACTATCTGGCCGACCATGGAAGGCGCGGTAGGCAAGGACGTGATTGACCAGGTGCTGGCCGCAGTTCAGTAATCCACTTCAGCAGGGGCAGCACGATGCGTTGCCCCTGTCTGCATTTGCAACACGTGAGCGCCCTGGCGGACAGCAAAGTGCCGGGGCCGTGGCAAACGGAAAACCTGCGACATGTGCGCAGGTTTTCCCCTTCGCGGCCTTCAGGGCGCTCAACGCCAAAAAGGGGGCAAGATGGCCCGAGTAACGGACGAATTGCCGCGCTTCATCGGGGTGCCGATGGACTGGGCGATGTTTCTAATGAAAGCGATCGTCATTTTTTCCGGCGTGCTGATGGCAGTGACCTTCGGTCTGGTCGTCATCGTGCGCTATGGGCTGGGTGGGGATCTTTTCGCATATGAAGAGTGGCTGTTGGCGATCAGTATCGTCGGTTTCTTTGCCGGTGCCGTTTTGGCATCCGAGCGCAGGCTGCATATCAACGCCGATATCCTGGAAGTGGTCATCACCAATCCAAAGTGGATCTGGTGGCGGGGCTTTATCGTTCTGGCGATCGAACTGATCGTCACGGTGTTCATCGTATATGCCTGCTACGTGTCTTTGGCCGATGATTTCTCCTTCCCGCGGTTGCGGGCAACGCCAGCCTTGCGCATTCCCTTCGTCTCCTGGCGCATTGCCATCATGATTGCCTTCGGCTTCATGGCGATGTTCTCGGCTGCGCACCTCTATGTTCACATCCGAAAAGGTCTTGGGCTGCCTCTCAAATCTGACATGAACAAGGAGCTGCGGTCATGATCATCGTCGGAAGTCTCGTCATCGTCTGCGCGATGCTGCTTTTGGGGGTTAGCGTCTTTGTGGCCTTTGGGGCGGTGCTGATGTTCATCGCGCTGGTCGGGGATCAGTCGATTACCGGCTATCTGCCAACCGGCTCGACCGGCCTCCGGTCGCTGGTGCTGCTGGCCATTCCGCTGTTCATGATCGCCGGTGGCGTGATGGAGCGCGGTCGCATCGCGGCGCCCCTGGTGGCCATCGCCGAAATGTTCGTCGGCCATCTCAAGGGCGGTCTGAGCGCAGCTGCGGTACTGGCCTGCGGGGTGTTCGGCTCCATCGCGGGAAGTGCGAACTCCACCCTGACCTGCATCGGCGGCATCATGCTGCCGCACTTGAAAAGGGCCAATTATCCCGAGGGCAAATCCGCGGCGCTGCTGGTGGCCGCCAGCCCGCTCGGACTGCTGATCCCACCGAGTGCCAATCACATTCTCTACGGCTGGGTGGCGCAGCAGCATGTGCTGAAGTGCTTCCTGTCCACTGTGATCCCGGCCTTCATTCTGATCACTCTGCTGATCATCACCAACCGGTTTATGCTGCGCAAGCATGACGACATCCAGCTGACCGAGCGGCCGTCACCGTTCTTCCCGGCGCTCAAGGCGCAAGGTCGCGTTGCCGGTCCTGCGCTGATGATGCCGATCATCATTCTGGGCGGCATCTACGGCGGGATCATGACCCCGACAGAGGCTGCGGGGATTGCTGTTGTCTATGCGATTCCGATCGCGATCTATTTCTATCGCGGGCTGACCTGGCGGGGGCTGCTGGAGACCATCCAGAAATCCGGCATCACCATTGGCGTCGTGATGATCATGATCTTCATGGTGCTGATCGTGTCGGACAACCTGATCGCCCAAGGCGCTCCGCAGATTGCACAGCAGATGGTCTACTCGGTGTCAGACAACCCGATCGTGATCCTTCTGATGATCAACGTGGTGATGATCCTGATCGGCATGCTGATGGACGATATCTCCGGCCTGCTGCTCTCGACCCCGATCCTGCTGCCGATCGCGCAGAGCGTCGGCATGGACCCGATCCACTTCGCGGCCGTGATCGGCGTCAACCTTGGGATGGCAAACATCACGCCGCCGACCGCGCCGCTGCTGTATCTGGGCGCGCAGGTCGCGGATACGCCCGTGGCCAAGATGCTGTGGCCGACGCTGGTTTTCATCATCTTTGCCTGGTTGCCGACGCTGATGTTGACGACCTTCGTGCCTGAAGTGGCGCTGTGGCTGCCTGAGTTGCTGCTCGGCTGATGGCACGGTTTCGCCCTCGGCGAGACAGTTCTGAAAACCCTGGAAAAGCCGACGCTTGCGCGTCGGCTTTTTTGCTTTGCATTCTGCGTGACAGCTGTGCGGCAAAAAAGTGAGGGGTGGCTGCGAAAAAGATATTGGATTTTGGATCCAAAATTGACTATGACCAGAGTGTAGAGTCGCGAACTCCCGTTTCGCGTCCTGCAATCGGTTTTTGGGGTCTCAGATGTCCGGGCATGGCTCCGGCTTGGGGCTCGATACGGCAGGCTGGCCCGCAAGTCGGCATATTCAATAAGGAGCAACCATGTCCCAGAATGTCTTCACGGGTACCATGCCCGCACTCATGACGCCCTGCAAGGCGGACCGCACCCCGGATTTCGATGCCTTGGTGAAAAAGGGCAAGGAAATGATTGCCGCTGGCATGTCCGCCGTTGTGTACTGCGGTTCCATGGGTGACTGGCCGTTGCTGAGCGACGAGGAGCGGATGACGGGCGTTGAGCGTCTGGTCGAGGCCGGCGTTCCGACCGTTGTGGGCACCGGTGCGATCAATTCCAAATCCGCTGTGGCGCTTGCCGCGCATGCGCAGAAGGTCGGCGCTGCCGGTCTGATGGTGATCCCGCGCGTCCTGTCCCGCGGAACCTCCGCGATCGCGCAGAAGAACCACTTCAAGGCTATCCTGTCGGCGGCTCCGGACGTGCCTGCCATCATCTACAACAGCCCCGTCTACGGTTTCGCGACCCGTGCCGACCTGTTCTTTGCGCTGCGCGCCGAGCATCCGAACCTGGTGGGCTTCAAGGAATTTGGTGGCAAGGACGACCTGCGCTATGCCGCCGAACACATCACCAGCAAGGATGATCAGGTGACCCTGATGGTGGGTGTGGATACCGAGGTTTACCACGGTTTCGTCAACTGCGGTGCGACCGGTTCGATCACCGGCATCGGTACCGCGCTGCCGAAGGAAGCGCTGCTGCTGGCAGCCCTGTCGCAAAAGGCCGCCGAAGGCAATGCCGAAGCTCGTCTGCGGGCGCGCGAACTGGAAGAAGCCTTTGGCGTTCTGGCCAGCTTTGATGAAGGCACCGACCTGGTCCTCTATTACAAGTACCTGCTGGTGCTGAACGGCGAGGAAGAGTACCGCCTGCACTTCATCGAAACCGACGAGCTGACCGACGCGCAGCGCAACTATTGTGAACAGCAGTACAACCTGTTCCGCACCTGGTTCGCTGACTGGTCCAAGCAGGGCGGGATTATCGCTGAATGCATGTAATTGACAGCCACACCGGCGGGATGCCCACACGGGTCATCCTGGAGGGTAGCCCCGACCTAGGGTCGGGGCCGCTGTCCGCACGGGCAAAGACGCTGTCCGCGGAACACGCTGATTTCTGCAATTCGGTCCTGCTGGAGCCGCGCGGCCAGGCCGGTATGGTGGCTGCGCTGCTTGTGGAGCCTGTTGATCCTGAGTGCGTCACTGGCGTGATCTATTTCGATGCGGATGCGGTCCTTGGCATGTGCGGACACGGCACGATCGGGCTGGCCGTTACCTTGGCTCGAATGGGGCGCATCTCGCAGGGGATTCACAAGATCGAAACCCCGGCAGGGGTGGTCACGGTGGAGCTGCATGATGCAAACACCGTGTCGGTCACCAACATTGAAAGCTGCCGTATTCACCACCAGGCGACGGTCGACGTCGAGGGGATCGGAGCTGTCACGGGTGACATGGCCTACGGCGGCAACTGGTTCTTCATTGCAGATGCGCCGCTTGAGGTAACGACAGCCAACATCCCCGCGTTGACGGATCTGTCGGTGGCCATTCGCGAAGCCTGCATTCGGGCCGGTCTCACCGGGCCCGAGGGCCAGCTGGTGGATCACGTGATCCTCAGTGGTGCGAGCCCGAACGCGGCCGCATTGCGCCGCAATTTCGTATTGTGCCCGGACAATGAATACGACCGTTCGCCCTGTGGAACCGGAAGCTCGGCCTTCGTGTCCTGTCTGGCGGCCGCCGGCCTGCTGGCCGAGGGCGAGGAGATCGTGCTGGAGAGCGTGATTGGCAGCTCCTACCGGCTGTCTTACCGGCCCGGCCCGACAGGCGGCGTCATCCCGCGCATAACCGGGCAGGCCCACATCATGGCGGAAACGACGCTGGTTTTTGACCAGAATGATCCGTTCAAGGCCGGGATCGTCTGAAAATCTGACGGGGCGCACAGGCCGCCCCGTTTATCTTTTGATCCAATCAGAGGGCGGATCCCATGCCGCAGGATATTGTTGTCATTGGCGCAGGTGTCGTTGGTATCAGCATTGCCGCCGAGCTGGCCCGAAACGGGCACAAGGTACGGGTGCTGGACCGCAAAGGCGTCGCCGCCGAGACCTCGCAGGGCAATGCGGGGGCGTTTGCCTTCACCGACGTGATGCCATTGGCCGCGCCGGGCATTATGCGCAAGGCGCCGAAATGGCTGCTGGATCCACTGGGCCCGTTGTCGATCCCGCCACGATATGCGCTGCAGATTGCGCCCTGGATGCTGCGGTTCTGGCGCGCCAGCTGGCAGGATCGCCACGATGCGTCGGTTGCGGCTCAAAGCGCACTGATGGACCTGTCCAAGGCGGCGCTGGAGCGCCAGATCGCAGCCACAGATGGCGAAAGCCTGATCCAGCGCGACGGCCAGCTGCAGCTGTATGAGGGCGAGGCGCAGTTTCGGGACAGCCTGCCCGGTTGGGAGCTGCGCGGCCGCTACGGCATCCGCTACGAATTGCTGCGCAGCCCGGAGGAAATCGCTGAGATCCAGCCGGGATTGCACCCCCGGTTCACTCACGCGGGCTTCACGCCGGACTGGATCAACACGACGGATCCCAAGGCCTGGACCGAGCATCTGGCGCGCGCCTTTGTCGCCGCTGGAGGCGAAATCCTGAGCAGCACGGTGCGCTCGATTGTTCAGGATGGTGAGCGTGTCGAGTTGTTGTGTGAAGATGGCAGCCTAACCTGCGACAAGGTCGTGGTGGCCGCCGGCGCCTGGTCGCACCATCTGGCGCGCACCCTGGGAGACCGTATCCCGCTGGAGACCGAGCGTGGGTACAATACCACTTTGCCTGCCGGGGCATTCGACGTCCGCACCCATCTGACATTCGGGGCGCACGGGTTCGTCGTTAGCCGCATCAATGGCGGTGTGCGTGTGGGCGGTGCGGTTGAACTCGGCGGGCTCAAACTGCCGCCCAACTACAAGCGCGCGGATGTGCTGTTGCAAAAAGCGGCCCGGTTCCTGCCGGGGCTCAAGACAACAGGCGGGGTCCGCTGGATGGGGTTCCGCCCGTCGATACCGGATACGCTTCCTGTCATCGGGCAATCCCCGAAGGCGGCCAACGTGATCTACGCTTTCGGACATGGGCACCTAGGGCTCACGCAGTCCGCCGCCACCGCTGAACTGGTGCGCGACGTCGTGGCGGGCGGCTCGTGCGCCATTCCGCTTCACCCCTACAGGGTCGACCGATTTTGATTAAGGGAGCAGAAAATGCGTAGCACAAAGACCATACATGTGATTTCAGCCCATGCCGAAGGTGAGGTCGGGGATGTGATTGTCGGTGGGGTGTTGCCGCCGCCGGGAGAGACCCTGTGGGAGCAGCGCAAGTTCATCGCGCAGGATGAGACCCTGCGCAACTTCGTGCTGAATGAGCCGCGTGGCGGCGTCTTTCGCCATGTGAACCTGCTGGTGCCGCCAAAGCACCCGGAGGCAATCGCCGCCTGGATCATCATGGAGCCGGAAGACACGCCGCCCATGTCGGGGTCCAATTCGATCTGCGTCTCGACCGTGCTGCTGGACGGGGGCTTGGTGCCGATGCAGGAACCGGAAACCCATATGGTGCTGGAGGCCCCGGGAGGACTGGTGCGTGTGCGTGCTGAGTGCCGGAACGGCAAGGCGGAGCGCATCTTCGTGCAGAACCTGCCGAGCTTTGCCGACAAGATCCAGGTACCGCTTGAGGTTGACGGGCTGGGCACAATCACGGTGGATACGGCCTATGGCGGTGACAGTTTCGTGGTGGTGGATGCGCAGGCGCTGGGATTTGACATCGTTGAATCCGAGGCCAAGGAGATCGCCCGCCTGGGGGTGCGGATCACCGATGCCGCCAATGAACAACTGGGCTTCAGCCACCCGGAGAACCCTGACTGGGATCACATCTCGTTCTGCGCGTTCTGCGGCCCTCTCAGCAAGACGGAGACCGGTTTCAGCGGAAAGTCGGCTGTGGCCATCCAGCCGGGCAAGGTCGACCGCTCACCGACAGGCACTGCCGTGTCTGCGCGCATGGCGCTGATGGCGGCGCGCGGTCAGTTGAAGATTGGTCAGACGTTTGACGCGGTGTCGATCATCGGGTCCCGGTTTTCCGGGCGCATTGTCGAACCGGCCAAGGTGGGCGGCCGCGATGCAATCGTGCCGGAAATCAGTGGCCGTGGTTGGGTTACGGGTATTCACCAGCATATGCTGGACCCGGATGATCCCTGGCCGGGTGGTTATCGCCTGTCGGACACTTGGGGCGCCTGAGCGCCAAAGTCTGTTGCAAGGCTTGTCGGGGAGGCTGATCCGTTCAGCCTCCCCTTCGTTTTGATCAGGCACCGGTCAGGGCAATGAGGTCATCGTAAAGGGCCTGCGGGATTTCCACATAGCCGCGGTCCAGGTTGCGCGCGCGGGCAGCGAAGCGGCGCTGCGAGGGCAGCCGTGCGCCCTGGTCGATGATATCGGCGAAAAGCCGTTCTGCGCGGGCATCGTTCTCGGCGGTGCGGCCTGCGCTGAAATGCTCGGGATCAAAGGCCAGAATGATCTCGCCGTGGTACGGCGCGCCGCCAGTGCCTTCGGCGAATTCCATGCTTTCCAGGCTCGTCAGATCGTCAATCAGCGGGCCAGCCATCAGCTCGATCATGATGGACAGGGCAGACCCCTTGTAACCGCCGAACGTCAGCATTGCCCCATCCAGCGCGGCCTGCGGATCGGTGGTCGGCTTGCCGTCCTTGTCGATCGCAACGCCCTCGGGGAGGGGTTTGCCCGCGCGTTTGTACAGTTCGATTTCACCGCGTGCAAAACCGCTGGTCGCAAAATCGAACGTGAACGGATCTTTGCCCACGCGCGGCCAGGAGAAGGCAATCGGGTTGGTGCCAAGGCTGCCGCGGGTCCCGCCGGCTGGCGCTACCCAGGAATGGCTGGGCACCATCGCCAGGCCTGCCAGCCCGGCTGCGGACAGGCGCTCCACTTCCGGCCAGAGCGCGGAGAAGTGGAAACAATTGTTGATCGCAAGCGCGGCGATCCCATGTTTGCGGGCTTTGGCGATGAGTTCGGGCATTGCCTGCTCCAAAGCAAGCAGCGACATGCCGCGCTGGGCGTCTGCCCGGACGATTGCCGTTTCCCCGGTGCTGATGTGGGGCTGGACGTGTCCGTCGATCTTGCCGGCATCCATGGTTTGCTGACACATGAAGAGACGGAACAGGCCATGCGACTGACAATCATCCAGCTGACAAGTATACAGCATATCGGCGATGGCGCGGGCGTGATCCTCTCCATACCCTGAGCGTTCGAGCACCGACAGGGCCAGGTCCCTGATTTCCTGAAGGGGGAGTTGTTTTACGTCGGTCATGGCGCGTCTCCAAATTGTATATCTGGATATTGGATGCAATATCCGGCATTGCCGTGGCAAACTGTTTTTATCTTCTGATACCCGAAATGCTGCTGTATGGTCAGCTTGTTGTTTAATTTGCATCCAAAATCCAAAAGGGAAGGGGGCCACATGGCGGGCAGGCGTGCTGTCAAGAAGCAAAGCTTACCGGAGATGATTGCAAGCGATCTGAGGCAGCGCATTCTCAGCGGCGAGCTGGCAGAGGGGGAGGCAATCCGCCAGGAGCTGTTGGCCAAAGAATACGACGTGTCACGAATGCCGGTCCGCGAGGCCTTGAAACGCCTGAGCGCCGAGGGGCTGGTGCAATGGGAAAACAACCGAGGCGGCACCGTTATCAAGCATTCTCTTCGGGAGATCGGGGAAATTTTCGATCTGCGCATCCTGATCGAGGTCGACCTGTTCCGCCGGGCCATTCCGAACATGACGCAGGCGGATTTTGACGCCTGCGAAAAGCTGCTGTCAGAGATGGAAGGATCCTACGAGGCTGATGATGTCAGCCAGTGGGGGCAATCCAACCACGAATACCACATGGCGCTGTATGCCGCCGCCGATCGGCGCATGTCGAAAGAGTTTCTGGAGCGTATCAGCCTGCATTCCGACCGCTACGTGCGCATTCACCTCAGCGTCATGAAACAACGCCAGCCGGCAAAGGAGGATCACCGCAAGTTGCTGGAGCTTGCGGCCAAAGGAGACGTCGAGGGTGGTGCAGTGCTGCTGCAAAAGCATATCGAACGCACCAAGACCGAGCTGCTTGAAATGATCGCCAAACAGCGTCGCCTCGCAGGGGAGTAGCGGGTCTTGCCGTGAATGGGGGTTGCAGCGGAGGTGATATTGGATACAATATCCACAATCAAGCTGCTCACCTATGTTCCACACGAAAGTGAACCCGAAATGACATTGACCCCTCACGGAAAACATCTGATTGCAGGCGCCTGGACCGCGGGCGCTGAGACCTTCGAATCCAGCCCGGCGCATGGTCCCAGCCACCGCTTTTCGGTTGGCCGCGTGGAGGATGTGGATGCCGCCGTACAGGCCGCGGAAGAGGCCTTTTGGAGCTTTGGTTATTCCTCGCGTCAGTCGCGCGCAGACTTTCTGAACGCGATTGCGGATGAAATCGAAGCCCGCGCGGATGCGATCACCGAGATCGGCTGCCAGGAGACCGGTCTGCCTGAGGCCCGCCTGCAGGGCGAACGGGGCCGCACCACCGGTCAGCTGCGGATGTTCGCGGCGCATATCCTCGAAGGGGACTACCTGGACCGGCGCCAAGACAAGGCCCTGCCGGAGCGCCAGCCGCTGCCGCGTCCCGATCTGAAGATGGTGCAACGCCCGATCGGACCGGTGGCTGTTTTCGGCGCATCGAACTTCCCGCTGGCGTTCTCCACGGCCGGGGGGGACACCGCCGCGGCATTGGCGGCTGGCTGTCCAGTGGTCGTCAAGGGGCACTCCGCGCATCCCGGCACCGGCGAGATCGTCGCCGAGGCGGTATCTGCGGCAGTGGAAAAATGTGGTGTGCACCCCGGCGTGTTCAGCCTCATTCAGGGCGGCAACCGTCAAGTCGGGTCGGCGTTGGTTCAGCATCCGTTGATCAAGGCGGTTGGCTTCACCGGCTCGCTGGCGGGTGGCCGCGCGCTGTTTGATCTCTGTGCCGCGCGCCCGGAGCCGATCCCGTTCTTCGGCGAGCTGGGGTCGGTCAACCCGATGTTCATCCTGGATGCCGCCCTTGAGTCGCGGGCTGAAGAAATCGGCAAAGGGTGGGCTGCGTCGCTCAGCATGGGGGCGGGGCAGTTCTGCACCAACCCGGGCATCGCGGTTGTAAAGTCGGGCGCGGCGGCTGAGACCTTTGCGGCGGCTGCGCGGCAGGCGTTGGCAGAGACCGGCACGCAGACCATGCTGACCGATGGCATCGCCGAAGCGTACCGCGGCGGTCAGCGTCGCGTCGCAGAGACTGCGGGCGTTCAGGAGCTGCTCACGACAAGCTGCGATCTGCGCGATGCGACCCCCTATCTGTATCAGACCACGGCGGAGAACTGGCTGAAGAACGAAGTGCTTGCCGAGGAGGTCTTTGGCCCCATGGGCATCATTGTCGTGGCTGAGGGCGCTGATGATATGCGGGCCATCGCGCTCAGCCTCCAGGGGCAGCTGACCTGCACGCTGCATATGGATGACGCGGACATGGACGCGGCTCAGGCCTTGATGCCGATTCTGGAGCGCAAGGCAGGCCGGGTTCTCGCCAACGGTTTCCCCACCGGTGTCGAGGTTTGCGACAGCATGGTTCATGGCGGACCTTACCCGGCGTCGACCAATTTCGGAGCCACCTCGGTTGGCAGCCTGTCGATCCGTCGCTTCCTGCGCCCGGTCTGCTATCAGAACCTTCCGGCGGCGCTTGTCCCGGATCTGGAGGACTGAAGCCAAGGCGCCCTTGAGCGTCAGGTTGATGAAAAAGACGAGCGGGCCTTCGGGCCCGCTTTTTTATTGTCTGCAGGGGGATTGTGGGCAGGGGGCGTTGTTCCTGCAATGGCCGCCGTCATGCGGCTCAGAGCCGTGTCAGGCTGTTTGCTATTTCCTGTGCGATTGCCTCTGCATCGACGCCTTCCCGTTCCGCCGAAACGCGTAGCCCCAGGAGATCCGACTGGTAGCGTCGCGCCAGCGCTTCCGGGTCGTGATGTGGGGCGATCTCTCCGGCTTGCTGGGCTTCACGAAACAGCTCGCAGAAGTGCTGTTCCATCTTCAGAAGGTGGCTGTTGGCCTTGGCGGCCAGCGGGTGCTTGTGGGCGTGAAGTTCCAGCAGCGTCTTGGACAGCATGCAGGCCTTGGCCGGGGCTTCCGCGGATGAGATGGCCAGAGCGGGAAAGCGTTTCAACGCGCCGATCGGGCCGAGTTCCTGCTTCAATGCTTGCAACCTGTCGGCGCCGTCCGCGGCATACTTGTCCAGCGTCAGTTCGAACAGCGCATCCTTCGATCCGAAGGCCGCGTAGAAGCTGCCCGGCTTCATGTCGAGGCAGGCCTCGAGATCCTTGAGTGACGTGCCCGCCCAGCCGCGCTGCCAGAACAGGTTGCGGGCACGTTCGATCAGGTCGTTGCGGTCATGTTTCGGTTTGCGCGGCATGGGAGCACCATCTATTGAGCGATCACTCAAATATATACTTGAGTGATCGCTCAATAAAGACTAATTTGGTCGGCGATCAAAAAGAGCAAGGATCGATGCGATGAAATTTCCTTCCCACGACCATGACAGCGCCCCAGAAGCCTCCAAGCCGCTGCTGGAGCAGTCCCAGAAGGCCTTTGGACGCCTGCCAGGGCTGCACAAGGTGCTGGCCGAAAGCCCGCAGGCGTATGAGGGCTACCAGGTGCTGCACAAGCTGTTCACGGAAACCGAATTCGATGCTGACGAGCTGACCGTTGTCTGGCAGGCCATCAATGTTGAGCACGCCTGCCACTACTGCGTCCCGGCCCACACAGGCATCGCCAAGATGATGAAGGTCTCGGATGACATCACCGAGGCGCTGCGCAATGAGACGCCGCTACCTTCGGCCAAGCTGGAAGCGCTGCGGACCTTCACGGTCCAGATGGTGCGTACGCGTGGCAATGTGACCGAGGCGCAGATGCAGGCGTTCTTTGACGCGGGCTACGGACACCGTGCGGTGCTGGACGTGATCTTGGGGTTGGCGCAGAAGACCATGTCAAACTACGTCAACCACGTGGCCCAGACGCCGGTGGACGAAGTCTTTCAGCCCCTGGCCTGGACGCGCAGCGAAACGCCTCTGGAGGTATAGGGCATCGTTCCCTTTCGGGGATTACAAAGAAATCGCGCCGCAGAAGACACTGCGGCGCGTTTTTTTTGTTGAGGGGAGTAATGCGAGGGGATTTGGGGGCGTCTCGGAGGTGGTGCCTTGCTCGAGTGTCCCGTTGCGGCTCACCGGTGGAAGACGCGTCCACAGGTCCGTCCAGAGCCAAGGCTTGAGCGCCTGTGTGAGCTGAGAAAAAGGGGGTCAAGAGACGGCAGTCGTCGGTTCGTTAGTTGCCGTGCCAAGAGCGATACATAGCCATAAGGCTTGCGTATCTTAGCGTCGTCATCATTTTAAGGGAATGGCTGGGGTGGTAGGATTCGAACCTACGATACACGGTACCAAAAACCGCTGCCTTACCACTTGGCTACACCCCATCGGTGAGGCGCTGTCTAAAGTTTGTTTCGGGGGCGTGCAAGAGGTTTTTTGAAAAAAAGTACGTCTTTTTGACCTCTCACTGCGTTCCAGGCGAAGAAACCTGTGGAAAACTCTTTTCGACGGGCGCTGGGGTCAAAAGAGTTCATATATTCCGTGTGTTACGCAACTTTTGGTCGCGTCGTTCTAGCGCTCGGCAGCGGTTCGGAAGTGGCTGAATGTGCGCAAAGATGCGAAGGCGGGCGCGGAATGCGTGCGTTGCCCCGCTAGCGCGCTATTAGAGGTTCTGCCGCTTCGGAAACCGGCGGCAAGACGCGCGTCGTCAGGGGCGTGCAGCGACTGCAAAACCACCGTTCAAGGCACGTACCGCGACTTCGGGAGGGCTGCTGCGGCTGGCCATGCGTTCCAGGTTGACGATGGTGGAGAGCATCAGCCGGTCGTGGCTCCAGTCTCCGGGTCGTTGAAGCAGAACCGCGGTTGTCAGCACAAAGACGGTCATCGCGGCGGACACCAGGGTCCAGCCAAAGGCGGCTGGCGCTTGCGGCTGGCGGGCGGTCACGGCAATGATGCGCCGTTGCAGCGAGGCGCCACGGCGGGTTTCGCGTCTGTCGACCAGTGCCACGACCGGGCTGCGATGGGTGAACAGGGTTTGGCCACGCGCGGCCTTGGCGCAGGCACGTATCAAGCATTCGCAATAGGCGCGCACATCGAACTGCGGCCGCGCCATCAGCGCTTGATCGCAGGCAAACTCGCGCAGCAGGCGGACCTCGCGCCGCCACAGATAGAAGGCAGGATTCCAAAACAGAAGCGGCCGCAGCATTTCCAGCAGGAATTCACATTCGATGTCACGCTGGCGAAAATGCTGCAGCTCGTGCGCGATGGTCAGCCTCAGGTCGTGGGGTTCGTGCAGCAGAGCGGTTGGGAGCACCACGTAACGTCGCCACAACCCGCGTGTGGAATATGCGACCCTGTTGCGGTCGGAGACCAGCAATTGCACCCGGCCTATCCGCTTCCAGACGAAGGCGTCGGTCAGGTTCCGGTGCAGGCGCCAGACTGACAGGGCCACATGAACGAAACACAAAAGCGCCCCCGCGGCGAAGGCGGAGACGGCTAGCTGCGCCCAGATCGGCTGCAGACTGCTGAGATCTCGCACGAAGTCTTCGCGCAAGCCGAGGAGATTCTCGAACTCACCCGCGCTCATGCGAACGTTGCCCTGCAGAAACTGTGAGACCATGAGGTCGGAGAAATTGGGCGGGTGGGGAAGGACGAAGGTGGTGAACGCGAGGAGGAGGAACGGCGAACAGGCCAGCAGCAAGGTCATTCCGTTCAGCAGGCGCAGCTGCGGTCGGTAGGCACGGGCGAGCCTGCTGCGAGACAAAAGCCTGCGTGCCGAGAGCCACAGCACGGTTCCCGCCAACAGCAGGATGTTCAGATCTATGTAGGCATTCAGCAGAACATCAGTTCGCATTTTCCCCCAGCCTTTCCTCCAACAGCGCCCGCATCTCCTCGAGCATCTCATCGGTCACATCCTCGTCATCGACCAGCCGTGCGACCATGGCCGCGGGCGCGCCGTTGAAGAGCTTGCTCGAAAGGTTTTTCAGAGATGTTTTCTGATACTCTGCCTTGGGAACGGCCGGGCGGTAGACCAGCGAGCGGTCCTTGCGCTCACTGCTGAGAAAGCCCTTTTGCTCCATGATCTTCAGAACCGTGGCGACCGACGTATAGGCGCGTTCCTGAACTTTGTTCAGCTCTGCCAGGATCTCCCTGACGGTTCCGCCGCCCATGTCCCAGACAACCGTCATGAATTCCAGCTCGACTTCGGTCAGCAGGGAATTTTGGTGTTTCTTGCGCATCTGGGGGAGGGTCCGGTCAATTTTCTGAGGTTCAGGTCATGTTAGGGGAAGGGGGTAACGTTGCAAACTATTTTCTTAGGAGAGCGGGGGTGTCCTGAGGGGATGCCCTCAGGACTGTTAGCAGGCGCTCAGAACTGGCCGATATCAGACCTTCCAGAAGCAGAAGATGCCCCAGGCGATCGACAGGCCCAGCGGCCACCAGAGCGGCATCCCCACAAGGCCCAGCCAGGCCAGGAAGATGTAGGAGGTGCCGAGGAGGCTGATGAACAGCCGGTCGCCCCGGGTGGTGGTGAGGCCGAGCACGCCCTTACGGGCAGCACCGCCGGGGTGCCGGATCTCGGCCACGATCAGAATGCCGATGGCGGTAAAGATCCCGATGAACAGCAGTGCAGTGGGCCAGGTCCAGGCCATCCATGAAAGCATCACACCCTCCCCATCGCGAAGCCCTTCGCGATGTAGTTGCGGACGAACCAGATCACGATGGCGCCCGGAATGATTGTCAGAGTGCCCGCTGCCGCCAGCAGGCCGAGTTCATAGCCCGCGGAAGACGCGGTCTTGGTCATGGTGGCGGCGATCGGTTTAGCCGCCACCGCGGTCAGGGTTTTGGCGAGCAACAGTTCCACCCAGGAGAACATGAAGCAGAAGAAGGCTGCCACGCCCACACCCGCCTTGATCGACGGCACGAAGATCGTCGCGAAGAAGCGCGGGAAGGAGTAGCCGTCGACAAAGGCGGTCTCGTCCAGCTCCTTGGGCACGCCGCCCATGAAGCCTTCGAGGATCCAGACCGCCAGCGGGATGTTGAACAGGCAGTGCGCCAGCGCCACCGCAAGGTGGGTGTCGAACAGCTCCACCGCGGAGTAGAGCTGGAAGAACGGCAGCGCAAACACCGCGGCGGGCGCCATCCGGTTGGTCAGCAGCCAGAAGAACAGCTGCTTGTCGCCAAGGAACCGGTAGCGGCTGAAGGCGTAGGCCGCAGGCAGCGCCACCGCCACCGAGATCACCGTGTTGATCGTCACGTAGATGATCGAGTTGATGTAGCCCCAGTACCAGCTGGGATCGGTGAAGATGGTGGCGTAGTTCTCCAGCGTGAAGGTCTGCGGGAACAGCGAGAAGCCCGACAGGATTTCATTGGTCGTCTTGAAGCTCATCGCCACCAGCCAGTAGATCGGCAGCATGAGAAACAGGATGTAGACGATGGGGACGATGGATCGTTTCTGCATCGGTCTCCCTCCCTTTAGTTCAGGTCGTCCTTGGTCATCAGCGTGTAGAACAGCCAGCTGACCAGAAGCGTGATTGCGAAATAGATGAGCGACATGGCGGCTGCGGGCCCGAGGTCGAACTGGCCGAGCGCGATCTTCACAAGGTCGATCGACAGCAGCGTGGTCGAGTTGCCGGGGCCGCCGCCGGTGAGCACGAAGGGCTCGGTGTAGATGTTGAAGCTGTCCATGAAGCGCAGAAGGATCGCGATGGTAAGCACCGTCTTCATCTTCGGCAGCTGGATGAAGCGGAACACCGCCCAGTTGGTGGCACCGTCGATCTTGGCCGCCTGGTAATAGGCGTCGGGGATCGACACGAGGCCCGCGTAGGCCAAGAGCACCACCAGCGAGGTCCAGTGCCAGACGTCCATGGTGACAATGGTCACCCAGGCCGCGACCGGATCCTGCGTCATGTCATAGGAGATGCCGAGCACGTGGTTCAGGAAATAGCCCAGAAGGCCGATGTCGGGCAGGGTGAAGATGTTCCACATTGCGCCGACCACGTTCCACGGGATCAGCATCGGCAGTGCCATCAGCACGAGGCACACCGGCACCCAGAAGCCCTTGCGCGGCATCGACAGCGCAATCGCGATGCCCAAGGGCACCTCGATGATCAGGATCAGGAAGGTGAACAGGAACTGGCGGCCAAGCGCCGCGTGGAAACGGTCGGAGCGAAGGATCTGCTGGAACCAGTCCAATCCTTGCCAGAAGAACACGTTGTCGCCGAAGGTCTCCTGCACCGAGTAGTTGACCACCGTCATCATCGGGATCAGCGCGTTAAAAGCGACCAGCGCCAGCACCGGCAGCACAAAGAACCAGGCTTTCTGGTTTTCGGTTTTCATCATGCCACTCCTTCGATTGCGGCGGGGGTGCCGGCGGCGGGTTCGGTGGCAAGCCAGCCGTCCACGTAGAGCCGGGTCATGTCCTGACGGAAGGCGAGATGCACGGCGCTGCCCTTGGCGGGTGCGGCGCCTTCGGTGATTGCGTTGATGCGCTGGCCTGCGGATTCGCATTCCACCACCGTGTGGCGGCCGATGTCAGAGACCTTGGTGACCGTGGCGGGCAGGCCGGTGTCAGAGAGCGTAACGAACTCCGGGCGGATGCCGATCTCGGTTTTGCCTTGGGCCGCACCCTGTACCGGACCTTCCAGCGCCACCGGCTGGCCGCCGAAATAGGCGGTGCCGCCTTGCAGTTCGCAGGGCAGGATGTTCATGCCGGGCGAGCCGATGAAATGGCCCACGAACGTATGCGCAGGCCGTTCGAACAGCTCCACCGGGGTGCCGATCTGCACCACCTCGCCCAGCTGCATCACCACCACCTGGTCGGCGAAGGTCAGCGCTTCGGTCTGGTCGTGGGTGACGTAGATCATCGTCGCCTTCACCCGCTGGTGCAGCTCCTTCAGCTTGGAGCGCAGCTTCCATTTCAGGTGCGGGTCGATCACGGTGAGCGGCTCGTCGAACATCACCACGTTCACATCCTCGCGCACGAGGCCGCGGCCCATGGAGATCTTCTGCTTGTTGTCGGGGCTGAGACCGGCGGCCTTCTGGTCCAGCATCCCGGTGACTTCCAGCATTTCGGCAATGGCCATGACGCGCTCGTGCACGACCGCCTCGTCGCGGCCGCGGTTCCTGAGCGGGAAGGCAAGATTGTCGTAAACGCTCATCGTGTCGTAGATCACCGGGAACTGGAACACCTGGGCGATGTTGCGCTGGTCCGGGGGCAGGGCGGTGACGTCCTTGCCGTCGAACAGGATCTGGCCCTCGGACGGGACCAGAAGCCCCGAGATGATGTTCAGCAGGGTGGATTTGCCGCAGCCCGAGGGACCCAGCAGCGCATAGGCGCCGCCATCGGTCCAGTCGAGGTCGATTTCCTTCAGCGCGTAGTCCGAGTCGGACTTGGGCGCGGGAAGATAGCTGTGACGCAGCTTTGAGAGAGTGATTTTAGCCATTATTGCCTCACGCCGCGCGGCTGCCGTCAGGGGCAAAGAAGTAGGCCTGCGCGGGGTCCATGTAGAAGTCGTGCAGCTCGCCGACGCGGTAGGGATGCACGCCGGGGGCGAGCGAGACCCAGCTGCCGGTGCCGATGTCGAAATGCGCCGAGCTTTCCGAGCCGGAGAGCTCGGTCACCTGCACCTGGCCCGAGAGCTGCACTTGCGCGCCGTTGTGCGGCACCGGCAGCACGTGGTGCGGGCGGATCGCGATGGTGTAGGTGCCATCAGAAAGCCCCGCGGCGGCGGCGGGCAGCTCAAAGGTGACGCCTGCGCCCATGCGGGCGGTGCTGCCCTGCTTGGTGATCTCGGCGGTGTTGATCGGCGGATCGGAGAATACCCGTGCGGCATCGACATTGCCGGGGTTGCGGTAGATCTCCGCAGTGGGGCCGAACTGGGTCACGCGGCCGTCAGCCATCAGCGCGGTCTTGCCGCCCAGCAGCAGCGCCTCTTCAGGTTCCGAGGTGGCGTAAACAACCACCGCGCCGCGGCCCGCAAAAAGCTCGGGCAGCTGGTCGCGCAGCTCCTCGCGCAGCTTGTAGTCGAGGTTGGCGAGCGGCTCGTCCAGGAACACCGCGCGGCTTTCCTTGGCAATCGCGCGGGCCAGCGCGCAGCGCTGCTGCTGGCCGCCGGACAGCTCGTGCGGGCGGCGGTGCAACATCGGCTTCAGCTGCAGGATCGCGGCCGCTTCCTCGACCCGGCCCTCGATCTCCGACTTGGCCATGCCCGCCACCTTCAGAGGCGAGGCGATGTTGTCGTAGACCGTCATGTGCGGGTAGTTGATGAAGAACTGATGCACCAGGCTGATGTTGCGCTTCTGGGTGCTCAGGCGGCTGACGTCCTGGCCGTCCATCAGCACCTGGCCGCTGGCCATCGGGTCGAGCCCGGCCATCAGCTTGATGAGAGAGGTCTTCCCGGAGCCGGTGGCGCCGAGGAGGACGTTGAAGTGACCGGGTTCCAGCGCCAGGGAGGTTTCCTTGATATGCTGAATCGCGCCGACGCGCTTGGTCACACCCTTGAGTTCGAGTGCCATCTTGCTTTGACTTTCTGGCAGGAGGCCTGTTTCACGCGCCGAAAGCGGCCGCGCAGTCTTTTCGTGGGGGAGAGCGGGGAGGTGGCTGCGACAGCGGGGAGAACCGCCGCAGCCTTGGGTGGGATGGCCGGGCGACAGGCGCCCGGCCATCCCGTCGAGAGCGGCGTTACTGGGTCTGCCAGCGGGCAACCAGCTCGTCATAGTTGACGGTCTTGCCCTGCGGCTTCTCGTTCTCCAGCTTCGGCTTGGCGCCGCCGTTGGCGAACCACCACTCCGCATCCTTCTCTTCGTTCAGGCGGGGGCCGCAGCCGCCGTAGACATTCGCCTGCTCGTCTGCGCGCTGCATACGGGCCATGGTGATGTCCATTTCTTCGGCCAGTCGGTCCATCGCTTCCTGCGGCGTGAAGGCGCCAGAGTTCACGTCACCGATCTGCTGCCACCAGATCTGGGCCAGCTTCGGATAGTCAGGCACGTTGATGCCGGTCGGCGACCAGGCGGTGCGATCCGGGGACCGGTAGAATTCCACCAGGCCGCCCAGTTTGGGCGCGCGTTCGGTGAAGCTCTCGTGGTTTACGGTCGAGTCGCGGATGAAGGTCAGACCAACGTGGGACTTCTTCACGTCCACGGTCTTGGAGACGACGAACTGGGCATAGAGCCAGGCAGCCTGAGCGCGATCCAGCGGGGTCGAGTTCAGGAAGGTCCAAGAACCTACGTCCTGATAGCCAACCTTCTGGCCTTCTTCCCAGTAGGGGCCATGCGGGCTGGGTGCCATCCGCCAAAGCGGGTTGCCGTTCTCGTCAACGGTATTGTTGCCTTCGGAGCGCGGCTTCACCATGTCGGCGGTAAAGGCGGTGTACCAGAAGATCTGCTGTGCCACGTTGCCCTGTGCCAGTGCCGGCAGCGACTGGTAGAAGTCATAGGACGCAGCGCCCGGGGGTGCATATTTGCGCAGCCATTCGTCCCACTTGCGGATCGCATAGACCGCAGCCGGGCCGTTGGCAGCACCGCCGCGGGTGACGCTGGCGCCAGCCGGGTTACAGGAGCCTTCCTCCATCCGGATGCCCCATTCGTCGATCGGCACACCGTTCGGCTCACCTTTCGAGCCGGCACCTGCCATCGACAGCCAGGCATCGGTCATGCGCCAGCCGAGGTCGGGCGCGCGCTTGCCGTAATCCATGTGGCCATAGATCGCGGTGCCGTCGATTTCCTTCACATCTTCAGAGAAGAACTCGGCGATGTCCTCATACGCGGACCAGTTGACCGGAACGCCCAGATCGTAGCCGTATTTCTCCTTGAAGGCCGCCTGCAGGTCTTCGCGGTCGAACCAGTCCTTGCGGAACCAGTAGAGGTTCGCGAACTGCTGGTCGGGCAACTGGTACAGGTCGCCATCCGGACCAGTGGTGAACTGGGTGCCCATGAAGTCGTCGAGGTCGAGACCGGGGTTGGTCACGTCCTTGAAATCGCCTTCCATCATGTCGGTCAGGTTGTATGCGAGCTGCAGGCGCGAGTGTGTGCCGATCAGGTCGGAATCGTTGACGTAGGCGTCATAGAGATTCCGCTTGGTCTGCATTTGCGTCTGCACCGCCTGGACGACCTCGCCTTCGCCCAGGATCTGGTGGTTCACCTTGATGCCGGTGATTTCTTCAAATGCTTTGGCAAGCACTTCCGATTCATAGCTGTGCGTGGGAATGCCCTCGGACAGCACATTGATTTCCATGCCTTTATAAGGTTCGGCGGCCTGGATGAACCACTGCATCTCTGCCAGCTGTTCATCTTTGGTCAATACCGAAGGTTGAAATTCCTCATCAATCCATTTCTTGGCTGCCATTTCATCGGCATAACCAATCGATCCCGCAACCACCGCACAAACGGCTGCTGCGGACAAAAGATACTTGCGCATCTTTTCCTCCCTGAAAGTCACTTAAGGCCAGTTGTGCATTGGCTGCACCTGACTGTAACAGAGCTTTCATATCTGGAGATATCTTGTCAAACTAAATTTTTAGTAACGTTTAGCGCTCTGATTTTAATAGATTTATTTGTGCAAAAGGTCGTGCCGCAAAGCAGCTTGATCTCGCCGCATCGCAGCGTTTCCAAGGTGACCCAAGGGCATTTCGCAACAGAGCGCCTGCGCAGAAAACAGTCGCCGTGCCATGTCTTTGCCGCTAAGGAGGCGGCATGAGAAACGACGAAACTTTCGAAATTTTCCTGACCGTTGCGCCAGGGCTGGAACAGGCCTTGCTGGACGAGGCTAGGGAGCTGGGGTTTGCCGCGCCCAAGGCGGTGCCCGGGGGGGTGACGGTGCAGGGCGGCTGGAGTGAGGTCTGGCGGGCCAATCTTTCCTTGCGCGGTGCAGCGCGGGTGCTGGCACGGATCGGTGAGTTCCGTGCCTTTCACCTGGCCCAGCTGGACAAGCGAGCCCGAAAATTCCCCTGGGGTGAGGTGCTGCGTGCGGATGTGCCGGTGCGGGTGGAGGTTGCGACCAATCGCAAATCCAAGATCTACCACGCCGGTGCGGCTGCACAGAGAGTGGAAAAGGCCATTGCCGAAACCCTGGGCGCGCCGATCACCAGGGACGCAGCGGAGGCGGCGCTGACCGTCAAGCTGCGGATCGAAGACAATCTTTGCGTGTTCAGCGTCGACACATCGGGAGAAGGGCTGCACAAGCGCGGCCATAAATCGGCGGTCGGAAAGGCTCCCATGCGGGAGAACCTAGCGGCTCTGTTCCTGCGCGAATGTGGCTACACGGGCAGTGAGCCGGTGGTCGATCCGATGTGCGGCTCCGGGACCTTCGTGATCGAAGCGGCCGAAATTGCCGCCGGGATGCTGCCGGGACGCAATCGCCATTTTGCGTTCGAGCAGCTTGTGAGCTTCGACCCCGCCTCTTGGGAAAACATGAAGCAGCAGGGGGTCGCCCGGGCTGTGGATCAGGTATTTCAGGGCTCCGACCGCAACGCGGGCGCTGTCGAGATGGCTGCCGCCAATGCCGAACGGGCGGGAGTTGCCGAAAACACCCGGTTCCTTCAGGCCGCGGTCAGCGATTTGCAGCGCCCGGCTGGCCCACCGGGGCTGGTCATCGTGAACCCGCCTTATGGAGCGCGGATCGGCAACAAGAAACTTCTGTTCGCCTTGTATGGCGCGTTGGGGCAGGTCCTGAAAGAACGGTTCTCCGGCTGGCGGGTGGGTATCGTCACCTCCGACACGGCCCTCGCCAAAGCAACCCAGTTGCCATTTCTGCCATTCGGGCCGCCGGTTGCCCATGGCGGGCTCAAAATACGTCTCTACAAGACAGATCCGTTGCCTTGAGCGGCGGACGGTCCTGAAAAGAGCACGTTGCAAGAGACGAAAAAGGGCGCCATTGGCGCCCTTTGGTTGTCTGATCTGCCGACATTACCGGATCAGACGATATCCTCGAGCAGAACCTCGCTGCCCTCGGTGCCGCCACCGGGCATTGTCCCGCCCACAGGCTGGTTCATCAGGGCCAGGATATCGTCCGTGTTCGGCCCGTCGGTCGCGCCGTCCTGGCTGCCGGGGAAGAGGTCCGCCAGATTGGCATCGTACCAGTTGCTCAACCCCTCTCCGGTGACACCGCCGTTTGCATAAGTGTCGCTGCTACTGGCCGCAACCGCCGGGTCGTAGCCACCTTCCAGAACCTGCTGGCTGCCATCCGGGTTGCTGATCACCAGCGACATGCTGCTGAGGTCGATATCCTCCAGCGACAGCGGCTGGCCGGACCACAGCGTGAAGCTGGCGTCATGCACCGCGCCGTCCGTGCTGTCAGGTGTCTGCCCGAATTGGACCATCGCGTCGAAGGTGTCCGGGACAGTCGTGCCGTCGGACAGCGCGTTGACCGAATTGGCATTGGCCTCGTGTCCGGTGACGGGCAGCGCGTTTTCATCCGGATAGAAGTGGAGGTCGTCCATCACCGCGTCATCCGTGAAGTTGAAGAACAGCCCGTCGATGTCGGCGACTTCGCTTTCCCAGCTGGTGGGTTTCATCTTGATGAACAGATGGCCCTCGGTGGTTTGTTGAACCTCAACCGTGACGCTGGGATCACCGTCGCCGCCGATTTCGAAAGAGACGGTCTGTTTGCCCGGTTCAGTTGGGGTGTCGGAGCCACCCGTACCACTGGAACCGCCTG
The DNA here is from genome assembly GCF_041224635.1 of Leisingera sp. XS_AS12. NCBI lineage: Bacteria > Pseudomonadati > Pseudomonadota > Alphaproteobacteria > Rhodobacterales > Roseobacteraceae > Leisingera > Leisingera sp. XS_AS12. Next base: position 25,945 of record NZ_JBGFGM010000094.1, read on the forward strand.
TACCACAGGAGCCACCCGTACCGCCGGAGCCACCCGTGCCGCCGGAGCCACCCGTACCGCCGAAGCCGCCTGTGCCGCCGGAGCCGCCCGTACCGCCGGAACCGCCCGTGCCGCCGGAACCACCCGTGCCGCCGGCGCCACCCGTACCGCCGGAGCCACCCGTACCGCCGGAGCCGCCTGTGCCGCCGGAACCGCCCGTGCCGCCTGAGACACCCGTACCGCCGGAGCCACCCGTACCATCAGAGCCACCCGTGCCATCGCTGCCGTCAGCGTGGCGCTCCCACCACCAGTTCTTCTTGTCTCCACCGCGCCCGGTGCCGTCACCGTCGCGGCTGTCGGCGGTCCCCGTCGTACCACCAGAACCCGCGTAGTCATGCCGGTCCTGATCCCACCATTTCTTGTGCGCTTTGCCTTTCCAGGCAAAGCGGTCAGACAGGTTGCTGTCGTACCAGCGGCCAAAGTCTCCGCCCTGTACGCCGCCGTTGTGGTAACTGTCACCGCCGCAAGCTTGCTTGCCGCTCCATCGCGTAAATCCCCAGCCCATGTATGCTCCCAAAAATAAACAAACGTGGTCGAACCGCTCAATTCCAGTGGGTCCGCCCCGACAGGGAATTAATGGAAATGGCGAGCAAGCGGCAGTTTTTCGAAAAATTCCCGCCAAATTTTTGCAATTCAAAGATGTCTTGGAAACAAGTTTGGCCTGGAGGGTGCTTTGTTTCCTGTTTGCAGTCACCTGAAACGGCGGAATCAGCGGGTCTGAACCGGATTGCGCCAAGAATTCTTCGGAATATCGCCTTCTTTGTTTTTTATTTGCTACCGCGTTCCCGGGGAAAACACCGCAGAACAAGTTTTCTGGCGCAGAAAGAGAGCAGGGCATGGCAGACGGAAAATTTGATGAACGCTTGGCCTATATTGCCGAGGCCGCACGCGCGGTATTGGGGGCCGAACCTCAGAAGATTTCCACGCCGGGCGGAAAGTCCCGCTCCTCGATGCGGCTGCACTATCCGGATCGAACGGTAATCGCGACCCTGCGGGCAAACTTTCGGCGCACACATCTCGAGGCTTATGTGCTGGAGCAGTTGGCCCCCCATTGCGACGATATTCCGCGCGTTCTGAAGGTACATGACGATGTGCTGTTTCAATCCGATACCGGTGAAACCCGGCTGAGCACGGAGATCATTGAACATGATCCCGAAGACCAGCTGGAGCTTGCGGCGGAGGCCTGTGCGGCGATTTTCCGTATTCAGGCCGCGGCCCGGAAGACGACGCTGCACGAAATGCTGCCGCATCTCGGCGCCAATCGCGATTGGATTGCCAATTTCGTCGGATCAGTCGATGCGTTGGAACCCTATTCAATGGGCGTTCCCGATAGCTTTGATGTCTCGGCCGTCGCCAGTTTCGTCGAGCGTGCCGGGGTCCAGTTTCTCAAGTGGGACTGTCGCGCGGGCAACGCGGCGATCGGTGCGGATGGCTTCGTGCGCTGGTTCGATTTCGAGTACGCGGGATTGCGCCACGGCGCCGAGGATTTTGCCTGGTTGATCGGAGATGAGACCTGGCCCATCGCGCCGGACAAGATGGCTGACATCATGATCGACACCTTCGACCCAGGCTGTGGCCACGACATTGCCGACTACCTGGAATACCTGTCAGCCTATACCGCCTTGCATTGCGTCCAGCGCCTGCAACTGATCCAGAAGGAGGTCAGGAAACGCGGGTGGCTCAGCCAGGAGCGGGTGCGTCGCCTGGATGATGCCGGGGTGCACCCGGCGTTTGCGGCACAGCTCTGCCGGACCGGGGCTTACTTCTCGGCCCAATGTCGTCTGACGGCCCCTCTGAGCCGCAATTTCGAAGCGGCCAGCCGGGCCTTCCGGGCCATGGCCGAGGGCTGATGGCCCGGCTGTTTTGACGTTGGGTTCGACTTTCCGCTCCGGGCTTCAGGTCGCTATGCTCAGCGGGACGGGCAACAAGGGGAGCCGGGATGCAGCAGGCAGAGGATTTTCGGACGGAGAGCCGCGAACTGGCGAACATCCTGGCGGATCTGCCCGAAGCGGCCTTCCATGAGCCAACCCAGTTCAAGGGGTGGACCATAGACCATGTTCTGGGGCATTTGCATTTGTTCAATGCAGCTGCCGAAGCAGCCCTGCGTGGGGCGGATGCGTTTTCATCTTTCATTGCCCCGGTGCAGCGTGACATGCAGGCTGGAAAGTCCATTCTGGAGTGCCAGTTTCCCTGGCTGGACGGGCTGTCCGGCCGTGCCTTGCTTGAGGTCTGGCAAAAGGGGGCGGAAGACTGCGCGGATGCGTTTGCCACAGCTGATCCAAAGCAACGGTTGAAATGGATTGGCCCGGATATGAGCGCGCTCAGCTCTGTCACGGCGCGTCAGATGGAAACCTGGGCGCATGGCCAAGAGGTGTTCGACCACCTAGGGCTCGTGCGGCGCGAAAGTGACCGCCTCCGCAACATCGTGCATCTGGGGGTGGTTACCTTTGGCTGGAGTTTTCGCAATCGCGGCCTGTCGGTACCAGAGCCGCCACCCCATGTGCGGTTGAACGCTCCGTCCGGCGCAATTTGGGACTGGAATGCGCCTTCGGATGGGAGCGCCGCAACGTCCACGATTGCTGGCTCCGCGGTAGAGTTCGCACAAGTGACGACCCAGGTGCGCAACGTGGCGGATACGGATCTGCGCGTCCGTGGAGAGCCTGCAACAACCTGGATGCGGATCGCCCAATGTTTCGCCGGTCCGCCGGAGGATCCGCCGGAGCCGGGGACTCGGTTCCGGGTGTCAGTGCGATAGGCGATAGCCTTGCGCGGGCTCGCAGTCAGCGATCATCCCAAGCGCGCTTCAACCCTTCCAAGCACATGCGATCCGGATCGGCGAGGGTCACAGGGAGGGCTTGTGCCTCCAGAACCGCCGCGTAGGGAGACTGCAGCAAGGGCTCGGCGATCAGGGCCAGGTTCTGTCCCAGCCAATAGGGGCGCGCGGCGGCCAACTCGGCGCCGATCAATGTGCCCAACAATTGGCCCAGAAGAACTTCCTTGCTGGTCTGCCCGAGCACCGCTTCGGCCTGCACCGAGGCCAGCCGTGCCGCCAGCGTTTCCGGTTTTGCCAGACTGTCCGCCGCAGACTGCGTCAAGGCAGACCGGTCAAAGGGGCCAGTGCTGTCCAGACGCATGGTGTCAGCCAGACTTTGTACCAGGGGCCAAGTCAAGGCGCATTGAAAGCTGACCACTTCGCGGGCACTGACATGCACCCAGTGGTTTACCGGGCCCGGCAGGCAAATTACGCCGTCCCAATTCGGGTTCAGACGCAAGAACCCTTCAATTCGCGCGGTCGCGCCAAGGATCACCCCCGCCGGCGCATTTTGGCAAAGGCCCGGTAGCGCGTGCACCGTCAGCCCCTCCAGCTCGATCTCTTTCGGTCGCAGGTCTGATGGTTTGCCCGGGACCGCTACCGGCGGGACCAGCGTGCTGCCTGCCAAAAGCACCGGAACTGCAGAGTCGCCCATCGCGTTGCGCAGCGCGGCGGCAAGGCTTGCTGCACTGCTGTCGGCCAGTGCCACCAGCTCTGAAGCTGACGTGCCGTCGTCGGCGATACGCCAAACCTGCAACTTATTCCCATCCAGATTGGTGACGATGTGGCTGCACGAAGCTGTCATGGCTGGTCAATCTCCTCGGCTTGGGGCGAAGCGCTTATCGCGCCAATTTCAAGGGCAGGCAAGGGCGGGTTCCAGCCCGGCGACGTGCAGTTGGCTTGCTTGACTTGCCTTGTCCTGCTGCCGCCTTACCTGACCAAACGGATAGGTGGGATAGCCTGAAGCGTGGTTCCGTCATCCCGATGCAAGGGGCGACAGCTCGGGCAGATCCGCGGTATTTTCTTAAAAGACACTTAAACTTTGCGACGTGGTGTCGCCTGAAACCGGACCGGTCGGTCCCGCCCCAGCGTTTCGTGACAGGAGGGTATGAAGTTATGAAAACCCAAGCTGTTTTGCACGATGCAAGCTTTGCTCAGGTCGCGGCCCGACGTCTGCTGGCCTTGGGAAACGCGCCTTCTGATGTCTTTGGGGGTACCGGTTTCGGGCAGGTTTTGCTCGATCAGCAAAAGCCGCTTGCCACAACGGCACGGATCGCGGGTTTCTTTGACCATGCCGAAAAGCTGAGCGGAGACGATCTGTTCGGGGTGCATCTGGCACAGAGCTGCGACCTGCGGCAGGCAGGGCTTCTGGGCTACATTTGCCGTTCGACATCGACACCCAGCGAATTCCTTCAGGATCTGGCGCAATACGCGCCGCTGCTCAGCGACAGTTGGGATCTGGATACATGTGCCTTGGAAAATGAAGGGCAACTGGACTGGAGTTGCAAGGCGGGTGCTGCGCATAGGGCCCGGCAATATTCCGAATTCCTCGCAGTGTTGTTCCTACGCGGGTTGTTTCGGGCCAGTGACGGTTGCGTGCTGCCGAAACAGGTGGAGTTTTCCCATCAGCGCTGCGACGGCGTGGTCGAAATGGAAGCGGCGCTGGGCTGCCCCATCCGCTTCGGCAGCAGCGCAAGTTGCGCCGTGTTCGGCCTCGACGACCTCTATCTGCCCCTGGTGGGCGGTGATCCGGTACTGTTGCGGCTGCTCACGGACTATGGTGATTTGCTCCTTGGCCAACACGCCCCGTCCGGCAAGAGCCTTGTCGCACAGGTCGAGGAGGCGATTTCTGCAAGGCTACCTGCGGGCCCGGTATCCCTGGCGGTCATCGCGGCGGATCTTGGCATGAGCTCGCGCACACTGTCCCGCAAGCTGTCGCAGTCGGGAACCAGTTACTTCTCGGTTCTGGAGAACATGCGGGAGATGCTGGCGCGCCGTTACCTGACGGAAAGCCAGCTCTCACTTGGCGAGGTTGCCTTTTTGCTGGGGTACTCCGGACTTAGCAGTTTCAGCGATGCCTTTCGTCGGTGGACAGGCCAAAGCCCGGGCAACTTCCGCGCGGAGAAAACCTCATGACAGGAAAAATAGCACCATTCCTCGCGATTCTTGGTCGCGGCCATCAAGGCGCGCAAAACAATTGCAGCGCAGATGGCGGGATTGTTTCCCGGCGAAGTGTGGTTTTTGGCTGTAGATGTCGAATTCATGGTTAAAGGTCGCAATTTGCAAGAAGTTTCCTAAAATTGATTTAAATAAGGTGAGCCGCTGAAAGGTGGCGCTCCGGCCGGGTGCCGGAGGGGACAGAAGAGATGCGGGCGCGTGGGGGCGCGCCCTCATGGAACTAAGAATACCTGAGGTGCCGAAGCGGATCCCAAGATCCAGGTGACCGGCGATAAGAGTGAACAGCTGCATGTTCGAGGCAGCGGTCCAGTTGCAATGCGGCTGGAGAAGCAGGGGTACGGTATGAAGTACATGATTTCTGGTGGCGCAGGGCTGGCTTTAGCACGTTTTGAGCTGCAGGGCGCGAACGCCGCACGTGTCAGGCGGGCGCTGCCGGTTCAACCGGCCAATATCAATGCTGCCTTGGGCGCAACGGCCCGTGCAAGTGGGAAGCGTGCTCACGGTGGACTGGCGAACGGGACCTACGCCGCAGTCGGCAAACGTTTGCTGGACGTAAGCCTGGTCTTGCTGAGCTTGCCTGTGGTGTTGCCGATAATTGCTCTCTGCGCTCTTGCTCTCTGGATTGAAAGCGGACGCCCGTTTTACACGCAGCCGCGTCTGGGTCGTGCCGGCCGCACGTTTCGCATCCTGAAACTGCGCACCATGGTGCGTGATGCGGATCAGCTGTTGCAGCAATACCTCCGCGAGGATCCGGCACTGCGGCAGGAATGGGAGCAGACCCAGAAATTGAAGAATGACCCGCGGATCACACGGGTTGGACGGCTGTTGCGGGCCACGTCGCTGGACGAGCTGCCTCAGCTGTGGAACGTGCTTACCGGCGACATGAGCCTGGTTGGTCCGCGGCCGATGATGCCCAACCAGTTGGGATTATACGGCGATGCACAGGCTTATTTTGCGCTGCGGCCCGGCATCACCGGTGTCTGGCAGGTCTCAGTGCGCAACGAGGCCGGGTTCTCCTGCCGGGCTCAGGCGGACAGTCAATACCTGCGAGAGGTCGCTCTGCAGCGAGATGTCGGTTTGATCTGGCGCACGCTGGCTGTGGTCGTAAAGGGGACAGGTTATTAACCTGCGTCTGCGACAATGCGCTGTAGCGGGCGGACATGTGCCAGCCGCCCGGTTGTCAGCCCCCCTGAACTGGCGCATCATTCACGGGGTCCAGCCATCATGCCGAACCTAAACGGAGAAAACGGACACCAGTATGAGTGAGCAAGGCTTCAAGCGATTTCGCCGCCGCCGCGCTCTGGCGGTTGAGCACGCCTCTGACCGAGGCGCGCCGAATGGCGAACCTGCATTTAAGCAGGCGCCTGCGCATGACCAAACCGGGCACCCGGCCAGCGTAAAGCAAGAGGCTCAGGCCCGGCCGGTGCCGACAGACGAGCCGTCGATATCGGCAGATCCCCCTGCGCCGCCTTCGGCGTCCATTGCAGCTGCGCCGATCTTGACAACGCCGCCGGTGGCGCTGCCGGAACCTTGGGATCAGATCCGTCAGGTCAGTTTCTCGGGAAGCGGTTCGCCGGGGGCAAGCGACAGATCGCTGCGCCTGGTCTGCAACCAACGTGAGTCAGCCGCAGCAAAGTCGTTCGATCTTCTGCGCACCCGCTTGCTGCATACGCTGAAAGATCGCGGCTGGCGTCGGGTCGCGGTGACGGCGCCGTTGTCCGGTTGCGGAACAACCTTTTCCGCCGTCAACCTGGCGCTTAGCCTGGCGAGAGTGCCGGGGCGGCGCACCATCCTGATGGATATGAACTTTCGTCATCCCGGTGTCGCCGCGGCCATGGGGCTGGCCACACCAACCGGGTCCGGGGAAAACGGCGGACTGGCGAGCTTCCTGTCGGGCGCGACCCGAATGGAAGAGCAGCTGGTGCGTCCGCTGCCATCCTTGGCTGTCGGTGCCAATGACGTGCCGGACCAGAACGCGGCCGAGTTGTTGCACGGCGCCAATTGTGCCGCCGCGATCGATGAGATGATGCAGAGTAGCGGTGCGCACACGGCGCTGTTTGACCTGCCGCCGGTGCTGGAGCATGACGACACGGTGGCCTTCCTGCCCCAGGTCGACGCGGTGTTGTTGATCTCGGACGGCACGGCTACCACCGCCGCCCATTTGGCCGCTTGCGAGAAGATGCTCGCCGGACATACCCAGCTTCTTGGGGTTGTTCTGAACCGTGCACAGCGTTCAGAGATGCCGCTGGACTAATCCTCGCCTTAGTTTTGCCCGGTTGCCATGGTCCTGTCGCCGTGGTGAATGCGTGTGATAAGGCGCAGTTCAATACCGCCGTGGAAGGGGCCGGGCCGCAGTGGCCCGCAACAAGAGAGCAGACAGATGGGGCCGATTTACTCGTTTGCCGATTTTGTGGACATGGTGCGGCGCAGGCTGTCCATCATCTTTCGGGTGTTTGTCCTCGGCTGCCTGGTGTCCCTGTGGTTCGCGGCGAGTCAGCAGCATGAATACGAGACAGCTGAGGTGCTGCAGATTGCCCGGCCGCAGATCGCCGGTGAACTGGCCAAATCCACCGTGGAAGGCTCCTCGGCGCGGCGCATGCAGTTGATTGAACAGCGGCTGATGGCGCGTGGAACGGTGTTGGAAATCATCGAAAAATTCGGCCTCTACGCGGACCAGCCATCGCTGACACCTTTGCAGAAGGTTGCCATGCTGCGCCACTCGGTGCGGATTACAGGGGTTGCGGCCGCGCGCGAAGGGTTCTCTGACGATGGTACCATTTCGGTGCTGACCATCACTGCCCGCATGCCCACAGCCAAACAGGCCCAGCAGGTAGCTCGGGAATTCGGTCGCCGCACCATCGAACTGAGCCAGGCAAGCCGGATTGCCCAGGCGCGCGAGACGCTGAATTTCTTTGCCGAAAAAGAGGCCGCGCTCAGCGAACAGATTGCTGCGCTGGAAGATGAGATCGCGGCCTATCGGCTCGAGCACGAAGTCGCCTTGCCGGGCACCATCGAGTTTCGCCGCGAGGAAATCGCCACGATGAACCAGGGCTTGCTGGAAATTGCCCGCGAACGGATCGAGATTCGACGGGCGGCAGACCAGGCCCAGGCCGAGGAACGTCCCGCCACAGCGCGGCGGATGCTTGCTGAATTCGAGCAGAAGTTGAAGACGCTGGATGCACAGGAAGCATTGCTGAGCCAGCGCAAAGCCGCCTTGGAGGAGTCGCTGCAGACCACGCCCGAGGTGGAGCGTCAACTGGGGGCCTATGACCGGCGGATGGAACAGCTGCAGGCGGAATTGGCGCGGATGACAGCGCGCCGCAACGAAGCGGAAGTCGGCTTCCGCCTTGAAACCGGGCGGCAGGCGGAGCGCCTGACTATCCTCGAACCCGCCCCCTTGCCCGATTACCCGGTGACGGGCTCACGCAAGAACAAGGCGCTGATCGGGGCTGCGGCCAGCCTTTTCCTGGCGTTCGCGGTGGCCTTTGTACTGGAACTGCGCCATCCGGTGTTGCGCACGGCAGCGCAGATGCAACGGGAAACCGGGCTATTGCCCGTGGTGTCGATCCCGATGATGGAAACCGCCCCCCGTCGCAGGGGAATAGGCGGCCTGCTGCTGCGCCTGTTGCCGTGGCGTCGATCCAGGGCCGCAGGCTGATCAGTTTGCGCCAATGGATGTCATGCCCTGAAGCAAATGCACCTGGTCGAACATGGTACTGATCTCCGGCCAGTGCCAATGCAGGGCACCGCCCCCAAAGAGAACACATAGCGTGAAGAACACCAGATCATGCAGCGGGTCCCAGACGTGGTGGCGCTGTGCCAGAAGTACGAGCACGGGGTAGGCCGCCAACACCGAGACCGCCAGCGCCGCGATACCACCGCCCAACCCAAGCGTGGTGACGGCCGCCAGGAACATCCCCGTTTGCAAACAGGCACGTGTGGCTGAGAAGACAAAGAACCCGCGGCTATCGCCCGCAGCCAAGGCAGCCTGATCGTAGGTCATCGTGATCACGGCGGGCGCGAGCGCCAAGGCGATCAGAACAATCATCGGCCCTGCCGCCGCATAGCGGTCGTCATAGAGTAGCCCTGCCAGCCAGGGGCCAATCCAGGCCATCACCAGCAACAAGGACAGAATTGCCCCCGTCAGACCAAAGCGCAGTTGGCGTTGCCGACGGCGGTTCTCCGGCGCGGCATCGGCAGGTTTGTCGCGATAGACCGGGATCATCAGGCGCTGGTTCACGGCGTGGCCCAGCTGCATCGGGAAGCTCGCCAGGAAATAGCCGATGTTGTAGAGCCCCAGCACTTCCAAGGGGACAAAACGCCCGAGTATCGCCCGATCCCCTTGCGAGGTCAGGAACCAGAAGGCGGTAGACAGGAAGATCCATTTGCCGAAGCGGATCAGCTCCTGCACGGCGGTTTTTTCCCAGCGGAACCGGTTGCCACGCCCCGGCAGGCCAATGTGATACAGCGCGAGCTTGGCGGCTGCCTGTATCACCCCGCCAATGACAAGCGCCAGCACCGACTGCATCGCCAGCGCCAGAAGGATCATGGCGGCAAGGCCGACCACCTGCGCGCCCAGATCCAGTGCGGTGACACGGCCTGCGTGCAGATGGCGCAGCGCGGTTTCAACCCGCGTCGGGTGAAAGCCGGCCAGCGCCAGCCCGGCTCCGGCAATCGGCAGATAAAGCGCCAGCGCTGGCGCATCGTAGAACTGCGCCACTGGCCAGGCCAGCAGCCCAGTCATCAGCCACAGAAAGAAGCCGCGTATGACCTGGATGGTCCAGGCGGTATCGAGAAAATCCGGCTCGTCCCCACGTTTGCTTTGGGCAATGGACAAGCCTACGCCGACGTCGGAAAACAGCGACAATCCCACCGTCACCACCGAGACCAGGGCCATCAGCCCGAAGGCTTCGGGGAACAGGATACGTGTCAGGATAAGATTCGACGCCAGCCGCAAGGCCTGGCTGCCGCCATAGCCGATCATCAGCCACGAGGCGGAGCGCAAGACACGCGCCATCATTCCCTGTCCTGCAAATAGCGCCGCGACCCGCTGCATGATCACTCCGTTGCCTACCGCCCGATGCCGCACGCTATGCAGCAGCATGAACAGCGTCAATCGTCAGAGCGGCGTTACCGTCGAATGTCGCTCAGCACGTTGAAATACTGTCACGATCCGGTGCCTGTGCTGCATTCTCAACGTGGACCAAACATCTCTGCGTCGATGCTGGGCAAGTGCTGTCGGCGCGGTTAGTGTTCCGGTGATCACTGACCTTGTGGGAAGCACCGCGTTGAAAATTGGCTATATTCTAAATACCTACCCACAGCCTTCGCACAGTTTCATCCGCCGGGAATTGCATGCGTTGGAGGCGCAGGGCGTCACGGTTTTGCGCCTTGCGATGCGGCCGACGACAATGCCGCTGGCTGATCCGGGTGACCAGGCCGAGGGCGCGCGGACGGAATATGTGCTGAAGGCGGGCATCTTGCCGTTGTTGGCAGCGTCGGTACGCGCGTTCGCAGCTTCGCCGCGGCGCTTCCTGCGGGCAATGGCCCTGGCGGCCAAACTGGCGCGGGCCTCGGACCGGGGGCTGCTGCGGCACCTTATCTACCTGGTTGAGGCCGCCCATGTGAAGGAGCGTTGCGCTGAGGAGGGTGTGCAGCACATGCATGCGCATTTCGGCACCAATGCTGCGGCGGTTGCAATGCTGGCCGAGGCGCTGGGCGGGGTGAGTTACAGTTTCACCGTGCACGGCCCCGAGGAGTTCGACGCCCCGCGGACCTTGTCGCTGGGGGAAAAGATCAACCGTGCTGCCTTTACCGTGGCGGTCAGCAGTTTTGGCAAAAGCCAGTTGAGCCGCTGGGCCGACTTTGGCAAGTGGGACAGCCTGAAAGTTGTCCATTGCGGGATCGAGCCGGACCGCTGGCGCGAGGTGGTACAGCCTCCGGATGGGCCCTTGCACCTGGTGGCGATCGGGCGGTTCGTGGAACAAAAAGGGCAGATGGTGCTGATCCACGCCCTGTCGGAACTGGTGCGACGAATGCCAGAGGTTCATCTGACGCTCATCGGCGACGGCGAGATGCGCGGGGCCCTAGAAACTGCGATCACCCGGTTCGGACTGGAGCGCCATGTCACCCTGACGGGCTGGTTGCCAGAAAGTGGTGTGCGCCGCGAACTCGACCGGGCACATGCGCTTGTCATGCCATCCTTTGCTGAAGGTTTGCCGATGGTGGTGATGGAGGCGATGGCGGCGGCACGTCCGGTGATCGCAACCTACATCGCCGGGACGCCGGAACTGGTCCGGCCCGGCGAGACCGGCTGGCTGGTCCCGGCCGGTGACGTCACCGCATTGGTCGCAGCGATTGAGGCGTTGGAGCGGACCGCGCCGGACAGACGCTGGGCGATGGGCCAGGCGGGGCGCGCGCGGGTACTGGAGCGGCATGACAGCTCGACCGAGGCGGCGCGGCTTGCCCGCTGTTTTCAGGAGGCGATCAAGACCCGGGACTAGCGGCCTCGGGTCCAGCGTTTGCTTGATGCGAACAGTGGTGTTTTGACCGCCGCCGCGACCAGCGCATAGACGACAAATCCTGCCGGGTCCGTCGCCATGAGCCGCAGGAGATCGGCCTTTGCGGGTCGGGGTTTGTCCTCGTTCTTGGCGAGGTTTGGATGGCGTTGGCCAATTTCCGCTACACCTGCGTTCTGCCGCCGTCGCACCCGGATCAAGTTGCGCAAGCCTTCGACCATCGGCCAATTGTAGGTTGCTGGAACGCGAATACGTTCGGTCGGCGCGAAATTGAGGCGGGCGAAGATGTCGTCGGCAATGATGTCCGGCCAGTCTTCCCAACGCTGCCGCCCGGCGCGGCTCATGGCAAATATGCCGAACCCCGGAACCCCATTGGTGAAGAACGGTAGCTGCGTCCAGATCCTTGCATAGGCGCGGGTAATCGCGCTTTGGGCTCGCGGCACTTGCGGGCTGCCACTCGCATACCGCGGGACGCACCGGTTTGCCGCAGCGCTCGGGCCAGCCGTCAGTGCCGCTGTCAATTGCGGGATCAGCTGTGGCGAGACGGTGACATCCGCGTCCAGATAGACCAACACATCGCCGCGTGCCGCCGCATCGCCGACATTCAGGGCACCCAGCTTGCTACCCTCGGCTTGTTCCAGCACCTTCAGTTTCCACCCTTCTGGTGGCTGCACGGCCCTTGCCTGCGCGGCAGTCTCATCCGAGCAACCGTTGGCGAGAACCAGAACTTCGCCCTCGGCATTGCCGGGAAGGGGATCCGAGGCAAACACGGCATCAAGGCAGGAGCCGATATAGCCTGCCTCGTTATGGGCGGGTATCAGCACCGAAACCAGCACGCTCACTTTGCCGCCTCGATAACGTCCCAGCGCGGGTTGCTGTCGCTGAGCGTGCGCAGCGCCCCCCAACTGCCCCATTTGCCCGGGGCGCTCACGTCGACAAAGACGTTGAAAAGGCTGCCGCCTGCCTCGGACCAGCCGTTGAGCAGATCCCGGTACAATGTGCCCATTTCTTCGGTGTAGTTGAAGTGGATGAAGAAATCCGTGATTTCAGGGTCATCCACCACCGGACCGATACCGACTACATGTGTGCCGCCTTCATACATGATCAGGTCCAGGTCATGCTTCCTCGCCACGCGCGCGTGATAGGGCAACACCCGCTCTATCAGGTCTGAGAGCGTGTCGCTGGCATCGCCCGAGATCAGCCCGTCGCGCAATTCTGCCGCCGCCTGGGCGCTGGCGGCGTCATAGCGGTGTCCCTCTACAAATTCTTTAGCGGCCTCCCCGGTCAGGCCACGGTTGGCGGCGACCGCGCGGGCCTGTGCGCGGCTGTCGGCGATCCAGGCGCGCAGCTGCCCCGCGCGGTCGCGGGTTCCGAGGATCCCGCCGAAATAGCCGGTCACGGCGTATGCGTCGAAATAGGCGGCAGGGGCTTGGCGCGCGGGGTCTTCCGCTTGCCACAGTGGCGCTGTCAGCACCTGTTCCTCCAGTCCCAGCCAGCCGGTCTGGGTTGCGACCACCCGCACGAGCCGCTCAGAGTTGTCGCCGAATACATCGCTCCAGATCTGCGCCACCTCGGCGGCGCGACCGCCATAGAATTGCATCCACAGGTTTCCCCCCCCCCAGCGGGCCTTGGCCTGCGTGTCCGCCCATGTGGCTTGTTCAAACTGCCAGTTCCAGACTTCGTTCGAGTATTCGACATAGGCACGCAGATCCTCGTCCAACCCCTCATTCACCAGCCTCGCAAACTGGCGGACATAGCTGTCGTCGGCCATGTGCGGCATTGAAAACCACGGATCGGCACCGAGCGTGTTGGCCAGTTCCAGCATCACCTCAACCGGAACACCCTTCTGCGCCCAAGTGTAATCCTGTCGCCGCGGGCGATCTTCCCAGCCGGTCTGTTCCGAGTTGTTGGTGGCCATCCAGTTCATCATCCGCAGGGCGTCAAACCCGTCCAACCGGTCCAGCCACAACGGATTGAACAGCTTGCCGCTGTCATGAGCTCCAAGATGCTCTTCCCGTACGACGGTGATATTGCGCACGTAGTCGCCGTCCCGGTCAGTGCGCTGGATCAGGATCGAGACGGGCCCGGGACCGGGGGTAAAGTCAAAGCGCACCTCGCCTTTGCCGTATCGTACATTGCTGGCGCGGCCCGAAACCTCGACAATGCCTTCGCCGTCAAAGCGCAGCACATAGCGTCCGGCAAGCGCGTGCGCGTCCTCGGGCAGGTCGGTCAGGATGACTGTTCCGATTGATCCCAGTTCCGGCGGGATCGCGGTGGGCCAGCCATTGTCGTCGAGATAACCGGCCGCTTGCAGATCCGCATGGGTAACACCGCCCCATTGGCCGGGCAGGTGGCCGATCCAGGGGCGTGCGGTCTTGAAATGGTCCAGAAACGGCGCCTGGGTGCTCCAGTCGGCGACGCCTGCAAGGGTAACGGCGATCGGCTGCCGCAAGACCCCGTCTGCGGCCGGTGTCTTCGCGGCAGCAGGCAAGGGGGTAATGTTGTCATTGAGCGCAGGCAGTGTCGGCTCCTGCGGCAGCGCAGCCGGTTCGTTTGGTAGAGCGGCGGTGCGTATCTGCTGCCCTTGGGCCGCCGCCCAGGCGATGGCTTGCAATCGGGCGGCCAGCGCCGGAGAGGGGGCCGGGTAGGGATTGCCCCAGCGGTCCTTCAATTGGTGCGGTAGCCCACTGGGGTCTTGTCCGGTCAGCACCGCGTACTGCAGCAAAGCGAGGAAGTAGAAACCGGTGGCATTGGGGTGGATGTCGTCGGCAAAAACGTCGGCGATGCTATCAAGGCCCGGCACCGTGCCTGCCCGGATCGCATCATCCAACCGCGCCATTGCCTGGCCTGCGGGCAACAGCCGTACCGTACCGTCGGTGCGGGCGTTAACCGCATCCACAACCGCCTGCCACCGCGGCAGGTCCTGTTCCAGCCGCTCACGCCAGGGTGTGTCGGCACCTTCATCAAAGGGTACCGGGGTCTCAGTGCCACTGTTGAGACTGTGCCACGTTTCTTGCAGGTAGAAATCCACTTCCGGGTTGGAATGCCTCGCCAGTTCGTAGAAGCGGGTCACCGCGCCCTCGGTGTCGCTCCACTTCAGGTGGTTGGCCAAAGGGATTGCTTCGGTCACGATGACGGCATCGGCCGCGCGTTCCAGCCGCGAGCGGGCGTCTACTCCCTCTCCGTCACCGCTGTGCTGCCAGTTGTAGCTTAACGGCGCGCCATTGATGATCTGCGCTTCCACAGTGGCAGGCTGGCCGCCAGCCGCCAGAAGCTGTTCCAGCATTGGCGGGTTGTCCGGCCCGAACAACGAATGGCCGATCATCACCACGGACGAGATCAGCGCTTCCAGTTTCATGCGTCGCGTGCCTCAGCGCCGAGACCGGTACGTGGCAGCGCGGTGACCACCTGCCAGACGATCTGCTGCACGCGGAGCGCCGCATCGGCGGGCAACGCCTGAGCGGGCGTGCCATCAGCGCGCGTCAGTTGGTGGGGCAGGCCTTCGGGGCTGCGTTGGTACAGCACCGCGAAATGGGTCAATGCCACGACATACGTCCCCAGATCATTGATGTGGATGGTATCCAGGGCCCCGTCCGGGGTCCGTGCAAAGAGTGCTTCACGTGAGTCGAGCCCGGGGATATTTCCGTTTTCAGCGGCGCGGGCAACGGCGGCCAAAACCTGTCCGCCGGGGATCAGATACACTGGCTGATCCGGGTGCCGCCGACTGGCCCGGCCCGTCAGTTCACGGATCCAGAGCCGCTCCAGGTCGCCATCGATCCGCTCCAACCAGCCGTCGGGGTCATCCAACTTGTGCCAGGTCTCATACAGGAACAGTTGCGGCGCAGGAGACGCGTTGCTGGCCAGATCGACCCATTTTTCGAAATACTTGGCCGCATCGAAATACTTGAGCGCATCGCGCAGTTCGACCATCTCGGTCAGCACGACCGCATCATAATCGCCCGAGGCGACCGCTTCACGGGCATCCCGGAAGGCCGGGGCCTGATTGGCGGTTTCGAAGTCGAGGATCGGCTCGTCAGGCTCCCAATGACCGCGAAGTGATGTGCCGGAACCCTGCTGGCTGTTATAGCCGTGCCCATCGGGTGCCAGCTGTGCCAGCATATATGGCATATCCGCGCCGACCAGCGAATGGCCAAGGTGAAAGACAGTCAGCGGCGCCTCCGGTTTCGGGAGTGGTGGCGGTACCGGAACCGGGCGACTTCGGGTGGCAAAACCGGCCAGCCCCAGGGCCGCGACAGCTGCCGACAGGGCGATGAACCCGCGGCGCGCCATCATGAGCGCCCCCGGACTTCCGCCACTGTCATGATGAGCCCCGCGCCGATGACAAAGCGTCCGGGGACGGCCTCGCCCCGCGCAAACGGTGGTCGTGCGGCGGTGAAAACGGCTTGAAAAGAGCCGGCGGACAGGTCGATATCCAATTCCATTCCATCAAATCCGTAGTAGGCCCGGCTTAGTGAATACTGGGCCTTGTAGGCGGCTTCCTTGGCCGAGAAAATCAGCTTGGCCAATTGACCGGCATGGTCCTGCTGCCGCAGCCAGTCGCGTTCGCGCGGGATGCAGATCGCGGGCAGCAGATCGTTTTTCAGTGGCGTATCTTCTTCCAGATCTATGCCCAGCCCCTGCACGGCGTCATTGCGCGCCAATACCGCCATGGCACAGCTCTGCGTGTGACTGATCGAACCTGTCACTCCTTCCGGCCAGACGGGCGCGCGGTCGGGGCCGACTGGAACCGGCTGCAAGGGAAGGCCCAGCTTGCAGATCGCCTGATGGGCAGCGGCACGCCCGGCGGCAAACTCGTCACGCCGTTTGCGCACCGCGTTCGGCGATAGGCAGGCGACCTCTTCGGGCAAGGGGGCGGGCGGGTTGGCCAGCGGATCCGCCCCGGCCAGGGCCACGTCCTCGGCCAGCAGCGGCCTTAGCAGGGCCAGCCGTTCTGCCAGTCTGGTATTGGCTGCCGTCATCCGGTCCTTGTCCTACGATTGGCGCGCATGGCCCGGCGCTTGGACATCGTGTCGCTGCGGTCCGGGGCGGCGCTGGTACCTGTCGCTTGTTCTTCGGCTTTTTCTGTGCCCCCTGCAATCCCTTCGGCGTGGTTCGCCAAACTGGACAGCGTGGGAAACCGGAAGATGTCGGTGATCGATAGCGTGGTCAGCCCGAGGGTATCGCGCAGCTCCCGGTGTGCCTGCACAGCCAGCAACGAATGGCCACCCAACTCGAAGAAGTTGTCTGCCGCACCGATGTTGGCAATGCCGAGCAAGCGGCACCAGACCGCCGCGATCTTGGCTTGCAAGTCACCTCTGAGGGGCTCGGCCGCCACCGCTTGCAGTCGATGGGGCTGCGGGTCGGGCAGTGCCTTTCGGTCTATTTTCTTGTTTGGCGTCAGCGGGAAAGCCTCAAGCGTGACGATGCGGGCAGGCACCATGGCCTCCGCCAGCCGTGCGGCGAGTGCCTGTTTCACGGCGGCTTCATCAACCGGCTGCGCTGCGGTGACATAGCCGACCAGTTGTTCGGCCCCGCTGCCGCCGCGTGGTACGACGACTGCACCGGTGACGCCCGGTTGGGCCGCGAGGGCGGCCTCGATTTCGCCCAATTCGATCCGCTGGCCCCGAATCTTGACCTGATGATCGGAACGCCCGAGGAACGCGAGCTGACCGTCCGGGGTCCAGCGCACCAGATCACCGGTTCGGTACAGCCGGCCTTCGGCGAAGTCTGCGGTGACAAAGCGCTCGGCGGTCAGCTTGTCACGCTGCCAGTAGCCCGCTGTCACGCCCGCGCCGCCGATATACAATTCTCCAACAGCGCCGAGGGGCACCGGCTGCTGGGTATCGTCCAGCACGTAAACCTGTGTATTGGCGATCGGGGTGCCGATGCTGGCGGTCCCCCGCGGCACGGAATCAATGCGACTGACGGTGGACCAGATCGTCGTCTCGGTCGGCCCGTACATATTGTGCAGCACGGCGCCGGTCGACGCGCGCAGCGCCTGCACCAGATCGCCGGGCAGCGCCTCGCCGCCGACCAGCAGGTGCAGCAATTGACCCAGGCAGGCGCTCGCGTTCGCGTCCTCCGCAATCATCCGGGCCATTGACGGTGTGCATTGCATGTGTCTCACCCCGTGCCGCACGATCTGCGCCGCCAGGGAGAAGTCATCTGCTGCCAGTGCCTGCGGCGCGTTGCTGAGGCGGAGAATTTCGGCCAGCGGCTTCAGGCCCTCCAGCACCACGTCGGGGGCGATGCCGTAGTCGATCAGGCAGGCGATTTCATTGACTCCGATGCGCTTCAGCGCCTCAACCCGTTGGCAGGCGTCCTGCACGGTGCCGAACAACCCGGAGTCCTCGAAGTAGCGCTCAAACGCAAAGTCGAGGATTGCGTCCATCTCGGCCTCGGAGAGGGAGCCGAGGTCCATCTCGAACGGATTGTTCACGCCCTCGGGCCGCTTGAAGGCCGGGAAGGCCCAGGCGTATTGCTTGATCAGCCCGGCGGCGGAGCGCAGGTAGTCCTTCATCGGCTCCCGCGCCACCTGTCGGGCCTGCGCGCGGGTTTCGGCCAGATAGCTGTGCAGCATCAGCGTGACCTTGAAATCCGCCGGATCATGGCCCGCCTCGCGCAGCGCGTCGTGGTAGATACGGATTTTGCCCGCGACTTCTTCGATGCTCTGCCCCAAAAGGTGGGTGAGCACATTGGCGCCGATCGACCCGGCCTCGCGCCAGGTGTCGGGGTTGCCGGCGGTGGTAACCCAGACCGGGAGTTCGGCAGAGACCGGCCGCGGCTGGGTGATGACGGCATGTTCGCTGCCGTCCTTGCGCGGAAAGGCGACCTCCTCGCCGCGCCACAGCTTGCGTACGGTTTCGATGGCATTGAACAGCGCAGGCTTGTTGGCGGGCGGGGTGTTCTCCGGGCGCAGGATGAAATCATCCGGCTGCCAGCCAGAGGCAAAGCCGATCCCTGCGCGCCCTGCCGTCAGGTTGTCGATCACCGCCCATTCCTCGGCAATGCGGGCCGGGTGGTGCAGCGGAGCGACGCAGGAGCCGCCGCGCACGCCGATGTTCTGCGTGACCGCGGCCACGGCCGCGCCGGTAACGGCCGGGTTGGGGTAGGGGCCGCCAAAGGCGTGAAAGTGCCGCTCTGGCGTCCAGACCGCGTTAAAGCCATGCTGGTCGGCGAATTTGGCGCCCTCCAGCAGCAGGTTGTATTTCTGCGGCCCCGGCCCGTCGTCATTGCCCCAGTAGAACAGGTTGAAATCCATTCGGCGGTCCGACCGTGCCACCGGGCCGCGCGACAGCTCCAACCGGCTTTCGTCGCTGGACAGCACCAGCTTCAACCCGCGCGACAGAGTCCAGAACAGCTCCAGCACCGAGATGTCGAAGCTGAGGCTGGTCACTGCCAGCCAGGCATCGCCGGGCTTGTGCGGAATGCGCTGATCCATCCCGGCAAAGAAATTCGCCACATTGGCGTGACTGACCATCACTCCCTTGGGCGTGCCGGTGGAGCCGGAGGTATAGATCAGATAGGCCAGATCACTACCCGCCGCGCCGCCGTCAATGTTTTCCGTCACCGGATCGGTAACGCTCTCGACCTCCAGCACCTTCGCGTCTGATGCGGGCAGGCTGGCGCTCAGCGCAGCCTGGGTGATGATCACCTGCGCCTGGCTGTCCAGAATGTAATGGGCGATGCGGTCGGCCGGATAGGCCGGGTCCAGCGGCACGTAGGCACCACCCGCCTTGAGCACCCCTAGCGCGGCAAAGACGAGCTCGGCGCTGCGGCGAATGTAGATGCCGACATGGGCGCCGGGCTGCACGCCCATAGCTTGCAGCCGCGCGGCAATGGCGTTGGCGCGGGCATTGACCTCGGCGTAGGTGTAGGTTCGGTCCTCAAAAACCAGTGCGGTGGCATCCGGCGTTTTGGCGGCCTGCGCTTCAAACGCCGCGTGGACAGTTTGCGCGGCGTCATAGTCGCAGGCCGTGTTGTTCCAGTCCTCCAGCAGCATCCGGCGTTCGGCATCGGGCAGCGCCGACAGGGCGGCAACCGGACCTTCGACCCCCTCGGCGAAGGTCTGCAGGAGCAGGTCCAGCCGCGCTGCCAGCAGGTCCGCGACGCGGGCGTCCACTCGGCTGTCGTCACAGTGCAGCACCAATTCGCCGCCCGCCAGCGCAACCGTTACCGCGCAGCCGACCAGCGGGACGTTTCCTTCCAATGACAGGCCGATGGCAGGCATCGGCTGCGCCGTGATTTCCGGCGCGCGGGCGATCAGATCGCTGGCAAAGCCACCGTATTTCCGTGCCGTGTCAATCTCTTGCCTGGTGCGGTCCAGCAGTGTCTGCACGGTGTCCTCGCGCCGGGCCTGCAACGGCACCCAGTCAGAGACAAACCCGGTCGCGCCCTGCGCCACGGAGGTGGCCAGCGCCACATCGCCGCGCTCCTCGGCCGTTCCCAGCAGGGCCCATGCCAGCACCGCAGCTGCGGCGGTGGAAGCGTCAAGCCCGGCGGGCAGTGGCAGGCTGCGGCGGGTGGTTCCCGTGTTCCCTGTGTCCGAGGCCAGCGGCAGTTGAAGCGGTTGCATCGCCGCGAGCCGCTTGCGCCAGTGCGGCTCGCCCTGTTGGGCGGCGGCGAGGGCTTCGGAGATCCGGGCAGCCTCGTCGGAGGCGACGCCGGGCAAAGTCGTGCCGATGTCGCACAGCGTGCGGACGTCCACCGCCAGCCTGGCCGGTGTGGTCAGCCGCGATAGCTGCACCGCGCCCTCGGTGGTGGCAACTGTCAAACTGTCCTTCGAGACGGCCAGGACCGTGCCGGGCGCTGCCGTGCCTTCGGCTAGCTGCGCGGTGCCTGCCAGCAACAGCTGATCGCCGAGACGCAGTTTGGCGATGCACATGGGGTTCCAGTAACCGCCCATGTCCAGCGCCCGCACCAGTCGGGCCAGCTCAGCCGCGGGGCGGGTGAAATCCAGCAGCCCACCCGCCGCCGGACGGTCGGCGCGCGCGAAGTAACGCCGCTGGTTCAGATCCTGCGGCTGGCGGTTCAGGTCGCCGCTTTCCAGCTGCGCCAGAACCTCGGGGAAGCTGTCCATCGCCGCAGCATAGCATTTGGAGTTCAGGCTGAAGGCGGTTTCATCCTCTGCCACATCGAAATTCCGCTGGGCCAGGATGTCGCCCTCGTCGGCACCGCGGGTCATCAGGTGCCAGGTGATGCCGTGCTGCGGCTCGCCGGTGATCAGCGCCCAGTTCGGGGTGTTGAGGCCTGCGTAGGCAGGCAATGGTCCGTCATGGAAATTCACCGCCCCGCGCGTAGCGCCAGCCAGAACGGCGTCGGGGATCATCGTCAGATTTGCAATCGACAGCAGCCAGTCATAGCCGCCCGTGATGTCCTGCGGGTGCTTGAGCAGCGCCAGCCCCTTGTCGGCAGCCCAGCGGCGGATGTCGGCATCCTGCGAGACCACCGCATCAATCCGGTGGCCGCGCGCCAGCAAAGTGTCGGCACAGCCGATCAGCAGCGATTCATTGCCAATGACGACAGCGGAAAAAGGGGTCATTTCGGCTCCTTCACAAGCGGAGGGGTCGGGCGCGTTTCAGCAGGGTCGGCGGAAGGGCGCAGGCTGGCGCGCAGCTCATGGCGCAGCAGGTCGCGCAGGAAGTACGGCGGGCCGGGGCGTTTTCGACCGCTCAGCACGCAGCGCAGTGCGTACAGGCTGCGCCCGGCCGCCTGTGCCAGTGTTGCCAGCAGCGCATAGGCGCGGCCGTGGGTCTTGGTAAAATAATGCCGCCGCGAGTCGAACCAGTAGCCGGGCGTGCGTTGCCAGGCCTTCATCCCGGTGGAGGCCGAGCCGACATGTTCGATCCGGCTGTCCGGCAGGTAGTGTGTACGCCAGCCCGCGCGGGCGGCGCGGTGGCAGAGGTCGGTTTCCTCGAAATAGAGAAAGAACCGTTCGTCAAAGCCCCCGATGTCCTCGATCACCTCGCGGCGGATCATCAGGCTGGCTCCGGCGGTCCAGTCCACCTGGGTTTCCTGTTGCGGTATCTCCATGGCGACCACCCAGGGGCGCAGCAGCCGGGTAAAGATGCCAGTGCAGATGCTGGCCTCGAACTCGCCAGCGATGGAGGGAAAGCGAAAGGCAGTGCGATGCGGGGTGCCATCGGTACCCTGCACGTAAGAACCGACCAGCCCGGCACCGGGAGAGCGTTGAAGAAAGTCGCGCAACCGTCGGATGGTGTCACCCTGCACGAAGGCATCCGAGTTCAGGAGATAGTAGAACTCCGGCGCCGAGCCATCTGACAGGCCGGTTTTGAAACCTAGGTTCATGCCCGCGCCAAAGCCACCGTTCACGGGCGAGGCCAGGAGACGCAGTTTGCCATCCTCCAGCCAGCCCCTTTCATGCGCAGCGCTCCTGATCTGCTCGAAAGAGCCATCATCCGAGCCGTTGTCGATGATCAAAAGTTCGCCCGGCAACGCGCGCATCTCGGCCAGCGCGGCCTCGGCGGCGCGCAGGGTCATCTCCGGTGTTCGGAAATTCAACAGGATCGTCAGTATGCGTGCGCTGTCTGCCATGCTCACTCCGCGGCCTGTGTCCGGCTGGGTGCGGTTTGCACAATTGCGCTGTGCGCTGCCTGTTTGGCCTGAACCGCCCGCGCATCGGCAGCATCCAGACGAGCCTTCACGCCCGCCGCAAGCACTGTGACATTCGGCACCAATACCATGCTGTCATGATCCCCTGGTACTTCGACAACCTCGACCTTTGGCGCCCATCGGGTCCAGTCGTTGTCCTCAAAGACATACTCACGCTCGGCGCTGACCCAATTGCCGCCGGTGACCTGCCACTTGCGGTCAAGGGGCGGGCGGAACAGGGTCATCGGCCCGTTCCAGTTCCGCAAGGTGTAAGCTTCAACCGCAGCACGGAAAGCGCGTTCGATCCGGCGGTTGTTGAATTCGGGCAAGTCGCTGTTGTCGACGGGTTCGGCCCGGCGCTTCTGGACTTCCCAGGCAATACGGTTTTTTGCCCAGTCCAGCAGGAAGCGGGGTCCCTGTTTTCGCAATTCGGCCAGCTTGATCAGGGCCTTGTCAGCCGGTTTAAGCGCGGGGCGGACAGGGAGAGGGGTGTCCAGGAGGATCAGGGCTGCGGTTTCCTGACCATCGATTTCCAGTTGCTGAGCCATTTCGTAGGCGGTGATGCCACCACCCGAAAACCCGCCCAGCAGGTAGGGGCCTTCGGGTTGGAGCTGATGGATTTCCGCCAGGCAGCTGCGGGCCGCGTCTTCGACCCGGTCATGCGGGGCGTCGTCGCCGACAAGCCCCTTGGCCTGCAGACCGTAGACCGGTCGATCCCGACCGACCAGCAACGCCAGATGGCGCAGGTTCAAAACGTTGCCGAACATGCCCGCGACCAGAAAGAAGGGGCGCCGACCGGTGCCGTCACCGGGGTGCAGCTGCACGAGGTGGGTATACTGCGGCTGCTCTGTGGCGTCTTGCGGGCTGTCGCCCGGCTCCGCGGCAATGCCTCCGCCGCGGCGCGCGATGATGCGGTCTGACAGCGCGGCGACGCTCGGGGCCTCGAACAGGACCGACAAGGGGAACTCCACGTCGAACTGGCGTTTCACCTGGGCGAACAATCGAACCGCAATCAGCGAGTGGCCGCCGAGATCGAAGAAACTGTCCTCGATTCCGACCTCCGAAACCCCCAGGAGTGAGGCAAACAGGTCCGCCAGCTTCTGTTCCACCGGGTTGCGCGGGGCGATGTAATCGGTCTCAAGCTGGGGGCGCTCAAAGCTTTGTGCGTCTTGAGACGGGAGCGGAGCCGGGCGATCCGCTTGCGCAATCAGTGCAGGCAGCTCCAGCGAGGAGACCACCACTTGCGGCAGGTCCGCGGAAATGGCGCAGCCCAGTGCACGTTCTAGGGCCTCGCCGCCTTCTTCGGCACGAATGCCATTCTCGATGTTGAGATGGAGGCGGCGCTCCTCTGCCGAGAGAGGCGTTGCATCACGTACCGGCGAAAGTTTCAGCTGCTCGGCTGTGGCATCAGGTTTGGTGCTTGCGGCTGTCGCTTCAAAGCCGCCGACCAAACGTTGGATGCGAAAGCCCTCAACCTCCACCAGCACGTTGCCATCGGGATCCGTCAGCGTGATGTCAAATGCGGCAGCGCCGTCTCCGGGCGCGTCGTGGAGCCGCGCGTGGCTGTAGACATCATGGCCGAGGGCAGCATGCACGCGAATCCGCTTGTAGGAGACGGGGACCCACAAGGCGTTTGCGCGGTAGCCGGGGATCAGGTCCATTGCCCAGCCGGTCGCCAGATCCAGCAGTGCAGGATGCAGCAGCATGTTGTCGTCTTGCGCGACTTCAGGCAGCCGCAACCGGGCGAGCCCTTCCCCCGCACCCAGCGCGGCGGATTGCAGCACATGCCAGCGAGGCCCGAAGCGAAGATGCCGTTCCTGCGGGGAGCGCAGACGACCGTCTTGCGGGCTCTGCACGTGAGGGCAGCGGGACAGGATGTCTGAAATATCGAGCGCGACGGGGCGTTCTGCCGCCGTCGCAAAGGCCAGCATTGCCTGACTGTTTAGATGGTAACCACCTGAACAGGCAGAGTAAACAAACAGTTCATAACCATTTTCATTAGCTTCGAGCTTAATCAATGTTTGCTTTGGCTGCTCGTCTGCGACCACCAGGGGACGCAGGAAGTACAGATCGCGGATTTCAAATGCTTCGCCAGTTTCCAGCGCCCGCATGACCTCGGCGGCGATCTCCACGTGACCCGTTCCGGGCAGGAGTGCTGTGCCCGCGGCAGTGCGGTGGTCGTTCAAAATCCAATGACCGGTGTCGAAGGTGGGCAGGAAGACC
This sequence comes from Leisingera sp. XS_AS12, assembly GCF_041224635.1. Classification (NCBI taxonomy): domain Bacteria; kingdom Pseudomonadati; phylum Pseudomonadota; class Alphaproteobacteria; order Rhodobacterales; family Roseobacteraceae; genus Leisingera; species Leisingera sp. XS_AS12. The sequence goes on from NZ_JBGFGM010000094.1 coordinate 50,326, forward strand.
CGGTTGCCGTTGCTGTCAAACCCCTGCTGTTGCAGAAGCGGTTGCGCACAGGGGACAGGTTGGGCGGCTTCGGGCTCGGCGTTCCGTGTCTTGAGTGCTGCTGCGGCCATGCCCGTGTCAGCCCAGACGCCCCAGTCGATGGCGACGACACGGGTCCGCCCGTTGGCGCGGTGGCGTGCCCAGGCGTTGAGGTATTCGTTGGCGGCAATGTAATCCACTTGCCCTGCCGGCCGGGTTGCGGTGGAGGAGGATGAAAACAGCAGCATGAGGTCCAGGCTGCCGTCCGGAAAGACCGTGTCCAACGCCCGCAAGCCGCTGACCTTCGGGGCTAGCACACTTGCGATGCTGTCTTCATCCTTGGCCAGCAGCGGAGCGTCCTCGATGACGCCAGCGGCGTGAATGACGCCGGTTAGCGGGCCGTTCTCGGCCTCTGCCGCCTGTCGCGCGGCCTCAAGTTCCCCGCTGTTGCATACGTCAGCGGCCAGTGGCAGCACCGGGTTCCCGTTCTTCGCCTCCAGATCCATCACCGCGCGAACGCGTCTTGCCGTGCGGTTGGCCGGGCTATGGCTGGCGAGGTAGCGATTCCAGCTGTCGCGGGGCGGCAAGCCGTCGCGCGAGATCAAGGTGACCTTGGCGCCGTATGTTTGCATCAGGTGGGCTGCAATCGTCAGGCCGATGCCGCCATACCCGCCGGTGATCAGGTAGTGTCCACCGGATTTGAACGGGGGCACAGACGGGGCCGTCAGCGACTGCGGACGCCAGCTCAACTCCAGACGTTTGTCACCGCGCCATGCGACGGTGGCATTGGCCGGTGTGGCCATGAGTTCTTCCAGCAGGCGGTCGGCGAGGTTGGCCTTGGCTGGCTTGCGCCGCTTCAAACGGTCTGACAGCCCCATGGTGCGCGGCAGCAGCTCGATGTCCACGCTGGCGCAGCTCACCCCGGGCAGCTCCCGCGGGATCACTCCGAGCGGGCCTGCGATCATTGCCTTTTCCGGGTAAAGCAACGGTTCACCACGGACTTGCGCGGCCCCGGTCGTGAAGACGGTGAGGTGCACGGGAGCGGGCAAATCGATGTTGCCCAGTTCCTGCGCCAGGGCGGTCAGGCCGTGGAACCCCATTTCCAGGTTGCGATCAAAGAACGACGAGCCGGGACGGTAAGTCTCGGCTTCGGTGACCAACCAGAAATGGGCAATTCGGTCGGGTAACAGACCTTCGGCAGCCAGATCGCCCAGCAGCGCGCCATAGGCCACGCGGCCTTGCTCGGGCGGCAATACAAACAGATCGGGGGCCAGCCTGGCGTAGGTATCGCCCGCCCGCACCCGCGTCACGGTGTGACCGGCGGCGGACAGGCGGGCGCCCACCGCCGCGGCCTGACCGCAGTCATCTTCGAAAATGAGCCAGTTGTGGAGTTCTTCGTTCAGCTCCCGTTCGACATCAAGCGCGCAGTCTGCCAGCCGGGGACGCCAAGCCGGGCGGTACCCCCAATTGGACAGGTCGTCGTGCCGCTTTGGGGCCGGGTCCTCGCTGGTTGCCGGTTGACCCGGCTCGATGAAATAGCGCCGCCGTTGGAAGGCGTAGGTGGGTAGCGGCAACCGGTTGCGCCGGGCTTCGCCCCATATCTGTTCCCAGTCGGCCTCGACCCCGCAAGCCCAGAGGCGACCGATGACGCCAAAGAAATAGGCATCATCCATGACCTGTTGCGCCGGGTGGCGCAGCGAGCTGAGTACCTGGCCTTGCTTGACCTCCGGCGCCATCTGCGCCAGCGCGCTCAACGCCTTGCCGGGGCCAACCTCGAGAAACACACGGCCGGGCGTCTTGGCGAGCTGGGTGATGCAATCACCAAAGCGCACCGTGTTGCGCAGCTGGTCGACCCAGTAGTCGGCGCTCATGGCCTGCTCTGCGGTCAGCTCCGCACCGGTGCGGTTGGAGATCACCGGCAGCTGCGGTGCGGAGAGGGTAAGCCCCCGCAGGAAGTTACCATAGGTCTCCAGAATGCCGTCCAGCATGCGCGAGTGGGCGGCGATATCGATGGCGATGCGCTGATGTTCGATCTCTCGGGCCACCAGTTCGGCGGCCAGCCTGTCGAGCGCCGCCTGTGGGCCGGACACAGCGGTGAGGGCAGGGGCGTTGACGCTTGCGATGTCCAACTCGTCCCCGATCAGGGCTTCCACCTCGACCAGCGGTAGCGCGATCGACAGCATGCCGCCCTTTGGCACCGTATCGAACAACCGTCCGCGCAGAAGCACCAGGTCGATGCAGTCTTCAAAGGAGATGACGCCCGCCAGACAGGCCGCGGTATTCTCCCCCATGGAATGTCCGACCAATGCCGCGGGCCGAACACCCCAGCTGATCCACAGCTGTGCCAATGCGTATTCGACGAGCATGATCAACGGCAGCTGGACGGAGGGCTGCTGCAGACGCGCATTTGCAGCCTCTTCGCCACCCTCTTCGGGTAGCCAGATAGCGCGGATGTCATAGTCGAGCTGCTTTTGCAGGTGGTCCAGCCCCCGGTCCATCCATTCAGCGAAAACCGGCTCCGTCTCGTAAAGGTCGCGAGCCATCCCGGCATATTGCGCGCCGCCACCGGGAAACATGAAGACCACTTGCGGGGCATCGCCCAGTCGGTCATGCGTGAACACCTTGCGCGGATCGTTTTCGCGCAGCAGGCGCGCGGCCTCAGCCGGGGTTTCGGCCACCAGCACCCGCCGTTTTGCAAAACCTCGACGACCTTGTTTCAGCGTGAAGGCGACATCTGCCAGGTCCGCTTCGGGGTGGGCCTCCAGATAGTCCGCCAAGGCCACCGTATTTGCCTCCAGTGCTGCCTTGGACTGGCCTGAAACGCAGAGGATCTGAAACGGAAAATCACTCTCCTCCGACGGCAACCGCTCGGGGGCTTCCTCCAGGATGACATGGGCGTTGGTGCCGCCGACGCCCAGGGAGTTCACCCCGGCGCGCCTTGGCCCCTTGTGGGAGGTCCAGGGGCTTAGGCTGGCATTCACCTTGAAAGGCGAGTTCTCGAAATCAATCGCCGGGTTCGGTGCCTCATATCCCAGCGAAGGCGGGATCTCCTTGTGGTGCAGCGCTAGGGCTGTCTTGGTCAGGCTGGCCACGCCTGCGGCGGTATCGAGGTGGCCGATGTTGGTCTTGACCGAACCGATCCGGCAGTACCCGCGCGCCTCGGTGGAGGCCCGGAATGCTTCGGTCAGTGCCGTGACCTCGATCGGGTCGCCCAGATAGGTGCCGGTGCCGTGGCATTCGACGTAATCAATGGTCTCCGCCGGGGTATTTGCTGCCTGCAACGCGTTGCGAACCGCGGCAGCTTGCCCGCCGACCGAAGGTGCCAGGTAGCCGGCCTTGTCCGAGCCGTCATTGTTGATGGCCGATCCCTTGATGACGGCCCAGATGTGGTCGCCGTCGGCAATGGCATCTTCGAGCCGCCGCAGAGCCACAATCCCGGCTCCGGAGCCAAAGACCGTACCTTGCGCGCGATGATCGAAGGCGTGGCAATGACCGTCCGGGCTGAGGATTTCGTTCTCTTTGTAGACGTAGCCGCGGCCATGGGGCAGTTCGATGGTGACACCGCCCGCCAACGCCATGTCGCAGTCGCCTTCTCGCAGGGCCTTGCAGGCGTAATGCACGGCCACCAGCGAGGTGGAGCAGGCGGTCTGAACGTTGACTGACGGGCCTTTCAGATCGAACACATGGCTGACGCGGGTGGTCAGGAAATCCTTGTCGTTGCCCGTATGACGGAGCAGAAACATGCCAACGTCATCGACCAGGTCGGGGTTCGAGCAGATGTTGAAGTAGAAATAGCTGCCCATTCCACAGCCGGCATAGACGCCGATCGGGCCGGAGATGGTTTCAGGCGGATGGCCTGCGTTTTCCATGGCGCCCCAGGCCACCTCAAGGAACTTTCGATGCTGAGGGTCGAGGATGGCTGCTTCCCTGGGGCTGAAGCCAAAGAACTCGGCGTCGAACTCGTCAAACCCCTTCAGCCGTGCCGCGGCGGGTACGTAATTCGGATCTGCCAGGGTTGCAGGGCGCTCTCCATTGGCAAGCAGGGTTTCGCGGTCCAGCTGCTCGATCGCTTCCAGGCCGTCGCGCAAGTTTTGCCAGAACACGTCCGCGCTTGGTGCACCGGGCACGTCCACTGAAAGGCCGACTATCGCAATATCACCGGCCGCGGCGCCTGCGGCTGCTGATTTTCTATCCAATATCGTCACTATCTGCCCCTACGGCCTTACAAAAACTTGCGTGGCGACCCGCTGCCCCACCGCTTTCCGGTTTGAATGGCAGCCCGTCGCGCGGGTCAATCCGACGTGCCAGCCTCAGCCGGTCGCTGGGTCAGCTGCGTGCGGCAGTTTCCCCATCCGCGTCACGGGAGAGACCGGTTCCACGTCACCTTCGTCAATCCATCGGGCCAGCCTATGGTGGCATTGTGTCTTTTCCGCGAGAATAGCGGTAAGAATAGGGCATCATATCACGCTGCGTTTCGTTGGGGCACTGGTTTCACTCGACATCGCCTGGATGCCACCGAACAAGGCGGGTCTTTCGCGGAACAGGCCCGGATAGATCAACCGTTCCGCGTAGCCCAGCACCGCGCCCGCGCACATCCAGGTGACCGGTATCAACGTCGCGTTCAACAGCATGTCCACCAGCGTGGCCGCCAGGATCAGGGCGATCGGTGCCGCATAGGGCGAAAAGCTTTGCACGGACGTCTTGCGTGCGGCCCAGGCCAGCAAAACCAGCGGCAATGCCAAAAGGCCCATTTCGGCAATGTATCCTAGCCAACCGAAGGTGCCGAAGACGATGATCCAGCGCCCATCTGGAATGGACAGGATCTCGCCGCTCTCCTCGTGGAGGATCAGGTTGCGGCCCCAGCCGCCCCAGCCGAACCATGGCTTTTCCGCCGCACGCGCCAGCAGCTGTGCCTCATTGTCGAAGCGGAAGCCCAGGGAATGGGCCCGGTCAACGCTGATGGTTTCGAAATAGGCCACGACGTCATCGGTGGGTATCAGTCCGGCGTTGCGCAGCATCGGGTAGATCACCGCGATCAACCCGAGTACCAGCGCCATCCGTAGCTGCCAGCGCAGCGGCGCAAAGGCCACCACCGGCGTGAAGACGAGCCCGTAGGCCAGTGACGCGAGGCTCTTGCAGCCGATGAGCAGCAGAAACAGGTAGCCGCAGACCAGCCCCAGTCGCCAGCGGCGCTCTGCGGTGGCGGTGCGGGCCAGTGCGGCGGCGGCCATCAGCGCGGTGGCGACAAAGAAGGCCAGCCACAGCGCATGCGGCAGAAAGACAATCGGGCGGTAGCCGCCCATTCGGATCATCTGGCTGAAATCATGCTGGAAAAAGCCGTAGACCCAGACGTTTGTCTGCGGGCTGAAGCGGATCTCGAACAAGGCCGGGATGGAGTAGGCCAGCGCGCCCAACACCAGCGCCAGCAACAGGTCTCGATGGGCCTCCGGTGTGGACAGGTAACGCCGAGCGATCAGGAACGGCATCAACACGATCACCTGATTGATCATCACGGATCCAACGTCGCGCCAGCGCAGGCCCGGCAATTGATGGTTGAGAATCAGAATCGGGTCGGCATTGGCGATCTTGTGAAACAGCATCGGCTCACCGTTGGTGAGCACCGTGGGAATGACGCCGAAGACAAACAGCAAGACCAGCACCAGCGCTGCCGGGTGGCGCGGCAAAAGCGGCACGGGCCGACGCAGCATGAAGGTGCAGAGCCCGAAGGCCATGATCGACGGAATCGCGAATTTGTCCATGTCCGGGACCAGCGGCAGGTCAAACTCGGCCACGGGGGGCAGCAGCAGGTAGCCGGCGATGATGCACCACAGGATCGCCCGCTCCAGCGGCAGACGCCGGAACAGAACCAGGCTGACCAGCGGCCAGGCCAGCAGCATCATGTAGGCCACAGCATTGGGCACCGTCGGTCTTGCCCTCCTTGACGAACGCGGTTCCGTTACGCGGTCGAATGTAACCGCTGCGATCCGGGGTGTCGCGGGGATTTCGACCATCCGGTAAATGGTTTGCAGGAATGCAACGGGTCTGGCCGGGACCGAAGGCGGGGGGCTGGTCCGAACGGCACCACGCGGCTAAGACGAAGTCATATTATCTGCGAGGGATACCGTGTATTTCGAATTCGACGGGCGCCGTGTTGCGGTCAATATCCCGGACCGTAGCGGTCTCGAGACCGAGATCCGTGCCCGGTTTGCTGCGGGGCACGGGTTCGCGCTCGCGACGATCAATCTCGATCACATCGTCAAACTGGCTGCAGATCCGCGGTTTCTGGCGGCCTACCAGGCACAGGATCTGGTGGTGGCGGACGGGCGCCCGATCGTCTGGATGTCGCGACTGGCGCGGCGCCCGGTCGAGCTGATGCCGGGCTCCGACATGGTGCTTCCCCTGTGCCGCCTCGCGGCTGAGAGTGGCGCCAAAGTTGCGCTGGTGGGCAGCACCGAAGCTGCTTTGCATGATGCCGAAGCGGCGTTGATCGCGGCGGTGCCGGGGCTGGATATTGCCTGGTGTCAGGCCCCCTCGGCGCCTTTCGACCCCGAGGGGGCAGAGGCTGACCAGATCCTGCATCGGCTGGCCGAAACTGGCGTGCAGTTGTGTTTTCTGGCGTTGGGCGCCCCGCGGCAAGAGCAACTGGCCAGCCGTGGCCGCAGAATGGCTCCGGGGGTGGGATTTGCCTCGGTCGGTGCCGGGCTTGATTTCCTTGGAGGACATCAAAAACGCGCGCCAGCCTGGGTGCGCAGCATTGCGATGGAATGGCTTTGGCGTGCCTTGTCCAATCCGGTTCGACTGCTGCCGCGCTATGGAAAATGCCTCGCGATCCTGCCGCGCCAAGTGCTGCATGCCGCGTCGCTTGGCCGTCAAGAACGCCCCTGACAGGGCCTGGTCAGCTCGCGATAGGCCGCTCTATTTGTACTCCAGAATCGTCCGCGACCGACCTCTGCGGTGGTTCAGGTGATATTCCAGTACCCCAACGGCCTCGGGGAACTTTCCCAGCAGGGTAAAAGCCCCCCGTTCCCAGCCCATACGTCGCACCAATCTCAGGAGCTGGGCCGGGTAGATCAAGGCCAGCAGCAAAACCCAGACACTGAAGGCCGCGCCAATCAAGATGGCCACGGGCAAAATGGCGCCCCAGATCAGGGCCCGGCGGGTCTCTGTCACCCAATGTCGTTCCGGGCTGGCCCCATGCAACGCCGCCCCTTCGGCAAAGGCATGGCCTGCACGGCGGCTGCGTTGCCACCACTGGCCGAAACGAAGCATCCGGGCGTCATGGCGGGTCATTTCTGCATCCAGTCGCCAGATTTCCCATCCCGCGCGTCTCAGGCGCAGGCACAGCTCGGGTTCCTCTCCGGCAATCAGCTCGTCGCGATAGCCGCCAGCATCGCGCAGTGCCGTCAAGCGCATCAGCGCATCGCCGCCACAGGCCTTGGCTGGGCCAATTGGTGTGTCCCACTCGGCGTCGCACAAACGATTGTAGACAGAGGCGGAGGGAAACTGCTCGCGCCGACGACCGCTGGCCACCGCCGCCTGTGGGTTGGCTTCCATGAAGGCATGGGCGGTCGCGATCCACCCCTCAACCACCTCGCAATCGCCATCGGTGAATTGCACGTATTCCGTCCCGGTCGCGACTGCGGCCAACCCGGCGTTGCGGGCCCGGGCCGCGGTAAAGGGGCGGGACGTGTCCAGCTCGACGACTTCGGCCCCCAGATTGCGCGCAGCTTCGACCGAGCCGTCACAGGAGCCGCTGTCGACATAGATGATCTGTCGCACCTGTCTCGTCAGCGACCGCAAACAGCGGATTAGCCGCTCGCCCTCATTGCGACCGATCACGACTGCAGCCGTTTCGGCAGCGGCGGCAGCAGGGGTAGGGGGCGGCGGTTGGGTCACAGGGGCGGTCCATTCGTGGCGCAATCAGGCAGGCTCAAACTGCCGCCTTCGTGCGACCACTGCAAGCGGGGCGTGCATGCTCAATTGCTTTTGCGCCATCTTTGCTTCAGGCTGTGTAAACAACAGGAGAACAAGGGGATTACCGCGCATGGGAGCTGAACTGACGGTTCTGGCGGGCGATGTCGGAGGGAGCCGGACACGCTTGGCGCTGGCGGCACCCGGCGTTGGTGTGACGGCGTTGCAGAGTTTCTCCAATGACAGTTTTGCCAGCTTGGAGGACGTGCTGCGCGCCTATTGCGCCCAGCCAGGATTGCCGCCTCTTGCAGGGGCCTGCCTTGCCGTGGCCGGACCAGTTCGTGACGGCCATTTTGAACTTAGCAATCGCAATTGGTCGGGCCGGGCAGAGGAACTCGCCGCGGTGCTGGGTTTGCAGCCGGGTGCCAAGGCGCAGATCATCAATGACCTCGCGGCGCTGGGCCATGCACTGCAGGTGCTGATCCCGGGGCAGTTGGCCAGCCTTCGGCCAGGTCGGCAAAGCGGCGCACAAGCGCTGGTGGCGGGGATCGGCACCGGTTTCAATGTCGCGGCTTCCTGTGGAGAGGAAACACTGGAGGCCGAATTGGGCCATGCTGCCTTGCCGCAGCCCTTGGTGCACCGGCTGGAACAGCGTCTGAAGCGGGCGCCGACCGAATTCTGCAGCGTCGAGAGCTTGTTCTCGGGGCATGGCCTGGTGCGGTTCCACCAGGCCCTGAGCGGCAGTGCCGCAAGCAGTGCCGAGGGGATATCCGCCGCCTATCTGGCAGATCCCCACAGCAGCGAGGCGCGCACGATCGGCGAGTGGGCGCAATTGCTGGGGCTGTTGGCGCGGGAGATGACCGCACTCTACATGCCGGGGCAGGGGATGTTCTTTGCGGGCAGCGTTGCGCGCGGCATTCTCAACACGCCTGCGCGGGATCTGTTCCTGTCCAGCTATACCGAGCCCGGTGGCAAGCTGGGGCAGATATGCGGCGACACGCCCCTGTGGTTGATAAAGGATGACGCTGCAGGGGTCAGTGGCGCGGCCCGGGTGGCCCTGAGAGCGGCCGCCGCCGAAGATGCGCTTTCTCACCCGGTGGGCGGCGAGGCCCAAGAGCAGACTTAACGGGTCCCGACCCTTGATTGACGGGGCCGCAGCGGCGGCCCCGTCCACAAAAGCCTGACGCTAGTAATCGCGTTTGAAAAACAGGCCGATACCGGTTTCCCCCTCGCTGTCCACCGTACCCTTGGCGGTCAAGCTGTCGGTCACGTCCAAGTTGATGCTCAACTCGCTGTCTCCGCGGGTGTTGACGTTGAAGTCGGTATAGACATTTTCAGCCACATAACCGCCCAGCCCCAATTGTCCGCTGCCCAGGTTGTCGACCCCGATATCCACGTCATCGGCACCGGTGGACTGGCGTAATTGGGCCTGGGTGCCGCCGCCGCGACCGCTGAGGGTCAGCGCGGATGTTGCCAGTCGCGCCAGCGCCAGCGGGGAGATGTCCTTGAGATTGTCGCCAAACAGCAACAAGGCCAGGGCTTCTTCGCTGGGGCGTGGCGGGTCGGAGGTTACCTTGATTTCCGGCGCATCGACGCGGCCGGAAATTTTCAGCGTTGCGGTGCCCTCTTCCGTGGCCGTGGAGGAGCTGAACTCCAGGTAGGGACGCAAATCTCCCAACAGGGTAATTCGCCCTTCGTCCAGCTGGAGTCGGCGGCCGACAATGTCGAAGGTGCCGCGGATCAGGCTGATCTGGCCTGAGGGCGCCAGCCGCGCTGTGCTGCCGCGCAGGTGGATCTGGCCGCCAAGCTCGGCCCGCAGGCCGCGCCCCCGGGCAAAGATCCGCGAGGGCGCGCTGATGATGACGTCCAGATCGGTACGCCCTGACCCGCTGCCGCTGGCGCTGCTTTGCCCGGTCAGCCCCGCACGCGCCAAGGTCTGGCGGACGGCCGCAGGCGTGTTGATGTTGCGGATCGGCGGGATCGGTGCCGCAGAGACAGTGCCGCCAGCCGTATTGAGGTTGATGTTGGTCTCGCCCACGTCGATGCGCCCGCTGACCCGGTTGCGGCCGGCCATCTCTCCGGCAAAGCTCAGTCGACCGTTCAGCAGCGTCTCATAGGACAGGTGATCGGTGACGGTCACGTCATCAATGGAAATCTGAAGCGCCCCATCAAACGGTGGCGTCAGGTTGACCGGGCCGCTGATCGTGACCGTGCCACCATCGCGGGGGCGGGCGGACATCTGCAGGTGCGCACGGGTGTCCCCCAACGAGACTGTCGCCCGAATGTCGTCTATTCTCTGGGCTGCGGACGGCACCGCAAGGGAGGCTCCCGGAACGGAGATCGTGCCGCGCAGAGCGTCCAGGGAGGGGGCACCTTTCAGCGCCAGATTGAAACTTGCTGCGCCACGCAGCAGGTTGGGCGTGATGAACGGGTTGACCCCCTCCAGGCGAAGGGTGCCGTTTGCGGCAAGATCAGCAGTGCCCTCCGCCTCGTTCCAGCTCCCGGCCAGTCGGCTATCAACCCCGGCAGGCCCCTTGGCGGTGGCGTCGATCTTCCAGGTGCCATCACGCCGGGTGGCAGACCCTTTGGCTGTCAGCTGCCCCGGCAGCTCCGGGATAAACCTTTGCAGCTGGGCCAGGACCGCGTCAAATCGCAAATCGGTGCTGCCGCTGCTCTCGGCAAAGCGGGCATCGATCTTCGCATCAAGGCCGGCTGGCCCGGTAGCGGTTCCACTGATTTCCCATTCGCCGGCTGTGCGTTTCGCTTGGCCCTCGGCGGCCAGTTTGCCTGCCAGCTGCGGCACAAACCGCTCCAATTCCTCCAGGGCTGCGGCAAAGCTGAAATCTGCCGCGCCTGCCAGAGTCACCGACCCGTCCAGCTGGGCTGAGCTGTTCTGGGGGCCGCTGAGTTCGGCGGTGCCGCTGAAAACATCATCCTGCCGCGTGACGCCTGCCGTCAGCTTCAGCCGGCCGGGCAGCTGCGGAGCAAGGATTTCCACGCGTTTCAGTTCCGCATCAAGGTCCAGCCGACCGCGTTCGCTGGTCAGCATGCCGGAGGCGTTCGCGGCGAGGTTGATGCCCTCCAGCGTGAAGCGGTCAATGCTGAGCCCCGCGGCATCCCGGGCGGCTTTCACCGTCAGGCTGGTGGTCCCTTGCAGCAGCTCGTCCAACTGGGAAATGCCTGCGGCAAGGTCCTCGCCAGTCAGCTCCACCGCGCCAGAGAATGCGCCCGACAGCGGCGTAAAGCTGCCCTCCACGCTGCCTTGCAATGCCCCCCTGAGGGGGCGGCCGACAAGGGCGGAGAACCGCGCCAGTTCCGTCGCTTCCGCAGTCAGGTCCGCAGTCAAATTCAACCCGCTTTCCAGCCCGTCCAGAAACAGGTGCCCGGCTGCCCGATAGTCGCTGCCGCGCAGCTCCATGTCGGTGATGCGCAGCGCGCCTGGCCCCTCGGTGGTGAGCGTCGCATCAAGGCGTATGTCGGTGCCGGTTGCCTCCGCAAGGGCGGGTTGCCGTGGCTCAAGCCCGGCCACGACGGCGGAAAGACGTCCTTGCAGGGCGAACTCGCGACTTTGGTCCAAGGTCCCGCTGCCGGTGATCTTTGCCGTGTCGATCAGCGCGCCTGGATGGCTCAGTTGATTCAGCAAGCCATCAAGTGTCCAGTTGCCGACAGTTGTCTTGCGCAGATGCAGGTCAGCCGCGGCCAGTGTGGTGCGCGCACCGGGAACGGGCAGGGTGACTGCAGCCTGCCCCTCGGGTGGTGTGATTGCAGCCTTGAGATTGGCAGTGTCCAGCACGCCCCCGGCCGTCAGGGATGCAGCGCCGGTCAGTTGCAGGGCGGCGGTCCGCAAGGCCAGCGTGTCCAGCTTGACTGCGCCGTCAGCACTGCGCGTGCCGCGAACGTTTAGGCGCAGACCAGGGCCAAAGAACGGGCGATGAATGGGGGCCAGAAGCGCATCGATGTCGCCGCCCAGATCGGCCGAGAAGGCAAGCGGGCGCGGCGCGTGTGCCGCTGCATCTTCGGGCAGTGGCGGCGCCGTCATGACCACCTCGCCTGCCAGCCGCTCGCGCCCGTTTGTGCTCAGCCCAATGGTCGCGGCAAAATCGGTAACCGGACCGCTGCCCTGTGCCAGCAGCTGAATTGACGGGTGTCCAGGGAGATCCAGACTGGCTCCGATCCATCCACCGGGCGCCTCATCCAGCTCAAGGTCCAGGGTGATCTGGCGCGTTTCGTTTGTGTAGCCCGCCTGCAAACGCAGATGGTCGCCGGGCCTGTCCAGCCGGTCGGCCTCCAGTTTGGTGTCCAGTGTGCCATCTGCCAGCCGCAGCGAGCCGTCGACCGAGAATACGGCCGCGACGCCAGCGAGCTTCTCGCCCAATTCGATATGCTGGGCAGCAATCTGATCCAGCTCGATCGCAACGGGCAGTTCCGGCAACGCAAACGGGGTGGCTTCCGGTGCGGGGAGGTCCGGATCGGGGGGCAGCGGTTCCGGGGGGCGCTCGATTGCAATTCGTCCGGCGCTCAGCTGGTTTACGGAAAACCGCCCCCGCAGCAATTCCAGCCGGTTCCAGTCCAGTTCCGCATCTTCGATCGTCAGCCAGATGCCGCTTTCGTCGGCAATGGTGATCCGTTCGATGCTGGCCTTGGAGGAGAAGGCCCCCTGCAACCCGGTTACGCTGATGTAGCGGCTGTCGCCGGACAGCGTGTCTTCGAGGAAGTCCACCAGTAGCCCACCGCTTTCGGCGGCGCTGTCCTGTGCGGTAGCGGGAGGTGTCGCGGGGGCGCCCAGAGCCAGGCAAAGTCCGAGTGAGAGGCCGATAAACTGTCTCAAAACGCCTGTCCTATTCCTATGTAGACCTGCACGCCGTCCTCTGAACCTCCGTCAACCGGGTAGGCGACGTCGAGGCGGATCGGTCCGATTCCGGCCACATCGTAGCGCAGTCCGACACCGGCGCCGGCATGGCGCGCGGCAGACCCGGATACGAAGCTGTCCTCGCCGACAAAACCGGCGTCGTAGAAGCCAACCAGCGAGATCTTGTCGCTGACCTTGCCGCGGATCTCCGCGGACAGCGCCATGAAGCTGCGCCCGCCGGAAATGCCGCCATTCACGGGCACGCCGAGGGATTGATATTCGTGACCGCGCACGCTGCCTGCGCCGCCCGAGTAAAACAGCAAGGTAGGGGAAATTTCATTCAGCGAAGGGCCAACGACCGATCCCAGCTGCAGGCGTCCGGCCAGCACGATACGGTCCTCGGCCCCCAAGCCCCGATAGGCGCGGCCATCGGCCTTCATCTGCAGGCCGGATTTGCTGCCATCGAAGCCCAGGAATGGTGTCGCGCTGGCTTGCAGGTAATAGCCGCTGGTGGGGTTCACCCGGCTGTCGCGGCCATCATAGTTGGCGCGCAACAGGGCAGCCAGGTACTTGAACCGCCGCTTGCCATAAATATCCTCGGCCAGGATCGATGTCGCGCCAAGTGCCGCCTCGGCATAGAACTGTTCGGAGTACGTGCGCCGGGCCCCGATCGCGCCCAGCATGCGGGTCGCAGTGTAATGTTCTTCGTCGAGGTGCTCAGCCTCGGCCAGATAAAAGATGCTGTCATCCGGTCCCAATTTTGCGGGCTGATCAAGCCGAACTGCCAGGCGTCCATCCAGATCATTGCTGCTGCCGATACCGCTGAGCCGTGCTTCCACGCGGAGTTTTTCCGCGCCTCCGAACAGGTTGCGGTGCATCCAGCTGCCCGACACTTCGATCCCGTCAGAGGAACTGATCTCGACGCCGAAGGTCAACCGGCGCGGGGGCAGGTCCTCGACCTCGGCGATAAAGTCCAGGGTGCCGTCGGGGTTGGGATGCTCCGCCTCGCGCAGAACCACACTGGAAAACGTGCCAGTCCGGCGTAGCCGGGTCGCAGATTTGGCGACAAGATCCGGATGAAAGGTTTCGCTGGTTGGGAAACCCGCGATACGGCGCAGCGCGTCTTCCCGCACGGCGGTCTGGCCGGTGAGGCGGAGTTTCCCGAACCGCAGCCGGGGACCCGGTGTCAGTCGCAGGCGTGCATTCAGTCGGGCTTTCGCATGGTCGGCAGTGATGTCCTGTCCGCTGATCGCGGCCTTGGCGTGCCCATTGCGTCGCCAGGCCCGGACGCCGGCGCTCGCCGCATCCCGGATCGCGCCGGTGCTGGCAGGGTGGCCGGGGGCGTAGGTCGGCGGGATGTCGATTTCGCTCTGAGCCGGGAACGGCGTGAGTTCGGCGACGCCAAAGCGAAATTGCGGCCCTGGTTGCACAGTGATTTCAATATGCTCGATGGTTCGCGGCGGGTTCAGCGGCTGGATCGTCGCGGCCTCGCGGCCATCCAGGCGAATGTTCACCACCGGAGAGAAATGTCCGGCATCGTAAAGAACCTGAACCAGCGTGCGATAGTCCGACAGCGCCGCGGCCAACACCTCTTGAACACCGGTTTGCGGTCCCACGGCGACAGACGCAGAGGCTGCCTCGAGCCGCGCCTGCAGATCGGCCGGTGCACCAGGGGCCGACAGCCGTGCGTCGGCAGCCTGCGCGGCGGTCGGTGCCAGCGGCAGAAGGGCCAGAGCGAGAGCGCGCATCAGGGCGCGCGGACGAAAGGAAAATTGCATGTCTGCTCCCGTGGGCGGGATTGAAAACGGGGTTCGTCGCCCAGCCAGAATGGCCGTGGGGCAGCGTGAGCCTAGCACGGGAATTTCTCGGGGGAAAACCGCCAATCCGGGCAAGTCGGCGGCAAATGTTCCCGCCCGGCGTGAAGCCGAGGAAGAGCGGTGCAGGCAACCGTAAAATCGTGCGTCATTGTGGTGCGTCAGAAAGGAATTCGTTTGAAATCGGCGTGGAGATTGCCATATTCAATCCAGCCCCGGCAGTTGTCCCTGCCGGAGCTGTCACTCGTTACCAATAGCACTCTGAAACTGGAAATTTGGTGCAATCGTCAGGCTCAGCCACCACTCACACAGCCAAGCCTGAAGCGGATGATACCACGCAGAACATTGCTGTCTAGAAAATTCTCGGATTGATAATGTTTGCGTGGTGTCGTCTAATTCGCGCCGAAAGGCCGCGTGTCACGAGGAGGTTGGTTTGGACAGGCTGAAGTCAATTTTCGAATTGCGTAACATGCTCTACGAGATGGAGCAGGATATCGGTCTGGAAAAGCTCAGCCGCGTGGAACGAGACGTCTTGCTTGCGGCCCACGCCTTGACGGGCAAACCGGGCACAGCCGTTCAATCCGATCAGATCCGCAGCCACAGGCTGGTGCGGGGCGTGACACAGGCGACCTTTTACCGGACCTTGAAGTCCCTTCTGGAAATGGGGCTGCTGGAGCGCGCAGGCGACAGCAAGGCGCGTCATTACGTCGTGCGGTTCTCGGCTGGCGGCGATGTCGCGCGGTAGTTTCCTGCTACCGGGGCGGGCCAGTTCCGCCCTCCGGGATGGGTCCTGAGGGGCCGCTTTATCAACCACTCCGCATATGCGGCGTTCGCGCGAGACTTGGCGACAGACGCCGCGAGAAAGTCACCGTCGGCCTGTTTTCGGCGGAAAACCGCCATTGCGTGTGTTCGGGGGGCTGGCTAGTGCTTAGGTATGCGTCATCTCCTGACAGTCTTCTCCGGCGGTCTAAGCCATGCCATCATTGCCGCGGCCTATATTGTTTGCCACGGGTTGACCGCCATGGTGGTGACGCCGGTGCAGAACATGTTCCTGCCAGAAATCACTATTTTCGCCAGTCTCGCCTATCTGCCGCATGGGGTACGTGTGCTCGCGATCTGGTTGTTCGGGTGGCGCGCTTGTCTGTCGCTTGCGGTGGGAACATTGGTGGCCGACGCGATGTTCACCTCCGCCAACATACGTGAGATGCTGGAGCCGTTGCTGCTCAAATCCGTTGCCGTCGGAGTGCTGTCCTCGCTTGCGGCCTTCGAGCTGCTCCGGCTGAGTGGTCGTAACTTTTACTCCGGTCAGGCGCGCCGCATGTCCTGGGCTGGGGTTCTGACGGTCGGGGCGCTGGCATCGTTGCTGAACTCACTCGGACAATCGATGGTTTTTTCCGGTGTCATCTTTCCCGACGACCAACTGACCGTTCTGACCGTCTATGCGGTCGGCGACATGATTGGGCTCATGCTCTGTATGTTCGGATTGATGCTGATCTTCCGCTGGATGCGCTTGCGGCAGGAGACGTTGCGGGATCGCGATCGCTGATGGCTGCCTGCTGGGTCAGGCGGCCATCAGCCGCGCGACATCCAGCATGCGCGCCGAAAATCCCCACTCATTGTCATACCAGCCGAATACTCGCAGCTGACGGTCGCCTGCCATGCGCGTTTCCGGCCCGGCGATCACCAGGGATTCCGGTCTTGCGCGCAGGTCGGAGGAAACCAGCGGCATGTCGGTCCAGCCCAGCACCGCAGAGGCCGCCGCGGCTTCGTGGAGCTGCTCGACGGTGATCGGTGCCTTCAACTGCGCGACAAGGTCGACGGCGGACACGCTGGCGGTTGGCACCCGCACGGCGGCCCCGCTGATGCGTCCTTTCAGATGTGGCAGTACCTCGTCGATCAGATGCATCGCCGAGGTCGTGGTCGGCACCATCGATTGCGCGCCGCCGCGGGAGCGCGCAAAATCCCCCCGGGGCGCGTCGACCATGGGCTGCGAGTTGGTATAGCAGTGGATCGTCGTCATATGCGCGGTATCGATGCCGCTGATCTGGTCCAGCAGCTTCACCAGGGGGGTCAGCGCATTGGTGGTGCAGGATGCGTTGGACACGATCCGCGCCTCGCCGAGTGTCTCGTCGTTGGCGCCGAGCACAACGGTCGTTTCCGCCGCCGGGGAGGGGCCGGAGATCAGCACTTTACCCGCCCCCGCTTTCAGTCCGCGTTCGGCGACGTCCGATGTTCTTGCAATGCCTGTGCATTCCAGCACGAGGTCGACGCCGCTCAGATCCACTTCGGTCAGATCCGCGGCGTGGCTTACGGGGATTGAGTGGCCCATAACGTGGAGCGCCTTGTTGCCGTGTTCGACCGGTGCGGCGAAGGGGCCAAAGGTGCTGTCGTATTGAAACAGGTAGGCGCACATGTCCAACGGCGCGATGTCGTTGATGCGCACCACCTCGATGTCATCTCCGCGCGATGTGGTCAGAATCTGGCGCAGGATGGCGCGGCCAATGCGGCCGAATCCGTTGATTGCAAGTTTCATGCGCAATCTATGGCAGGCGCGCCGGTGCCGCTCAATCCGGTGTGGCAGGAAAATGGTCACATTTTCCAAGAGGATGTTTCTGCGAATCTCAACGGATCGGCTGAACCGGCAAAGACGGGGTTATTTCCGGCAAATGAGCTGCCCGTAATAGGTGCCGGAGATCGAGCGCAGCAAACTGTCGAGGTTCACGCTGCACCCGGTTGCCGCCCGCATGGCGCGCACCGCCTGTCGCGCGCTCAGCACCGCCGGTGGGCGAAAGGGCTGATGCTCGAGGTTCATCCGCGTGGCGCTGACATGATGCGGGCGGTCGCCCGCCCAGGCCACCAGCCAGGTGCGCCCCAGGACCTCGACCTGGGTGCCGACCTGCTCTGCCATTGCCGAGGCCGGGACCGGGGCAGAGCAGAAACCCGCGGCCAAAATCATCTGCTTCATCATGGAAAGGCTCCTGCGGTAACTCATCGATGATGAGCCTAGCAGGACGCCATCAGGTTGCATAGCGATGTGCAGGGGAGGGCGAGGGGGGCTACGCCGGGTTGTCGCCGACCCTTCTGGCGCTACAGGTGATCTACCGCTTCTGCCTGACGCAGCTCCGCCGCGCAGAGTTGCAGGCCGCGCAGCAGCCGTTCGGTGTCTGCCTCGGGATTCTGTCCCCGTGGCGCGGAGCTGCCGACCACGATCGGGGTGCGGTCGGGGCGCGAGACGGGCACCGCGTAGCCGATGATGCCGGCCTCGAATTCGCTGTCGGTAACGCAGTAGCCCTGCTCGTGTGCCGTCTCCACCCGTTGCAGGATTGCATCCGCACAGGTGAGCGACTGGCTGGTGTGGCCGGGAATATCGGTGGCTGCCAACGTGGCCGCGGCTTCTTCGACGGAAAGGCCGGCCAGCAGCATGCGCCCGAGACTGGTATGGGCCAGCGGAATGTGCGACCCGGCCGTAAACCCGTAGGTGATATGACCGTGATCGACGGTCGATTGCGCCAGCACCAGGACGCGGCCCTGGTCCAGCATCGCCAGGGTAACCTCGACTTCCATCTGTCGCGCGTGGCGGTTCAGAACGGGCTGCACCCGCCGTCCGAATTGATTGGCCTGCAGGAAGCCACCCGCAAGCGCCAGCACGCGGGGGGTCAGGGACAGCATCCGCCCATCCTGGCGCAGGTAGCCCGCCTGCACCAGGGTCAGGGCTCCGCGCCGGGCAGTGGCCCGGTCCTGTCCACTGCGCCGGGCGATTTCGGCAAGGGTCATGCTGGGGGTTTGGGCGTCGAAAACCGCCAGAACCGCCAGGCCCTTGGCAAAGCTCGAAGAAATGTTCCTGTCCTGATCTATCACTGCCATTCGTCGTTCGGGCCTGTTTTGTTCGTAATTGGCCTGGCCTGTCGCCAGTGCTCGTCATGTTGTGCGAATGTTCAGCACCATGTGCGTTGGGCGCACGCTGTCAAGGCGTAAATCGCGACGCTGCTTTGCCTTTGCGCTGTCGGAATGGGCAATCGCGGCCGTGCAACTGGACGTCCGGCCCATTTTTGTTACAGTCTGCCGCTGCTTGGGTCCGCATCGGACGCACCTCGGGTCACACCGAACCGGGCAGATTTGCAGTTGAGACAAAAGACCACGAGGCGGCCGATGGCGCATGATTTCACTTCCGGCAAACTGGCGCGTCTGGGGCTGTTCGACGAAGAGACCTGCCGACAGGCGAGGGAAGTTGCGGCGCGGGTGCAAGCCGACGGGGTCGAGACCGTGCGAGTGCTCTTTGCCGATCAGCATGGCATCCTGCGTGGCAAGACGGTCATGGCCGATGGCATCGACAGCTTGTTTCAGCGCGGCATCAATGTGCCTGCAACGCTATTGCTGAAGGATACGTCACACCGCGCCGCCTTTGCGGTCTGGGAGGAAAACAGCGGGCTGAGCGGGCCAATGCAGGGTGCCGGGGACGTGTTGTTGGTGCCACGCCCCGAAACCTATCGGGTGCTGCCCTGGTCGGGGCATTCGGCCTGGATTTTCTGCGACCCGGTCTATCAGGATGGCAGCCCGATCGCCTTTGCCTCCGGCGCGGTGCTGCAACGCGCGGTGGACCGTCTGGCGGCACAGGGCATGGCCGTCACCTTCGGGTTGGAGGTGGAGTTTCATATCTTTGAGCTGGCGGATCGTGCCGACCGCCATGCCGAGGCGACCCATCCCGGCGCTCCGGTTCAGACCCGCAACCTGACCCAAGGCTACCAGTATCTTACCGAAACCCGCTACGGCGAGGTCGAGCGCGTTCTGGACCTGCTGCGGCGCAATGCGCAGAAACTTGGTTTGCCCGTGCGCTCGGTCGAGATCGAAATGGGGCCGAGCCAAGTGGAATTCACCTTTGCCCCGGATGGCGCAATGGCCCAGGCCGATGCCATGGTGATGCTGCGCACCATGGCCAAGGAGGTCTGCGCCAGAGAGGGGTTGCATGCCAGCTTCATGGCCAAGCCGCGCCTGCACAATTCCATGGCCAATGGCTGGCACGTGCACCAGTCGCTGCATGACTTGGCGACGGGGCGCAATCTGTTCGTGCCCGAGGCCCCCGGCATGCTCAGCCCTCATGCCAGCGGATGGATGGCCGGGTTGCTGAAATACGCTTCGGAGACGTCCCTCCTGGTGGCGCCCACGGTCAACAGCTACAAGCGCTATCTGCCCTATCAACTGGCCCCCAACCGGATCAGCTGGGGGGTGGACAACCGCGGCGCGATGCTGCGTGCGCTGATGGCGCCGGGAGAGGCGGACAGCCGGGTTGAAAACCGCGCCCCTGACAGTTCGGCCAACCCTTATTACGCGCTAACCGCCCAAATCATCGCCGGCGCCGCGGGACTCGCCGAAAGCCTCGAGGCGCCGCGTCCCACCACCTCGCCCTATTGCGAGGATGCCGCGCGGATGCCGCGGTCGCTGGGGCAGGCCTTGAGCGGGTTCAAGCAGTCGAAACTGTGCCGTGATGCGCTGGGCAAGGAGGTGACGGCCTACCTTCTGCAACTGAAGAAGTTCGAATGGGAACGCTACCTCGATACCGTCAGCGAATGGGAGCAGGCCGAGTATTTCAACCTGTTCTGACGGTGGAGAGCGCCATGCTCCAGCCGGTGCTCGCGGATTTCCCCGCTTGATCGCTGGCGCGGCCCGTTGCTAGCGTGTACCAGCGCCCGCATTGGGGCTGGCGATTCCGGCTCGCGGCATCTTTCTGGTGCTCACGGACGTCCAATTCGGCAGCCGCATACAGATGAACCCCGGCTCTTCCAAGGGAAACCAAGATCATGAAATACACCGAAGAACACGAATGGCTGCTGCCCGAAGACGATCTGATCACCGTTGGCATCACCGCGCACGCCGCTGCACAGCTGGGCGAGGTGGTCTATGTCGAGCTGCCCGAACCCGGCACCGAGGTCTCCAAGGACGACGAGATCGTTGTGATTGAATCGGTCAAGGCCGCTTCCGACATTCTGGCGCCGCTGGATGGGGAAATCGTCGAGGTGAACGAGGCTCTGGCGGATGATCCCGGCAAGGTGAACGACGATCCGGAAGGCAGCGCCTGGTTCTTCAAGATCAAGGCGTCCGACCTGTCGCCGATGGATGATTACATGGACGAGGCCGCGTACAAGTCGTTTATCGGCTGATCGGTCTCGACCTCAGGGTCCGCCGCATGCGATGCGACGGGCCCATGCCTTGATCCTCTCCAGTTGCTGGTGCGCGGATCAGTCCAGCCGCCGCACCAGGATCTGGTTGCCTTCTCCACGCTTGGTCTCAAACAGCTTCAACGAGGCAATAAGCTCGCTCAGCTTGCGTTTGCCGTAACTGCGGGTGTCGAAATCCGGTGCCGCGGTGGTGATGAACTGGCCGATCTGCCCCAATGTGAACCATTCGTCATCCTGATCGATGGCGTCCATCGCGCGGATCACCAGCTTGGTGGGATCCGGCAGCTCGGCCGGGGGGTCGGCACTCTCGTCTTCCTTGCGCGGCTTCGGCTTTGCCTTGGCGGGTTCCTGCAGCAGGTTCTCGACATAGATGAAACGCTTGCACGCGCGGACAAAGGCGGCCGGGGTCTTGCGCATGCCCATGCCGTACACGTCCAGACCTTGTTCGCGAATTCGGCTGGCCAGCCGGGTGAAATCGCTGTCCGAAGAGATCAGCACAAAGCCGTCGAACCGCCCGGAATGCAGAATGTCCATTGCGTCGATCACCAGCGCGATGTCCGAAGCGTTCTTGCCGGTGGTGTTGGCGAACTGCTGATGAGGCACAATCGCCAGGGCCGCCAGTTTTTCCTTGTTCCAGCCCTGCGGGCTACCGCCGGCGAAATCGCCGTATATGCGGCGGATGCTGGCCTCGCCGAAGGAGGCGATTTCCTCGAACATCGCTTCGGCATATTTGGCCGAGATATTGTCGGCATCAATCAGGACGGCCAGAAGTGGAGGTTTTTCGGGTTTTGCCATTTCCGCGTATGCCTTTTGTGAAAGAGGTTGGGCAGGGGGCCGGGGGGCCCTCTGGCACATCGGGGGATCTGTCAGGTCTGGAATGCAGTATGTGCGGCCGCTTGCGGGATGCAAGGGGCGTTCAGCCAAATGGGTCTTCGGGGTAGCCGACGCGGGCGAGGTACAGCCCGTGGCCGGGACAGACCGGACCGCAGGCCGCGCGGTCGCGGGCCTCCAGCGCGGCTTTCACATCTGTCGGCTCCCAGGCGCCCGCACCCACGCGTTCCAATGTGCCGACAAAGCTGCGGACCTGATTGTGCAGGAAACTGCGGGCGCGCACGTGGAAATGGATCTCCGGGCCGGAGAACCCCTGCACCCGTTCAACCCTCAGCTCGTCCAGCGTCTTGACGGGACTTGCCGCCTGGCAGATCGAGGAACGGAAGGTCGTGAAATCGTGATTTCCGACCAGGTAGTTGGCGGCTTCCTGCATCGCCTCGACATCGAGGTCGTGGTTCAACTGCCAGACTTGCCCGGCCTCATGCGTGGCGGGGGCGCGGCGGATCAGGATGCGGAACAGATACTGGCGCTCAATGGCCGAGAACCGCGCATGCCAGTCGTCATCGACCCGTGCGCAGTCCACGATCGCGACCGGATCGGGTTTCAGATGGTAATTCAGCGCCTCCGACAGGCGGAACGGGTCCCATTCCCGCACCAGATCGCAATGTGCAACCTGTCCCAGCCCATGTACGCCGGTATCGGTGCGTCCTGCCGCGGCGATGGTATGCTCGCCCGGCTGAAGCCGCGACAGCGCAGCCTCGATCGCGCCCTGCACCGAAGGCTGATCCTTCTGCCTTTGCCAACCGGCAAAAGGCTTCCCGTTGTATTCGACTTTCAGAGCAAAACGCGGCATGGCCGGGCAAGTAGCAATGCCACAGCGCCGGGGCAAGTGTTCTATGCGCACTGGTAAGCGCCTGTCGTCCCGCCTATCTAGGGAAAAGGACAAGAGAAGAGCAGGAACAGTGTCTTGGTGATAACCTCCCTTGCAGACGGGGTGATCAGTGGTGTCGAAAGCGTCACCAGCGGTGTATCCGCGGCGCTGTTTGATCGGCCTCTGCGGCTGGGGGTGACCGGGCTGGCGCGTTCTGGCAAGACGGTTTTCATCACCTCGCTGGTGGCCAATCTGCTGGACCGTGGCCGGATGCTGCAGCTGGCCGCCGCCCGCGAGGGCCGGATCGAGGCCGCGTTCCTGCAACCCCAGCCTGACGATACGGTGCCGCGCTTCGACTATGAAAACCACCTTGCAGCACTGACCGGTCCGACACCGCATTGGCCAGACAGCACACGGGCGGTGTCCGAGCTGCGTCTCAGTCTTCGGGTGCGTCCGGCAGGCCTGCTGGCCGGGTTGCCGGGGCCGCGGACCTTGCATCTCGATATCGTCGATTATCCGGGGGAGTGGCTGCTGGACCTCGGGCTGCTGGACAAATCCTTTGCCGATTGGTCCGCGGAAGTGCTGGCGCGTATCGCAAACCGCCCGCAGGCTCAGGATTACCTGGCCGCGCAGGGGGGCGCCGATCCCGCCGCCGCCCATGAAGAGCCGCAGGCGCAGGCGCTGGCGGCCGCCTTCACCGGCTATTTGCACGCAGCCCGCGCCGATGGGTTTTATGACTGCACGCCGGGGCGTTTCCTGCTGCCCGGCGATCTCGCGGGCTCGCCGGTGCTGACCTTTGCTCCCTTGAGGTCCGTGGAAGCACCGTCCCGGGGCAGCCTCTGGCGCGAAATGGAGCGGCGATACGAGGCCTACAAGGCCAAGGTGGTTATGCCCTTCTTTCGCGACCATTTTGCCCGCATCGATCGGCAGGTGGTGCTGGTGGATGCGCTCTCGGCGATCAGCTCGGGTCCCCAGGCGGTCGAGGATCTGCGCCACGCGATGGTCGACATCCTCAGTGCGTTCAAGCCGGGTCGCAACCATTTCCTGACCCGTCTGTTGGGCGGTAAACGGGTGGAAAAGATCCTGTTCGCCGCCACCAAGGCCGACCATCTGCACCATAGCCAGCATGACAGGATGACTGCCATCATCGAGGCGTTGACGCGCGAGGCGCAGGATCGCGCCCGCTTTGCCGGCGCCGAGACAGCGGCGCTGGCCCTGGCCGCCCTGCGCACCACCACCGAGGAAATGCGCCATCACGACGGAGGCGAGCTGCCTTGCGTGCGCGGTACACTGCTGGACAGCGGTCGGCAGGTGGCCTGCTACCCCGGCGCGCTGCCCGACGATCCGGCGCAGCTGCTGGTGCCTGCCCAACAGGGCGCGACCCGCTGGTTGGAGGGCGACTATCAGGCGATGCGCTTTGCCCCTGCGCCGCTGACACTGAAACATGGCAGCGGTCCGCCGCATATCCGGATGGACCGCGCCGCGGAATTTCTGATCGGAGATGCCTTGTGACCTTTTGCTTGCGGTCGGCAACCCCGCTGGATGCCGGGCAGACCGGCTGGATCCTGCATCGGTTCGCCGCGGTGACCCCCTGGATGCCTGCCCTGCACTCCGAGGCTGAGGCCATCTCCTTTTGCGGTGAGATGATCGACCGTGGCTGGGTCACGGTGGCGGGACGCGGGCGGCACGTGCATGGCTTCCTGGCGCGTGACGGGCAGCAGGTTCATGCGCTTTACGTGGCCCCCGAGGCCTGTGGTCAGGGGATCGGAAAGGCGCTTCTGGATGCGGCCAAGGTGGGACAGCCACGCTTGCAGTTGCAGACGTTTCAGGCCAATGACGGCGCCCGTCGTTTTTACCGGCGGGAAGGTTTCGCCGAAACCGCCCGCAGTGATGGTTCCCACAATGATGAGGGTCTACCGGACATCACCTTTGAATGGCGCGCGCAGCACAAGGCGGCAGCATGAGCAAGAAGCCGGTTCTGATCGATCTTGAAGACACCTCGGACACGCCTTCGGTGGCCGAGGCACCGCCGGTTCCGGAGAGCGCGGCGGCTCCCGCTGCGTCCCCGGCGGCGATGGAGCAGGCCGCGAGAATCGCAGCGCGCAAGTCTTCCCGGCTGGCGCGTTGGTTCTGGGGGCTGCTTGTCGCGGTGGTCGGCGCCATGGTTTCGGTCGCCACCTGGGATTTTGCCACGGCCCTGATCGATCGCTTGCCCGTGCTGGGATGGGCCGTCACCGCAGGGCTGGCGGTGCTGGCAGTGCTCGCGCTGGGTCTTGGCTTGCGCGAGTTGGCCGCACTGTCACGGCTACGCCGGGTGGATGCCCTGCGCCAGGCGGCAGCCGAATGTCACGACCTCGAGACGGCGCGGGCATTTGCCCGGCGTATGGAAGGCTTCTTCAAAGGACGAAGTGATCTGGCCTGGCAGCGGGCACGATTTTCAGAGCGGTGTGAAGAGGTGATGGATCCCGATGCCCTGCTGTTGCAGATCGAGACCGATCTGTTGGCGCCGCTGGATGCGCTGGCGCTGCGCGAGGTGGAGGCTGCCGCGCGTCAGGTTGCCACTGTAACGGCATTGGTCCCCATCGCGCTTGCGGATGTGCTGACGGCGCTGGTGTCATCTTTGCGGATGATCCGCCGGGTTGCCGCGATCTATGGCGGGCGGCCGGGGCTTGTCAGCAGCTGGCGGCTGACACGAACGGTGCTGGCGCATCTTGCAGCCACTGGCGCGGTTGCGGCCGGCGATGACCTGCTTGAGCCGATTCTGGGCGGCTCTGTCCTGTCCAAAGTGTCGCGTCGTTTCGGCGAAGGTCTGGTCAACGGGGCGCTGTCTGCGCGGGTCGGTCTGGCGGCAATGGAAGTGTGCCGCCCAATGCCGTTCTCGCAAACCCGGCGCCCCAGTACCCGCAAGGTCGTGCAGCGGGCGCTGACCGGGCTGTTCTCGAGGGAAAAATAACCTGCAGTCAGGGGCATGCGCGGCGGGGGCATGGTCGAAGCGGCCGCGCGGCCAGTGTCAGAACCCAGTGTCAGAACAGTTTCGGCGGCTGATCCTTGGGCTGACGCATGGCAACGACCCCGGTGCGAAAGCCTTCGCCTATGCGATCTGCCAGTGCTCCCCACTGCCGGGCGGTGCGCTCGGGGAGTTCCGTCTGCAGCACATCGTGAAACAGCTCCAGCCAGAGTGGAAAATGCTCCGCCTGCACATCCTCGCGGCTGACATGCACCCGCATCGGATTGCCGCTGTAGCTGCGCTCGCGCAGGATGGCATTACGCCAGAAGCCTGCGATCTTTTCCTCATGTTCCGGCCAGTCTTGCACGTGGGCGGCGAACACCGGGCCAAGAACGGGATGCCGCCGCACGCGGGCATAAAAGACGGCGACCACGTGGCTGATCTGTTCGGCCGTGATGTCAAAGCGCGCCAGCGGAGGCTGGGCTTGGGTGTCGGTCATGGTCACTCTGCGATGCTGGATCTCTGGGGCTAGATAGCGACAGCAGCCGCGCGGCGGAAGGGGGCGGGCGCTTGTGCCGCATCTGACCGCTTTACCCGGTCCGCGGCGCAGCCTATAAGGCACCTCATGTCCCATATCGCGGCCATCATTATTCGAATTATATTCCCGGCGCTCTGACACGATTGAGCCGCCGGGCAAAGGCGCTTGAGCCATCGCGCCGAACCGAATATCCCGAACACCGACCTGATTAGCCAAAGGACGCCCCCGATGTGCGCCGACACGCCCCAGACGCCTGACTACAAAGATACCCTGAACCTGCCGAAAACCGACTTCCCGATGCGGGCAGGCCTGCCCAAGCGCGAGCCCGCCTGGCTGGAGCGCTGGGCGCAGATCGGTGTCTATGACAGCTTGCGCGCGAAAGCCGCCGCCGCCAAGGGGACCGATGCCGAACGCAAGCCCTTTACCCTGCACGACGGCCCTCCCTACGCGAACGGCCATCTGCACATCGGCCACGCGCTGAACAAGACCATCAAGGACATGATCGTGCGCAGCCACCAGATGATGGGCTTTGACGCGCGTTACGTGCCCGGCTGGGACTGCCACGGCCTGCCGATCGAATGGAAGATCGAGGAGCAGTACCGCAAGAAGGGCAAGAACAAGGATGCGGTGCCGGTCGTTGAATTCCGTCAGGAATGCCGCAAGTTCGCCGAGGGGTGGATCGATGTCCAGCGCGAGGAATTCAAGCGTCTCGGCATCACCGGCAACTGGGACGATCCCTATATCACCATGGACTATCACGCCGAGGCGGTGATCGCGGATGAGTTCATGAAGTTCCTGATGAACGGTACCCTCTATCAGGGCTCCAAGCCCGTGATGTGGTCGCCGGTCGAGAAGACCGCCCTGGCTGAAGCCGAGGTCGAATATCACGACAAGGAAAGCTTCACCATCTGGGTCAAGTTCAAGGTGGCCGAGGCGGGTGGCTTCGTGGCTGCCGACGGCGAGGACGCGGACTTTGCGGGCGCCGATGCGGCGATCGTGGCGCAGGATCTGGAAGGCGCCTATGTGGTGATCTGGACCACCACCCCCTGGACCATCCCGTCGAACAAGGCGGTCGTCTACGGCGAGGACATCGACTACGGTCTCTACGAGGTGACCGGCACGCCGGAGGAATGCTGGGCCAAGGTGGGCGACCGCTTCCTGCTGGCGGACAAGCTGGCGGCGGATGTCTTCAAACGGGCCCGTCTCGGCGAAGATCAATACAAGCGCGTCCGCGGCGTGTCCGCCGACGAACTCTCCAGCCTGTCGCTGAAGCATCCGCTGGCTGGCGCCGAAGGCGCAAACGGTGAGTGGGACGACATCCGCGACTTCCGCGCGGCCCCCTTCGTCACCGACACCGAAGGTACCGGCTTTGTCCACTGCGCGCCCAGTCACGGTATGGAGGAGTTCGAGCTCTACCGCGACCTTGGCATGCTGGAGCAGATGATCACCTACAACGTCATGGACGACGGCGGCTTCCGGGCCGATCTGCCGTTCTTCGGCGGCAAGTACATCCTCAACCGCAAGGGCGGTGAAGGTGATGCCAACAAGGCGATCATCGACAAGCTGGCCGAGGTCGGCGGCCTGCTGGCGCGCGGCAAGATCAAGCACAGCTACCCGCATTCCTGGCGCTCCAAGGCGCCGATCATCTATCGCAACACGCCGCAGTGGTTCGCCAGCGTCGACCGCAAGCTGGACGATGGCATGGGCGAGATGGGCAACAGCATCCGCGAACGCGCGCTGCGCTCGATCGACGAGCTGGTGAAATGGTGGCCGCAGACCGGCCGCAACCGCCTGCACTCGATGATCGAAAGCCGCCCCGACTGGGTGCTGTCGCGCCAGCGCGCCTGGGGCGTGCCGCTGACCTGCTTCACCAAGAAAGGCGCGCTGCCGACTGACGCGGACTTCCTGCTGCGCAACGCAGAGGTCAACAAACGCATCGTCGCGGAGTTCGAGGAGCACGGCGCCGACGTCTGGTATGAAGAGGGCTTCAAGGCCAAGGTTCTCGACGGCATCGTAGACCCTGATGACTACGATCAGGTCTTCGACGTGCTCGACGTGTGGTTTGATTCCGGTTCGACTCACGCCTTCGTTCTGCGTGACCGCGAGGATGGCACCGAGGACGGTATCGCCGACGTTTACATGGAAGGCACCGACCAGCACCGTGGCTGGTTCCACTCGTCCCTCTTGCAGGCCTGCGGCACCAAGGGCCGCGCGCCCTACCGCAACGTGGTGACCCACGGCTTCACGCTGGACGCCAAGGGCATGAAGATGTCCAAGTCGCTGGGCAACACCATCGTTCCGGAAGAGGTCGTCAAGCAGTATGGCGCCGATATCCTGCGTTTGTGGGTGGCCCAGACCGATTACACCGCCGACCAGCGCATTGGTCCGGAAATTCTGAAAGGCACCGCCGACAGCTACCGCCGCCTGCGCAACACCATGCGGTTCATGCTCGGTTCTCTCGGTGATTTCAGCGAGGACCAGCGGGTCGACCCGGCGGACATGCCGGAGCTGGAGCAATGGGTGCTGCATCGCCTCGCCGAGCTCGATCACAAGGTCCGCACCGGCTATCAGTCCTTTGATTTCCAGGGCGTGTTCTCGGCGGTGTTCAACTTTGCCACCGTGGACCTGTCGGCCTTCTACTTCGACATCCGCAAGGACGCGCTGTATTGCGACGGCGACACCCTGAATGCGCGCGCTGCGCGTACGGTGCTGGACATCCTGTTCCATCGCCTGACCACCTGGCTGGCGCCGATCCTGGTCTTTACCATGGAAGAGGTCTGGCTGGAAAAATACCCGGGCGAAGGCAGCTCCGTGCACCTTCAGGACATTCCCGAAACACCGCATGACTGGCTGAACGAGCCGCTTGCCGCGAAATGGGCCAAGATCCGTCAGGCCCGCCGTGTGGTGACTGCCGCCCTCGAAGTGCAGCGCACCGACAAGGTGATCGGGGCGTCGCTGGAGGCCGCTCCGGTGGTTCACGTCCGCGATGCGGAGACCCGGGCGGCCCTGTCTTCGGTCAATTTCGCTGACATCTGCATCACCTCCGACATCTCTCTGACAGGCGATCCGGCCCCGGCCGAAGCCTTCCGCATGCCTGAGGTCGACGGCGTGTCTGTGGTCTTCGAGCGGGCCGAAGGTGACAAATGTCAGCGCTGCTGGAAGATTCTGCCGGATGTGGGCGCGCACAGCCACCCGGGCGTCTGCGGGCGCTGCAACAGCGCGCTGGGATAAGGTCTTCACGATCTTGCTGATCAGACATGCTGCACCCGGCCGTCACGGCCGGGTGTTTTGCGTTATGCCCGGGTCCTTCGTTCGTCGGTGTTTCTTTTACGCAACCTGTCGGTGAGTTTTCCCTCGGAACAATCATATGCGCTGCGCGGATATTGACCGATTTTCTTCGAGTGGTTAACAAATCGTTAACTTCACGCGAAGATTCCGAGCAGTACAGAACGCGACGTGGGGCAGGGGCGCAGGGCATGTTGAAACGATATTCGGAGACCCAACCGG
Organism: Leisingera sp. XS_AS12; assembly: GCF_041224635.1. NCBI lineage: Bacteria > Pseudomonadati > Pseudomonadota > Alphaproteobacteria > Rhodobacterales > Roseobacteraceae > Leisingera > Leisingera sp. XS_AS12. The sequence goes on from NZ_JBGFGM010000094.1 coordinate 79,785, forward strand.
TGGGCAGGTACGGCGATACCGCCCGCGCACGCCGGGTCAGTGTGCGGATAGACGGGGTGACGGCTCCGCGCCATATCCGGATCGGTCTGGTGCCCAACCGCGCGGGCGGTTCCGTGATCGCAGCACCGCCGCCTGCCTGCGTGCCAACGCTGTCCTCTGCGGCCACCGGCGCGGCGTCGCATGACGTTCCGCCCGGGGGATCGCCGGTCTTGCATCTGGTCGCCGGGATCACTCAGCTCGCGCTGCGCGGTGTGGCGGCTCTGATCTTTGGCATGGGCAGGATCTTCCGGCAGTTTTGGCGCGGAATGCGGGGCTGGACCGGACGCATCGGCAACCTGTCCCGCCTGTCCCTTGCCGCAGCAGTGCTGAGTGTTGCGATGGCGGCCTTGCTGCACGCCCAGTTCAGTCGTGTCCCGGCGATGCCTGCAGCTGTGCATCCGGCCTCGCCGACCGGCGGCCCGGCGCTGCCGGGGACTGCCTATGCCGCGGCGGTCGCCGACATTGCCCGGCCTGCGACCTGGACGTCGGCTTCCGCGCCGCAGGGGCAGGTCCCGCTTGGTGCGGGTGCCGCCGCTGCTGCCACCACGCTCGATGGCGATGCGCTGGTCGCGCGGATGACTGCCGGAACGCTTGCAGCCCTGCGCAGCAGCCCGTCTCAGCCGGGCCCGACGCTATCCGCGTCCACGCCCGGTGCCGACGAGGGCAGCGCGCTGTTTCGCATGGTGCGCACGGCCGCCGCGCAGGGGCAGTCCGAGGCCTACATACATCAGCTCGTCAACGCAGCCTATCAGCAAAAGAAGGTCGCCGTTCCAGCCAGCTTGATCCGTGCCGACGGTGAGGTCGACACAGCAACCATCCTGGCTTTGTTTGTCGGCAACTGACCCCAAGCCCGACCATTTCAGCCCGCTCGTGGTCGCCATTGGCAAGGCCAACGCAGCGAACAATCACCAGCCGCCTCAGGCAGACCTCGGTCTGGGGATAGAGGTTCCGAGGGAATGATGAAGACCGTTTTCAGGGCTTTCGGGCTACTTCTGCTGGTGATTGTCGTCCAGCCCGCCAGCGCCTCGGCAGACACCTGCGGAGGTGTTTACACCGTGCAACCGGGGGACAACCTGTCCGGAATCGCCGATCGCATGTACCAGGATGCCGGCAAGTGGCGCGCGATCCACAACCGCAACATGACCTCGATCGGCCCCAGGCCGGAAGGTATCCGCGTTGGCATGCGGCTGTCGCTGCCGTGTCTCGATGGGCAGCCGCAAGGTCTGCCTCAGGGACCGGTGGCCGCAAAGCCGACTTCGGTTTCGACGGGCGATAGCGAGGGCGACTCCAATGCTGCCACGGGCGGCGCGATCAATCTGCTGACGGGCGATGACTTTGCCCCGTTCACCGCCCGAATGGCCCCCGGTGGTGGATTGCTGGCCGAGGTGGTGAGCGCCGGGATGGCGCAGGCTGCCCCGGCCGAGGGTTATGCCATCCATTGGGTCAACGACTGGTCGTCACATTTCGACCCCCTGCTGTCCAACGCCCTGCTGGACCTCGGCTTTCCCTGGTACAAGCCGGCGTGCGACACGATGCCGGACAGCTACCGCTGCCGGAACTTCTTCTTCTCGGAGCCGATGTTCGAGACCCTGATGCTACTCTTTGCCCCCAAGGATCGCCCATTCGAGTTTCGTCGGGACGAAGACATCGAAGGAAAGACGCTGTGTCGCCCTGCGGGCTACCTTACGTTCGATTTGGATCAGGGCGGTCGGCGCTGGGTGGCGGACAACAAGATAACGCTGCTGCGGCCGCATACGGTCCGGGAGTGTTTCGAGCTGGTCGCGGCAGGCCGCGCCGACGCGGTGGCCGTAAACGAGTTCACCGGCCGCAGCGTGATGCGTGAGCATGGGTTCGAGGCGCAATTCTCCGAGATGCCGCAGCCGCTTGCGGTGCTTGGTCTGCATGTGGTGGTGCACAAATCCCATCCCCGTGCGGCGGAGCTGCTGGACATGTTCGACACCGGCTTGCGCGGTATTCGCGACAGCGGCCGCTATCAGGCCATTCTCGATGACCATCTGACACGTTTCTGGCGGGGGCACTGATGCGAGACTGGATCACACGCATTTTCTGCCGCCTTGGTGCGGTCGCGACGCTATGCTGCCTTGCGCCCGCCGCAGCCTTCGCGATTTGCGATGTCGACTACGTGGCCCAGCCCGGTGACACACTGTTTTCGATCGCAGAAACCCATTACGGCGACCGCGACCGCTGGACACTGCTTTATGCGCACAACCAGTCCCGGCTTTCCGGGGCGGCGGTGCTGCCGGGGCGCAGGCTGTTCATCCCCTGTGCGCAAGAGGTTGCAGAAGCTGATGCCCCGGCAGCACCGCCGGAACAGGTGGAGCTGAAGCTGCTGACGGGGGACGGCTACGCGCCGTTCACGGACCGCAATCTGCCGGGGCAGGGCATGGTGACGGAATTGGTCAATGCCGCGCTGGATGTACCCCCCGCGCCCGTCAGCCGCTCGATCACATGGGAGGACGACTGGTCCAGGCATCTGTTCCCGCTGCTGGATTCCAAGGAATTCGACATGGGCTTTCCTTGGGTGAAGCCCGATTGTGAAGCCGAACCGCAAGACCCTGCCTGCACCAACTTTCACTTTTCGGACCCGGTCATGTCGCTGCCGATCATGCTGTTCGTCCGGGTCGGCAGCGACATGCGTCATGACAGCGACGCCGATGTGCTGGGCAAGACCCTATGTCGCCCGGCAGGGCTTTTTACCCATGATCTCAACCGGTCGGACCGGCGCTGGCTGGAGCGGGGCGTGGTTACCCTTGTGCGCCCCCAAACCGCAGAGGACTGCTTTCAGATGGTGCTGGCCGGGCAGGTGGACGCGGTGGCTGTCGACCTCTTCCTTGGTGCCAGCACGCTGGTGGGCGCCGGGCTGCGGGACAGCGTTGTACCGCTGGAAAAGCCGCTGTCAGAGGAAAGTCTGCATGTGGTGATCTCCAAGCACCATTGGCGCGGCACCACGCACCTCTACCGGGTCAACGCAGGCCTGGAGGCGCTGCGCCGCTCCGGTCGGTTCGAGGAAATTATGTCGCGCCACCTGGAGCTGTTCTGGGCCCAGCTGCAATAAGGCGAGACCTGGATCAGATCACCTTGCGGGCTTCGAGGTAGCGGGTCTCGGCTGCCAGTGCGCTGGCAGTCTTGGGGCCAGCCTGCATGCCGCTCATCAGGTCTTGGTAGTAGGCGCCCAGATCGAAGCCGTTCAGTTGCTTGAGTCCCAGTGCTTCGCTGCGGGCGGCTTCGCGGGCCGGGCCGACGTGCTGCGGGGTCAGCGCCTGCGGGCGCTCTGCGCTCAGCGCTTCTTCCCGTGCCACATTGCGTGCCAGGCCCTGCGTCGCACCGCTTGTGCGGGCTGCATCCACCGACTGGTCAGCGGTGGTTGCAATTTCCAGCTGCGCACGGCGCGCTGCTTGAAGCTGTTTCAGACCCGGATGGTAGCTGGAGGCGTTGGCGATTGCGGGAAGCATGTGGAAACCTTTTAATAACATTCGACGCTGTGTTGATATTCACTTTAGAATAATTTGAGCTAATGTGTGAAACTTCCGTTAGGTTTGGTTAACAATGTGTTAACATTGGCCGTGCGGTTGGGAGGGGCAGGTGAACTCAGCCAGTCTGGACACGCCGGTTGGACCGCTCAGCGTGGCGGAGCAGGACGGTGTCATTGTTGGGTTGAGCTGGTCCTCGCAGACCAGCGGCCAGTCGCCGGTGTTGGACCGGGCACTGGCGCAGCTGCGGGCGTATTTCGCCGGAGAGCTGGTGGCGTTCGACTTGCCACTGTGGGTCCGGGGATCCGATTTCCAGCGGGCTGTCTGCGCCTCGATGATGGAGATCCCGTGGGGCGAGACCCGAACCTACGGCGATATCGCCCGCGATTTGGGAACCGCGTCACAACCGGTCGGGGCAGCCTGCGGAAGCAACCCGATCCCAGTGATCATTCCCTGTCACCGCGTTCTTTCGGCCTCCGGCCTCGGCGGCTTCTCGGGGGCGGGCGGCGTGGAAACGAAGGTGTTCTTGTTGAAGCACGAGCGGGTAGCGGGGCTGCTGATCTGACGCTCGCGGGACTTGTCCGACCCAAGGTGGCCAGACCAAAGACGGCTGGACGCCGTCAGCCTTTGCTGTTCTGCACCGCGGCGTCCACGTGCCCGCGCTCAGGCACGATCTGCTGAACGATGCCGACGAACAGCAGGTAGACGGAGGTCACCACCAGCCCCCAGTGGGCCCAGCTGGCCGGGTGGAAGTCGACCCACGCGGCCCAACCGGCAAAGAATGTCCAGGCGAGGGCGATGGGAAGCGACAGGTTGCGCCAGCGTAGCGTGCGTACGGGGTGGATGAATTTGAGCGGCAGGAACATCGCGATGGCCAGCACCGTCACCAGAACGAGGCTGGTCCAGTGGTTCGGCTCAAGGGCAAAGATGACCAGCACCAGCATGTTCCAGCACCCGGGAAAGCCGGAGAAGGAATTGTCCTTGGTCTTCATCCGCGTATCGGCGAAATACATGGCGCTGCCGAAGGTGATGACGATGATCGCGACCCAGCCTGTCCAGCCGGCCATCAATCCGGACTGGAACAACGCGAAGGCGGGGATGAACACATAGGTCAGGTAGTCGATGATGAGGTCGAGCAGCACCCCGTCGAATTCCGGCGCGTAACGCTTGACGTTGTAATGCCGCGCCAGCGGCCCATCGACCCCGTCCACCGCAAAGGCAACCACCAGCCAGACGAACATCAGGCTCCACTTGCCTTCGGCTGCGGCCAGCATCGCCAACATGGCAAAAACGGCTCCGGTGGCTGTCAGGAGGTGTACGGTCAAGGCGCGGATCTGAGGTCTCATGACCCCGTGATGGCGAATTTGTCCCGGCGCCGCAAGCGTTCAGTGCAGCAACTTGCGGGATTCCCCACCCTGGCTGAATTGAATGCGCGACATCCTGCGACCATGCGGGGCAGGGTCCGCGATACCGGGGCGCGAGGCGGGATGTCCAGCGGGCAGGTCGTTGATGCGGGAATAGGGGTGACTGCCGGGCGCGGGCGCTGGGGCAGAGGGGGCGCCATCGGCAAACAGGGCGGCAAAACCGGTCAGGGTCATTGCGAAATCCTTTCTGGATTGATTTGCGCCCATTTCGCCTGTCCGGTGTTAACAGCCCCTTTCAGCCCGCCCTTTATTTCGGTTGCATTTTAACGACCCGCCTGCGCGGGCGACGCCAGTTGCCGCAAAAACGGGTGGTCCTTTGCCAGCGCGGAGTCAGGCCTTCGGGTGCGTGCGCCTGTAGACATCCATAAGGTGCCGACTGTCCACCGCGGTATAGGTCTGGGTGGTCGACAGCGAGGCATGTCCCAGAAGTTCCTGGATCGCGCGCAAATCCCCGCCTGCCTCCAGCAGATGGGTGGCAAAGCTGTGCCGCAGCGCGTGCGGCGTGGCGGTGGCGGGCAGGCCCAGCTGGGCGCGGGTGCGCGCCATCACGTCCTGGATCTGACGCGGGTTCAACGCCCCGCCACGGACCCCGCGAAAGAGCGGCGCATCGGCCTCGAGCGGGAAGGGGCACTGCGCGAGGTATCGGTCGACCGCGTCCCGTGCCGCCGGGAGCACCGGAACCACGCGTTCCTTGTTCCCCTTGCCGAGGATCCGCAGCACCGGTGGCAACGGCGCATCGGCCCCGGTCAGCCCCAGCGCTTCGGAGATCCGCAACCCGCAGCCGTAGAGAAGCGTGACCACCGCCACATCGCGCGCCGCGACCCAGGATTTCTGGGATTGCAGCTCGACGGTTTCCAGCACCGCCTTGGCGGCATCCGGTGCCAGCGGGCGGGGCAGTTTCTTCTGAAACTTCGGAGCTCGTGCGGACAGCACGGCCGAGGGCTCGAAGCCTTCGCGTTGGGCCAGCCACCGGTAAAAGCTTTTGACGGCCGAAAGCTTGCGCGCCAGAGACCGCGCCCCGGTGCCGCTGCCGCGTTCGGAGGCCATCCAGGCCCGCATGTCGGCAGTGGTGATGCGCGCCAGCGCTCCAAGCCCCTGCGGGCCGCCGCTGTGCTGTGTCATGAAGGCCAGAAAGCCGGTGACGTCACCGCGGTAGGCGGTGCAGGTATTGGCGGAGGCGCCTTCCAGTCCACCGAGCCGCTCAAGCCACTGTTGCAGGGCATCGCGGCACGCCGGGGAGATCATCGTCATGCCAGCCAGTAGCGCATCGAGCGTTCGAACACGCCACCGAAAAACGTCAGCAAATCGCTGGCCTGCATCGGGGAGAACTGCTGCGGGTCCGCCGAGCCCAGCACCAGCATGCCGGGCAAGCGCCCTTCGCCGAGATCCAGCATCAGGCAGGCTTCTGACCGGATGGTTTCGGCCTTGGCCCCGTAGACGCGGGGGCTGGCGCTTTCGGTCTGGCGCAGCGTGACCGGGCGATCGGTTGCGGGTTGACCGGCGTAGCTTTCGGTAAAACCGGGACCGGCCAGTTTCAGCACGCCGGCCTTGCGCTCCACCTCGGCGCCGCTGCCCGGGCGGGAGGTCTCCAGCACCAGAGACAGCGCGTCAACGCGCAGGATCTCCGGCATGTCCTGCTCAAGACAGGTGAGAAAGCTCGCAAAGTCCTGTGGCTCCATCAGCCGGAGCACCGCACGGTGGATCAGGTTGGTGCCCGCCAGATTGTCGTAGGCGGCGGCAATCACCGAACGGTGTGTATCCTCCAGCCGGTCGAGCCGGGCTGCCAGACGTTCCATCGCAATGCCGCGCAGGTCGACGACGTTGGACCCCATCGCGCGTTCGTTGGCGGCAACCAGCGCACTCATGAGGTGCTGGTCTTCCAGCACGGCGTCGGGTTTGGCGAGGATCGCCTCGCGCAGCTTGTCTTCCAATTCGGCTGATCGGTTTGAACTGCTCATGGGAACACTCTTGCGGCTCTGGACCTCTGACGGGTTTGGCCCGTGTATAACACGGCTTTTGCCCGATGCCGCCGAAAAATGCGGAACTCGGGGAATTTGCCGCGCAGGATGGCTCCCGCCCGTCGTCGGGGCATCGCAATGCCCCACTCCCGTTGGGCCGGGCGCCGGGCCTGGCCCGGCGCTGCAGCGCATTCGCGCAACCGATTCCAGATCGCGGCAGCGACCCGGATTCGGCCGGCGGGGGTGCGCGGTGCGGAAAGGGGGCAGACTGTTTGGCCAGCGGTCCAAGAAAAAAGACGCCCCGATCCGGAGCGCCTTGAGTGATTTGCTTATGTCAGGGCGATCAGAGGATCTTGATCTCGGCCGCCTTGATGTCGGCCAGGAACGCATCCAGCCCCTTGTCGGTCAGCGGGTGGTTCACCATCGACTTGATCACGGCGGGCGGCGCGGTGATCACATCGGCGCCGATGCGGGCCGAATCCAGCACGTGGTTCACGGTGCGGATCGAGGCCGCCAGGATCTGGGTCTCGAAGCCGTAGTTGTCATAGATGGTGCGGATGTCCTCGATCAGCTCCATGCCGTCGAGGTTGATGTCATCCAGGCGGCCGATGAAGGGCGAGATGAAGGTTGCGCCCGCCTTGGCGGCCAGCAGCGCCTGGTTGGCGGAGAAGCACAGGGTCACGTTGACCATGTGGCCATCGTCGGTCAGCGTCTTGCAGGCCTTCAGACCATCCCAGGTCAGCGGCACCTTGACGGCGATGTTCTCGGCGATCTCGACCAGCTTGCGGCCTTCGGCGATCATCGTCTCGGCGTCGGTTGCGGTAACCTCGGCAGACACCGGACCGTCCACCAGGTTGCAGATCTCCTTGGTGACTTCGATGATGTCACGGCCGGATTTCTTGATCAGCGAGGGGTTGGTGGTCACGCCGTCCACCATGCCCAGATCGTTCAGCTCGGCAATGGCGTCGATCTCGGCGGTATCTACGAAGAATTTCATGGGGCAGTCCTTTGGATGGGTTGGCCTCGGTCGCTTCAGCCTTTACCTCATGGGACTACGGGCGGCAACACGGGCAGAGGCATGAGCGGGCAGGAGTTCTTTCAGGCAGGCGAGCGGGTCGGGGTGCTGACCACGCAACCCCTTGACCGGCTTCTGGATTACCGCGCGCCGGAGGGCGGCTGCTTCCTCGGCGCCTATGTCGAAGTGCCGTTGGGCCCGCGCAAGGTGCTGGGCGTGGTCTGGGGACCGGGGGCGGGCGATTTCGATTCGGCCAAGCTGCGCTCGGTCATCCGTGTGCTGGACGTCGCCCCGATGCGTACCGAAATGCGCCAGTTCCTCGGCAAGGCCGCCGATTACACCCTGACCCCGATGCCCGCGATGCTGCGGCTGGCCACCCGCGCGCCGGGCCTCAGCGATCCGCCCTCGATGCGCAAGATCCTGCGCCGCGGCGAAGGCACGCCGGACCGGATGACCGACGCCCGCCGCCGCGTGCTGGAGGTGCTGGAGCAATACGGCGGCCTCGCCTTCACGCCCAGGGAACTGGCCGATATGGCGGATGTGACGCCGTCGGTGGTGAAGGGGCTGGTGAAACAGGGCGCCCTGCGCGAAGAGGAGGCGCCGCGCGACACCCCCTATCCGCATCTGGACCCGGAACTGCCCTCCAAGCAGCTGACCGAAGACCAGGCAAGGGCCGCCGCGGCGCTGGCGGAAGGCGTCCGCAGCGGGCGCTATGGCACGACCCTGCTGAAGGGCGTCACCGGTTCAGGCAAGACCGAGGTCTACCTCGAGGCGGTGGCCGCCGCCCTGCGCGCCGGACGGCAGGCGCTGGTGCTGCTGCCGGAAATTGCACTGACCGCGGAATTCCTGACCCGGGTCGAAGCCCGCTTCGGGGCGAAACCTGCCGAATGGCACTCGGGCGCGACCATGACCGAACGCCGCCGGGTCTGGAAGATGGTCGGGCAGGGCGCGGCGCAACTGGTGATCGGCGCCCGCTCGGCGCTGTTCCTGCCGTTTCGCGACCTCGGCCTGATCATCGTCGATGAGGAGCACGATACCTCTTACAAGCAGGAAGACGGGGTTCTCTACAACGCCCGCGACATGGCCGTGCTGCGGGCGGCCATGTGCTCGGCGCAGGTGGTTCTGGCCTCGGCGACCCCCTCGCTGGAGACATGGGCCAACGCCGAGGCCGGCAAGTACCAGCGGCTGGACCTGACCTCGCGCTTCGGGGCCTCGGTGCTGCCCGAGATGCGGGCGGTCGACATGCGGTCCGAGGACTTGCTGCCCTCGACCTGGATTTCGCCAACCTTGAAGCAGGCAATGAAGCTGCGGCTGGAGCGGGGCGAGCAGTCGCTGCTGTTCCTGAACCGTCGCGGCTTTGCGCCGGTCACCATCTGCCGCGCTTGCGGGGCGCAGGTGGCTTGCGACCATTGCGACGCCCGCATGGTTGAACACCGCTTCATGAAGCGGCTGATGTGTCACCAGTGCGGCGAGACCAAGCCCGTGCCCGAGGTCTGCCCCTCCTGCGAGGTGGAAGGCAAGATGGCCCCCGTCGGCCCAGGTATCGAACGTCTGGCAGAGGAGGCGACCTCGCTGTTTCCCGAAGCGCGGATCGCGGTGCTGAGCTCGGATCTGTTCGGCTCTGCCCGCGCCCTGAAAACCCGGATCGAGGAGATCGCCAAGGGCGAGGCCGACATCATCCTTGGCACCCAGCTGGTTGCCAAGGGGCACAACTTCCCGATGCTGACGCTGGTGGGGGTGATCGACGCGGACCTCGGGCTGCAAGGCTCTGACCTGCGCGCGGCGGAGCGCACCTTTCAGCTGATGCGGCAGGTGGCGGGGCGTGCGGGCCGCGCCGAACGGCCGGGCGAAGCCCTGATGCAGACTTTCCAGCCCGAACACCCGGTGATCCGCGCCATCCTGTCGGGGGATGAAGAGAGCTTCTGGAAGGCCGAGGCCGCCGAACGCCAGGCCGCGGGGGTCCCCCCCTACGGACGGATGGCGGGAATCATCCTCTCCGGGTCGGATTTGGCGGCGGTGTTCGACCTTGGCAACGCGATGGCGCGCAATGACGGACCCTTGCGGCAGATCGGTGCCCAGCTGTTCGGCCCGGCCCCGGCGCCCATCGCCCGCGTGCGCGGCCGCCACCGGGTGCGGCTGCTGGTCAAGGCCGCAAAGGGCGCGCCGTTGCAGGAGGCCATCGCCCGCTGGACCGCGCCTTTGCGCCTGAAGGGCGATCTGCGCCTCAGCATCGACATCGACCCACAGAGCTTTTTCTGACCTGGGCAGCCACGTCCCCGGGAGCGTCTGACACCGGCGCGACGCAGGCCTGTCTGGCCGAAATCCCGCCGGAGCCCGAGGCCGAGCCGCGCACCGGCGTCCCTCCGCTCTCTGCGCGCTGGTGCAAAGCTGACTGTGCAGGTCCGTTTTCCCTCTCGCCAGGCCGGGCGAAGCCGCGTAAACCCTAGCTCATGTTCAGACCCATGCCCCTGTCCGAGGCCCAAGGCCTCCCGTTCTGGCGCCGTCCGGTGACCCTGTTGTTCCTGATGGCGCTGGCGATGCCGATTGCCTTCAACGCCTGGAGCGCGCTGCTCAACAACTTCGTGATCGAGGCGGCGCAGTTCGACGGCTCGGACATCGGCCTGCTGCACACGGTACGCGAGATCCCCGGCTTTCTGGCGGTGGGGGTCATTGCCGTCATCCTGTTCGTGCGCGAACAGGTCTTGGGGCTGATCTCGCTTGTGCTGCTGGGCGTGGCGACCGCGGTCACCGCCTGGTTCCCGTCGCTCGGCGGGATCCTGATGGTGACGCTGCTCAGCTCCATCGGCTTTCACTACTACGAGACGGTGAACCAGTCGCTGCAGCTGCAATGGCTGCCCAAGGACCGTGCGCCGCAGACGCTGGGCTGGCTGGTGGCGGCGGGCTCGGCGGCGACTCTGGTGGTCTATGGCCTCATCGTGCTGACCTGGGACCGCTTCGACCTGGCCTACAATACCGTTTTCCTCGCTGCAGGCGGGGTGACCGCGCTGATCGCTCTGTTCGCCTTGCTGGCCTATCCGCAATTCGACGCACCGCATCCGCAGACCAAGAAGCTGATCCTGCGCAAGCGCTACTGGCTGTATTACGCGCTGCAGTTCATGGCCGGTGCGCGGCGGCAGATCTTCGTGGTCTTCGCCGGCTTCATGATGGTCGAGAAGTTCGGCTTTGAAGTGCATGAGCTGACCGGTCTCTACCTGATCAACCTCGTGATCAACATGACCGTGGCGCCGATGCTGGGCAAGGCGGTGGCGGTGTTCGGTGAGCGCCGCACGCTGATCGTGGAGTACGCCGGGCTGGCCATCGTCTTTGCGGCCTATGGCGGCATCTACTGGTTCGGCTGGGGCGTGGTGATCGCGGCGGTGCTGTATGTCGTGGACCACGTGCTGTTTGCCCTGGCGCTGGCGCTCAAGACCTATTTCCAGAAGATCGCCGATCCCGGCGACATTGCCCCGACCGCGGCCGTGGCCTTTACCATCAACCATATCGCGGCGGTGTTCCTGCCGGTGCTCTTGGGGCTGCTCTGGGTCTATTCGCCGGGTCTTGTCTTTGCCCTGGCGGCGGGCATGGCGCTGATCTCGCTGGCGCTGTCGCTCTTGATCCCGCGCCACCCGGAGCCGGGCAACGAGACGATTTTCAGCAAGTTCGCGCAGCCCGCGCCCGCGGAATGATCCCGCGCTCCGTGGCGGCGGCCAGGGGGCTAATGCTTGACGCGGGCCGCGTTGCGGCCTAGGCGCTGGGCAACAGTTTCAGGAGCGCCGCCATGACCACTTTCACCGCCCTCACCACGCTGACCGCAAAAGCCCAGGCCGAGGCACTGGGCGAAGCCATGGAGCGGCTGAACCCGGAACCCACCGGCATCGGCGTGTTCGAGATGGAAGACGGCTCCGGCCTGTGGGAGGTCGGAGGTTATTTCACCGAGGCCCCGGACGAGGCGGGCCTGGCCCTGCTGGCCGCGATGCATGATGCCAAACCCTTTGTGGTTTCCGAGGTGCCCGAGACCGATTGGGTCGCCCATGTGCGCCGCGAGCTGGCGCCGGTCGAGGCCGGACGTTTCTTCGTTTACGGCAGTCACGACGCTGACAAGCTGCCCGAGGGGCGCATCCCCTTGCTGATCGAGGCGGCGATGGCGTTCGGCACCGGCCACCACGGCACCACGCTGGGCTGCCTGCTGGCGCTGGATTGCTTGCTGGATCAGGGGTTCGAGGCCAACAAGGTCGCGGACATCGGCTGCGGCACCGCGGTGCTCGCGATGGCGGCGGCGCGGGTCTGGGATGGCACCATCCTCGCCAGCGACATTGACGAGGTGGCGGTTGAAGTCGCCGAGGCCAACCTCAAGGCCAACGGCATGGCCGGGCAGGTGACCTGTCTGGAAGCGGCCGGTTTCGACCATCCCCAGCTGCAGGAGCAGGCGCCTTTCGACCTGATCTTTGCCAATATCCTGAAAGGCCCGCTGGTGGCGCTGTCGCCGGAACTGGCCGCGAATCTCCGCCCCGGCGGCTATGCGATCCTGTCCGGCATCCTCAACGAACAGGCCGATGACGTGGTCGCCGTTTATGCACAGAATGGCATCAATCTCACCCGGCGCGAGGAGATTGGTGAATGGACGACGTTGCTGTTGCAGAAGGCAGCCTGATTTCACGCGGCTTTTAGGTGAATTTTATCTAATTGCCGCAATTTTGCCCCATTCCGCTCCAAAGATCGTTCGCCTGTAGCAGGTGGACCTCCTGGAGGCTGGATATGGGCAAGCATCGCGATCAATTTCAGGCACGTTTGAAGCAGATCAACCGCAAGCACGCGGCTCTGTCGTCGGGATGTGCCATCCGTATGCAGCCTGACGGCCTGCTGGTCGCAAAGCCGCTGCGGACGCCATCGCGCGGGCTGGGACGCAAGGGTCTATACGTTCTGGCGGCGTTTCTGGTCTGCAAGGCGTCCCTGATCTGCGCGCTGGGGGAGCAGAGCTACGACGCGCGGGTCGCGCGGCTGTCCCAGGGCAAAGGCATAGAGCAATTCGGTGCCTTGGTGATGCAACGGGATCCGGCCAGCATGGCCTTGGCTGGAGGCATCCGGCAACTGCTCGGCTGACCAACCCATGTCGTGACAAAAAAATACGCCGCGGGCGCCTCAGCGCCGCGGCGATTGTCATGTTCGGACCTCAAGCGCGGCGGGTGCCGCGCGAGCATCTCAGAAGATCGGTTTGCCGTGGGCCACGTCTTCGATGTCGCCGCGGCACAGCCCGATGTCGGACAGCTCGCGGTCGCTCAGCGCCGACAGGGCCTTGCGGGTTGCACGGGCATCATTCCAGGCAACAAGAGCGCCGGTTGCAGCGGCAATCAGGCCGCCGATGCGCCCGAAAAGGCCGGTGGAACCATAAGCGGTGCGGGTGGTGTCAAATGCGGCCATGTCCTTGTCCTCTGATCTGCTGCTGCCGTCGGTCGCGTCTTGCGCGATGGCCGGCATCTAGTTGGGAAAAAACGCTCCGGCAAGTGATGGATTTGCATGTGTCCCATGCAAAAATCGCATGGCTTTGAGCCATAAAAACAAGGGATATGCGCCCGGTTGCTCGAAACGGCCGAGAATGTCGTTTTACGCTATTTGAATGGTCGGTTTCAGACCGTTTTTCGCCCGGTGAGAGAACCGTGGGTTGTGCCGAAGAAATTGGACATGTTCGCGTTTTGTGCTATTGAGGTGAAAATAAATTGCAATGAGCGGGCAGGCAGCGGGCAGAAAATGCGGATATTGGGAATCGATCCGGGGCTGCGCACCCTTGGGTGGGGGGTCATCGAATCAAACGGTCCGCGGCTGTCCCATGTCGCCAACGGGCTGTGTCACTCGGATGGTGATGACCTCGGCGAGCGGCTGTTGTCGTTGCACAATCAGGTGACAGAGGTGATTGCCGCCTATGCGCCCGATCAGGCCGCGATCGAGCAGACCTTCGTCAACAAGGACGGCGCCGGCACGCTGAAGCTGGGCCAGGCCCGCGGCGTGGCTTTGTTGACGCTGGCCAAGGCGGGGCTGCCGGTGGGCGAATATGCCCCCAACCGGGTCAAGAAGACGGTGGTCGGCGTCGGCCATGCGGAGAAGGAACAGGTCATCCATATGGTCAAACTGCAGCTGCCCGGCTGCGCGCCCAAGGGGGCGGATGCCGCGGATGCGCTGGCGATCGCGATCTGTCACGCCTATTACGGTGGCACGGGACAGCGCCAGCTGAAGGAGAAACGCGCATGATCGGCAAGCTGACAGGGCGGTTGGAATACCGCGCGCAGGATCACGTGCTGATCGACGTGCGCGGCGTCGGCTACATCGTCTACTGCTCGGACCGCACCCTTGCGGCGCTGCCCGGCGTCGGAGAGGCGGTGGCGCTTTATACCGACATGGTGGTGCGCGAGGACCTGATGCAGCTCTACGGCTTCCCGTCGCTGGTCGAAAAGGAATGGCACCGGCTGCTGACTTCGGTGCAGGGGGTCGGGGCCAAGGTGTCGCTTGCGATCCTCGGCGCGCTTGGGCCGGATGGGGTCAGCCGGGCGATCGCGCTGGGGGATTGGGCGGCGGTGAAGGCGGCCAAGGGCGTCGGCCCCAAGACCGCGCAGCGCATCGTTCTGGACCTCAAGGACAAGGCGCCCGGCGTGATGGCGATGGGCGGCACAGTCGCTGACGCGATGGACGGACCGGCGCTGGAGGTGATCGAGGACGCAGAGCCAGCCGCCGCCAAGCCATCCCGCAAGACCGCGCCCAAGAAACCTTCGGGTGCAGCGGCGGCCTCGGCCGGGGCGCTGTCGGCACTGGGCAATCTCGGCTATGGTCCATCCGACGCCGCTGCCGCCGTGGCAGAGGCCGCCGCCGCCAGCCCGGAGGCTGACGAGCCGGAACTGATCCGCGCGGCGCTGCGCCTGCTGGCACCAAAGGGGTGATGAGGTGAGGCTTTCAACTCAGTGTTCCGCCTGGCCGACCGGCCGGGCAGCGCCCGACCGCCCCGATGGGCGGGCGCTTCGCTTCCGCCCGCGGCCGGGCGCCGCCCTTCGTATCAGGGGAGTTGCCCATGATTGACGCCGATCCCGCCCTGCGCCCCGATCCGCTGCCCGAGGACAACGACCGCGCCCTGCGACCCCAGGGGTTGGGCGAATTCATCGGCCAGGCCGAAGCCCGCGCCAACCTGCGGGTCTTTATTGAATCCGCGCGCCGCCGCGGCGAGGCGATGGACCACACGCTGTTCCACGGCCCTCCTGGCCTCGGCAAGACCACGCTGGCGCAGATCGTCGCGCGTGAGCTGGGTGTGAACTTCCGCATGACCTCCGGCCCGGTGCTGGCCAAGGCCGGCGATCTGGCCGCGATCCTCACCAACCTCGAAGCCCGCGACGTGCTGTTCATCGACGAGATCCATCGGCTGAACCCGGCGGTGGAGGAGGTGCTCTACCCGGCGATGGAGGATTTCGAGCTGGACCTCGTGATCGGCGAGGGCCCGGCCGCGCGCACCGTGCGGATCGAGCTGCAGCCCTTCACGCTGGTGGGGGCCACCACCCGCATGGGCCTTTTGACCACGCCGCTGCGGGATCGGTTCGGCATTCCGACCCGGCTGCAGTTCTACACGATTGACGAGCTGTTCGAGATCGTCAGTCGCAACGCCCGCAAATTGGGCGCGCCTGCGGACGACGCCGGGGCCCGCGAAATCGCCCGCCGCGCAAGGGGCACGCCCCGGATTGCCGGTCGGCTGCTGCGACGGGTCGTGGACTTTGCGGTGGTCGAAGGTGACGGCACGATCACCCGCGAGTTGGCGGACGGCGCCCTGACACGACTGGGGGTGGATCAGCTGGGGCTGGATGGGGCCGACCGGAGATACCTGAAGCTGATCGCCGAAAACTACGGCGGCGGCCCGGTGGGGATCGAGACGATTTCCGCCGCGCTCAGCGAAAGCCGCGACGCGCTGGAGGAAGTGATCGAACCCTATCTCTTGCAGCAGGGTCTGATCCAGCGCACCCCGCGTGGCCGGATGCTGGCGCAAAAGGCCTGGACCCATTTGGGAATGAGCCCCCCGCGCAGCCAGAACGACCTGTTCGGGTAAAACAGACACGCACCACTATAAGTTGTGTCAGCGTTGCTGCCGCAATGTTTCGCGCGCGAAACAACAGGTCAGGTGTCCTGACCATTGCCCCCTGTGCCTGGACCGCTCCGGCAGGCGCTCCCGCCCGGCGTCGGCGCATCACGGATGCGCCTGCGCCCGTTGGGCCGGGCGCCGCGCTGGTGCGCGGCGCGGCCTTCGGCCGACGTCTCGCTGCAAAGAGACGAAAGGGCACTCCGGTATTGGACGCCGCTCCATTTGGGGGATTGCTGCGCCGCGCCAGCGGCGCCCGGCCCAAGGCTGTTTCCGCCCCTCTGGTGGAGCCAGAGGGGCGGACAGGCGCGGGAGCCCCCCTTGCCGTGGCGCGGCGCAGACGGCATAGACGGGGCAAGACCAAGGAGACGCCCATGACCCCCCAGTTGCCGAACCTGACGCCGGAGCAGATCGAAACCCTGTTCACCCGCAACGACGGCTCTTATGCCTTTGCCCGCTGGGGGCGGCCGGTTGCGCCAATCGTATTCGGCGTTCAGGACGAAACGCTGCGAACCATCAAGGGCGCGGTGGAGGCGGTGATGACGCTGGCAGGCCACCAGATGGCCGAGACGGACCCGGAACTGGGGTCGAACCTGATGTTCTTCTTCTTTCGCGATTGGGAAGAGCTGCTGGCGGTCCCGGATCTCGACCGGATGATCCCCGATCTCGCGCCGTTGGTCGGCCGTCTCAAGGCGGGCGGTGCGAGCCAATACCGCGCTTTCCGTTTCGACGAGCAGGGCGGCATCAAGGCGGCCTTTGTCTTCCTGCAGATGCAGGGCGCAATGGCGGAGTTGCCCGCGGAAACGCTTGCGCTGACCCAGGCGGTGCAGGTGGCGCTGCTGTGGGGTGACCGGGCATTCGCTGAGGCCTCGCCGCTGGCGGTGCTGCCAGAGACCGGCGCAACCATCCTGCGGCCCGAGATCGCGGGGGTGATCGCCGCCGCCTATGACCGGATGATGCCGGTGGCGGCAGAGGACAAATCCCATGCGCTGCGCCTGTTCGCGCGGCTGCAGGCGCCAGCCGAGCCACCGCAAAGCTGATGCGCGCCTTTGTCGGCCTGCTGCTGCCCGATGCGGCCCTCGACGCGCTGGAGCGGGTGCAGGAGGGGCTGACCGCGGGGCGGCATGTCGCGGCAGAGAACATGCACCTGACATTGGCCTTTCTTGATAACCAGCCAGAGGCCGTGCTGCAGAGGCTGCACCAGGACCTGGCCGAGATCAGCGCGCCGCCGGTGCGGCTGTCGTTCCACGGGCTGGACACGTTTGGCGGCAAGCTGCCGCGGGTGCTGGCGGCACAGGTGCAGAAGACGCCCGAGCTGACCCGGCTGCGTGACCGTGTTCGCGCCGCCTGCCGATCGGCCGGGATCGATCTGCCGCGCGAGCGCTTCCGCCCGCATGTAACCCTTGGACGCTTTCCTAGGCACTTGGACGCGGGGCAGGTGGACAGGGTGGCGCGCTATTTGGCGGCAGCGTCGGGTTTCCGGTTCGCGTGCGACGCGGAGCGCCTTGCGTTGTTCCAGTCCACCCTGGCCCCGCAAGGCGCGCGCTATGACATTCTGGCAGAGTATTCGCTGAGCGGTTGACCGGCTTGTGGGTGGCACGCCTCGCCACTAGTGTGCGCCGTAGCAGGCAGGAGAGCAGCGCATGATCCACCAATTCCCCGTCCGGGTCTATTACGAGGACACCGACATGGGCGGGATCGTCTATCACGCCAATTACCTGCGGTTCATTGAACGCGCCCGCAGCGACTGGGTGCGCGGCATCGGCGTCGATCAGAACGCCATGCGCGAGGCCGGGCTGATCTATGTGGTACGCCGCATCGAGGCCGACTATCTGGCGCCCGCAAAATTCGACGAGGAACTGCTGGTCACCACCCGCATGCACAAGGTGACTCCGGCGCGCATGACGCTGCAGCAGGAGGTCAGCCGCGCTGGTCAGCCGCTGTTCCGGGCCGAGGTCACCATCGTCTGCATGACCACCACCGGCAAGCCCGCCCGCCTGCCGGCAGAGATTCGCGCATTGATGTAACAATCGGCGCCGTCACGCCTGTTTCATTGGCCTTTCGATTTGTTCTGCGCTAGCGTTGCTGACAATAAAGGCCGGGCAAACGGTCAAGACATCATAGAGCAGGCGAAATGGAAGCAGAAACTCTGGCGCTGGCGCAGGAGATTGATTTCTCCATGTGGGGTCTTTTCGCGCGGGCCACCGTAACCGTAAAACTGGTGATGCTGATGCTGGTCGGGGCCTCGATCTGGTCCTGGGCCATTATCATCCAGAAGATGATCAACTATCGTCAGGCGCGCCGCGAGGCCGAGGCCTTTGATCAGGCCTTCTGGTCCGGCAATCCGCTGGACGAGCTGTTCGATCAGGTCGGCTCTGAACCACCGGGGCAGGCGGCGCGCATCTTTGCCGCGGGCATGACGGAATGGCGGCGCAGTCACCGCAGCGACGGGGCGTTGATTCCCGGTGCGCAGGCGCGCATCGACCGGTCGATGGATGTCGCGATCGCCAAGGAAACCGAAGGTCTGCAAAGCGGCCTGTCGGTGCTGGCCACCGTCGGCTCCACCGCGCCCTTCGTCGGGCTGTTCGGCACCGTCTGGGGCATCATGACCGCGTTCATCGAGATCGCCGAGCAGCAGAACACCAACCTGGCCGTTGTGGCCCCGGGCATTGCCGAGGCGCTGATGGCCACCGGTCTCGGCCTGCTGGCGGCGATTCCGGCGGTGATCTTCTACAACAAGCTGAGCGCGGACAGCGACCGCATCATCGGTGGCTACGAGGCCTTTGCCGACGAGTTCGCCACCATCCTCAGCCGCCAGCTGGATTCCTGAGCCATGGGCGCCGCAGTTCAGCAACCTCAGGGGGGCGGCAATCGCCGCCGGGGGCGCCGCCGCGGCCGCGGTCGGCCGATGTCGGAGATCAACGTCACGCCCTTCGTGGACGTGATGCTGGTGCTGCTGATCATCTTCATGGTGGCGGCGCCGCTGATGACGGTGGGCGTGCCGGTGCAGCTGCCCAAGACCGCCGCCGGCGCCCTGCCGGGCGACGAGGAAGAGCCGCTGACGGTGACCATGACCGCCGAGGGCGGCGTCGAGATCCAGACCACGCCGGTTGCGTTGGATCAGCTGGTGCCCAAGCTGCGCGCCATCGCGGCAGAGCGCAGCTCTGACCGGGTGTTCCTGCGCGCCGATGGGCGGATTGCCTATTCGGACGTGATGCAGGTGATGGGCGCGCTGAACGCGGGCGGCTTTTCGAACGTGGGGCTGGTAACGGATACCGGCGGCCCGGCGCTGGACGGCCAGCCGTCCGGGGGCGAAGGGCAGTAGGCGGGGACGCACAGGGTGCAGACCGGGACCAAAATCTCACTGGCGGGGCATGGGCTCCTGATGGGCTGGGTCGTCTTCGGCGCCTGGTTCCCGTCCGAGCCGTTGCCGTTTGAGGTTCAGCAGGTGTCACTGATCTCTGCCGAGCAATTCGAAAAGCTGAGCCAGCAGCGCCAGGCGCCCGAGCTGTCGTCCGAGCCTGCGCCGCTGGCCGAGCCGACGGAAGCGTCGCCCGCGCCGGACCTGGAGCCGCAATCGGATCCTGAGCCGCAGGTTTCCCAACCCGAGCCGGTGCCGCCGGTCGCGCCCGATCCCGAGCTGACGACCCGCCCGGAGCCGCGCCCCGAGCCGGAACTGCCGCAGCAGATCCCGCCTGCCGAAACCGAGCCGGAGATCGCCGAAGTGCTGCCTCAGCCGCGCCCCGAGGCTGAACTGCGCCCGGTCGACCGGGTCGCCCCGACACCGGTTGCCCCGCCCGAGCCGGACGTGGCGGTCGATGAGGTCGAGCAGCCCGAGGTCGCGCCGGAGGAAGGGGCCGAAGCGCCGCAGGAGGTGCAGGAGGCCACCGCGCCCGAGGCTGCCAGTGATCGCATCGTGACCGAGGAGAACAAGGGCGAGGAGATCGCCGCCTCTGCCGCGCCGACGACCTCGGTGCGGCCCAGAAGCCGTCCCGAGCGTCCCGCGCCCAAGCCCGAACCCGAGCCTGCGCCGGAGGTGACCGAAACCGCCCAAACGGCGAAGCCGCAGCAGCCTGCGGACCCGGCCCCGGCGGACACGTCATCCGCGGTTGAGGATGCCCTGGCCGAAGCGCTTGCGGGCGGCGGCGAGGTTCAGGCCCCGGAGCCGTCCGGCCCGCCGCTGACGCTGTGGGAGAAGGATGCGTTGCGGGTGGCGGTCTCGCAGTGCTGGAATGTCGGCTCGCTGTCGACGGAAGCGCTGAACACAACCGTGGTCGTTGGGGTCACGCTGCAGGAAAGCGGCAAGCCGGACACCGGCTCCATTCGGATGCTGTCCAGCTCCGGCGGCTCCGCGTCGGCGGCGAAACAGGCGTATGAGGCAGCTCGGCGCGCGATTATCCGCTGTGGCAGCAGGGGGTTCAATCTTCCCCCTGAAAAATACGACCATTGGCGCGATATTGAGATGACATTCAATCCCGAAAGGATGCGGATCAAATGAGGAATTACCTGGCAGCCCTTCTGATCGGAGCCTCGGCACTGGCCGGGGCGGATGTGGCCGTGGCTCAGTCCGGGCCGCTCCGCATTGAAATCGACCAGGGCGTGATTGAACCCTTGCCCTACGCGGTGCCGGATTTCGTGCCTGAAACCCCTGCGGCGGCAGACTATGCGCGCCAGATCGCGCGGGTGATCGCCGCCGACCTGAGCGGCACCGGCCTGTTTCGAGAGGTGCCTGCCAGCGCCCATATCTCGACCGTGACGGACTTTGACAGCCCGGTGAAATACGCCGACTGGAAGGCGGTCAATGCGCAGGCCCTGATTACCGGCGCGGTCGGCATCAACGGCAACCGGCTGACCGTGCGTTTCCGCGGATATGACGTGTTCGCCGAAAGCGAGCTTGGCAGCGGGTTGCAGTTTTCCGGTACCACCGATGGCTGGCGGCGCATGGCGCACAAGGTGGCCGATGCGATCTACAGCCGGATCACCGGTGAGAGCGGCTATTTCGACAGCCGGGTGGTCTATGTTTCCGAAAGTGGTCCCAAGAACGATCGCCGCAAGCGGCTGGCGATCATGGACTACGACGGGGCGAACGTGCAGTTCCTGACCAACAGCGCCTCACTGGTGCTGGCGCCGCGGTTCTCGCCCACTGGTGACCGGGTGCTTTATACCAGCTACGAGAGCGGCTTTCCGCAGATCCATGTGCTGGATGTTGGCCAGGTGCAACGCAAGGTCTTGTCCAGCGGTGATGGCACCATGAGTTTTGCCCCAAGGTTTGCGCCCGACGGGCGCACCATCGTCTACTCGCAGACGCAGGGGGGCAACACCGATCTCTACACCATGGATATCGACACCGGGGCAAAGACGCGGTTGACCTCGGCGCCGTCGATCGAGACCGCGCCGTCCTTATCTCCCGATGGCCGCCAGATCGTGTTTGAAAGCGACCGCTCCGGCAGTCAGCAGCTTTACGTGATGCCCGCAGGCGGTGGCGAGGCGCGGCGGATCAGCTTCGGCAAGGGGCGCTATGGCACGCCGGTGTGGTCGCCGCGCGGCGACATGATCGCCTTCACCAAGCAGAACAAGGGCCGGTTTCACATTGGCGTGATGCGCACGGATGGCAGCGAGGAGCGGCTGTTGACCGCGTCGTTCCTGGATGAAGGGCCGACCTGGGCCCCCAACGGGCGCGTCATCATGTTCACCCGTGAAAGCCAGGGCAGCACAGGCCGGGCGCTCTTGTACTCGGTGGATATCACCGGGCGGAACCTCAAGCCGGTGAAGACCCCCGACGGGGCCTCCGATCCGGCGTGGTCGCCGCTGCAACACTAACGGCAACAGGTGGCGACAGCCGCATGGAACCCGGATCGCGGTTGTGTTAGCGTCCGGACAAGAAACGCAAAGGGATAGGCGGACATCATGAGCGGTTTCAAATTGGTAATTGCGGCAGTGGCCGTACTGGGGTTGACGGCCTGTGGCAACACGCCCTGGAGCGATGACGTGAATGGCGGTGCCGGGGCTGGCGCCGGTGGCGCAGGTATCGGCGTGGGCGCATTGGATCCGGCCAGCCCGGCCTATTTCCGGGAAACGATCGGCGACCGTGTGTTGTTTGCCAATGACCAGTCCAGCCTGTCACCCGCAGCCCAGGCAACCCTGCAGGGCCAGGCGCGCTGGCTGACCCAGAATCCGGATTACGTGGTTACGATCGAAGGCCACGCCGACGAGAAGGGCACCCGCGAATACAACCTCGCACTGGGCGCGCGCCGGGCCAATGCGGCGCGTGAATACCTGATTTCGCAAGGGATTGCCGGTAGCCGCATCAAGGTGGTCAGCTACGGCAAGGAACGGCCGCTGGAAATCTGCTCGGAAGAGAGCTGCTATGCCAAGAACCGCCGCGCCGTGACCGTGCTGGCCGGTGGTCTGGTGGGGTAAGGTGATGAGACGCCTCCGCACCGCGCTTCTGGCTGTCGTCGTGGCGCTGCCGCTGCCCCTGGGCGCGCAGAATCAACAGACCCTGGCGGACATCCGCCAGGAGCTGACGGTGCTGCACGTGGAAATCCAGCGCCTGAAGCGGGAGTTGTCGACGACGGGATCCCCGTTGGTCGATACCTCGGGCAGCACGGTTCTCGACCGTGTCGGGGCCATCGAGAGCGAGCTGCAGCGGCTGACGCTACAGACCGAGAACCTCGAGAATCGGATCAACCGGATCGTCACCGACGGCACCAACCGGATCGGGGACCTCGAATTCCGCCTGGTGGAGCTGGAAGGCGGCGATGTCGGGGCTCTGGGTGAGACAACGACCCTGGGCGGTGGCGAGCTGCCCGCCGGGGTGGGAGACCTGTCTCCTGTCGAGACCGGGGACGCGGCTGACACGGCCACGGGTGAGCTGGCGGTTGGCGAGCAGGCGGACTTTGATGCCGCCGAGGCGCTGCTGGCGGAAGGCCAGTACCAGGACGCCGCGGAGAAATTCGCGGCCTTCAACCAGGCCTATCCGGGCAGCCCGCTGGCCGCGGCGGCGGATTTCAGCCGAGGCAAGGCGCTGGACGGTCTGGGCGACACGCGCGAGGCGGCGCGCGCCTATCTGGCCGCCTTCAGTGGCAATGCCACCGGGCCGGTGGCGCCAAAGGCCTTGTTCGAGCTGGGCGCGGCCCTGGGGCGGTTGGGGCAGACGGATCAGGCCTGCGTGACGCTGGCCGAGGTCGCCGTCCGCTTCCCCGGCACAGAGCCGGTGGCCGCTGCCCAGGCCGAGATGGACAAGCTGGGCTGTTCTTGACGGGACTGAGGCGGGATATCCAGGGGCTGTTGCGCCGTCAGTTCCCGCCAGAGCCACCTGCCAGACTGGGCATGGCCGTCTCGGGCGGCAGCGATTCGATGGCTTTGCTGCACCTGATGCAGGCCTGTTTCGCGCAGGAGCCGGTGGAACTGTTCGCCGCGACGATCGATCATCGCTTGCGGCCGGAGTCCGCCGACGAAGCGGCCTTTGTCGGCCGCACCGCGGCCCGGATGGGCATTGCGCATGACACCATCGAGTGGCGCGAAGGGCCGGGGCAGGGGAACCTGCAGAAGCAGGCGCGCGAGGCCCGCTATGAGCTGCTGACCAGCTGGGCCAGGCGCAAGGGGATCCCGGTGCTTTGTGTGGCGCATACGGCGGATGATCAGGCCGAGACGCTGCTGATGCGCATGGCGCGCGCCGCGGGGGTGTCCGGGCTGTCGGGCATGCCGCCCAGCCGTGTCCACAACGGGGTTACCCTGATGCGGCCGCTGCTGGAGGTGACGCGCAGCGAGCTGCGCCATTATCTGACCGAGGCGGGCCACGAGTGGTGTGAGGACCCGAGCAACAGCGATCTGCGCTACGAACGGGTGCGTGCCCGTCGCGCCCTGGCGGAGCTTGCGCCGCTGGGCCTGACGCCAACGGTGCTGTCCAAGGTTGCGCAGCATCTCGCCAAGGCGCGCGAGGCGCTCGACTGGTACGTGTTCCTGGCGGCGCGCGACATGGCGCATGTGCAGGCCGGTGCGGTGGTGCTGTGCCAGCGCAAGTTCCGAACGCTGCCCAGCGAAACGGGCTACCGCCTGCTGGTGAAGGCGATCCAGTGGGTTGCGGCCAGCGATTATCCGCCGCGGCGGGTGCCGATGGAGATCGCCGTGCTGGCGGCCCGGAACGGGGGCGCTGCGACGGTTTCGGGCTGCCATCTGCTGACCACCTCCAAGCAGATCTGGATCTGCCGAGAATACAACGCCTTGCGCGATCAGGTCGGGCTGCCGGGGCAGCTGTGGGACGGGCGCTGGACAGTCTTTGGCGGTGACGCGAAAGGCTGCGAGGTGCGCGCGCTGGGGCGCAAGGGGCTGGCGGGGAGCGCAGGCTGGCGCCTGTCCGGTGTGCCGCAACCGGTGCTGGAATCAACCCCGGCCCTGTGGCGCGGGAGCGATCTGGTTGCCGCACCTGCTGCCGGATTGGGCAACGGGTGGACGGCAGAACATGCCGGAAACGAAGAAGAGTTCTTCGCATCCCTTTTATCGCATTGAACCTGCCCGAATGATCCTTATTTTAAGGGCAACGCAGGCCACCGGTCAGGTGTGCCTAAATGATAGGGAGAACTTTCCTTGGGCAACGCTCGCAATATCGCCTTTTGGGTTGTTCTGTTTCTGCTGATCCTGGCGCTGTTCAATCTGTTCAGCGGTTCCGGCAGCACGATGCAGAGCCGTGAACGCACTTTCTCTGACTTTGTCAGCTCGGTCGAAACCGGCAAGGTCAGCACCGTCACCCTCGACGGAGAACAGGTGCGCTACACCACAACCGATGGGCAGAACTACATCACGATCAAGCCGGGCGATGCCGAAGTCACCGCGCTGCTGATTGAAAACGATATCCCGGTGCGCGCTGAGAAACAGCAGCAGTCCGGCTTTCAGTCTTTCCTGATCACGCTCTTGCCCTTCCTGCTGCTGATCGGTGTCTGGATCTATTTCATGAACCGGATGCAGGGCGGCGGCAAAGGCGGCGCGATGGGGTTCGGCAAGTCCAAGGCCAAGATGCTGACCGAAAAGCACGGCCGCGTCACCTTTGATGATGTCGCCGGTATCGACGAAGCCAAGGAAGAGCTGGAAGAGATCGTCGAATTCCTGCGCAACCCGCAGAAGTTCTCCCGCCTTGGCGGAAAGATCCCGAAAGGCGCGCTGCTGGTCGGCCCTCCGGGCACCGGTAAGACGCTCCTGGCCCGCGCCATCGCTGGCGAGGCAGGGGTGCCGTTCTTCACCATCTCGGGTTCGGATTTCGTGGAAATGTTTGTCGGTGTGGGTGCGAGCCGCGTGCGCGACATGTTCGAGCAGGCCAAGAAGAACGCGCCCTGCATCGTGTTCATCGACGAGATCGACGCGGTCGGTCGTCACCGTGGCGCCGGTTACGGCGGCGGCAACGACGAGCGCGAGCAGACGCTGAACCAGCTGCTGGTGGAAATGGACGGCTTCGAGGCGAACGAAGGTGTCATCATCCTCGCCGCGACCAACCGCAAGGACGTGCTGGACCCGGCGCTGCTGCGCCCCGGCCGCTTTGACCGCAACGTGACCGTCGGCAACCCCGACATCAAGGGTCGCGAGAAGATCCTCGGCGTGCATGCCCGCAAGACACCGCTGGGTCCGGACGTGGATCTGCGCATCATCGCCCGCGGCACCCCCGGCTTCTCGGGCGCGGACCTGGCCAACCTCGTGAACGAGGCGGCCCTTATGGCCGCCCGTGTCGGCCGTCGCTTTGTCACCATGGAAGATTTTGAAAACGCCAAGGACAAGGTGATGATGGGGGCTGAGCGCCGCTCGATGGTGCTGACCCAGGATCAGAAGGAAAAGACCGCCTATCACGAAGCGGGCCATGCCGTAGTCGGCCTGGTGCTGCCGGAGTGTGACCCGGTCTACAAGGCGACGATCATTCCGCGCGGCGGCGCGCTTGGCATGGTGGTCAGCCTGCCGGAAATGGACCGGCTGAACTGGCACCGTGACGAGTGTCAGCAGAAGCTGGCGATGACCATGGCGGGCAAGGCGGCCGAAATCATCAAGTATGGTGAAGATCACGTCTCCAACGGTCCTGCCGGTGACATCCAGCAGGCCAGCCAGCTGGCCCGTGCCATGGTGATGCGCTGGGGCATGTCCGACAAGGTCGGCAACATCGATTATGCCGAGGCGCATGAAGGCTATTCCGGCAACACCGCGGGCTTCTCGGTCTCGGCCCATACCAAGGAGCTGATCGAGGAAGAAGTGAAACGCTTCATCCAGGAAGGCTACGAGCGCGCCTACCAGATCCTGCTGGAGCATCGCGAAGAGTGGGAACGTCTCGCGCAGGGGCTTCTGGAATACGAGACACTCACCGGTGACGAGATCAAACGCGTGATGAAGGGCGAACCGCCCCAGGCGGGCGATGATGAGGATGGTGGTGAGGACGAAGGCAGCGCCTCGGTCACCGCGATCCCCAAGGCCAAGCCCAAGAAAAACCCTCCCGAGGGTGGCCTGGAGCCGGAACCGACAACCTGACTACTGCGTCATAGTCATAGATGACTGAAGCGCCCCGCATGCCATTCCGGCTTGCGGGGCGTTTTCTTTTGTCATTGCTGTGCTGACAGGACGGCCGTGGCGGCATGGCCGCTGGTGCCTGCCGGAAAAACCTGTAGCGTGCCGGTACTGACAATAGCCGAAGCAGGGGGGTACGATGCCGGTTTTTCGTGACAGCGGGTTCAAGGGTGAGATCGCATGGCTGGGCATGGTGCCTGCGGGTTCGGGGCTGCGGGCGGTTCCGAGCGACCAGTTGGATCTTGGGTTCGGAGGTGTGGCGGGTGAGCGTCACGCGGGCGAGAACCGGGCCTCCTGCGTGCGGGTGCGTAACCTGCACCCCGAAGGTACCGAGATTCGCAACACCCGACAGCTCAGCATCCTCTCGGAGGAGGAAATGGCCCAGATTGCCGCTGACATGGGGTTGGCGCAATTGCAACCTGAACACCTGGGGGCGACGCTTGTGCTGCGCGGAATCCCCGACCTGAGCCACCTGCCACCCGCCTCGCGGTTGCAGGGGCCGGACGGTGTGACCCTGACGACCGACATCGAGAACCGCCCCTGCGTGCTCCCGGGGCGGGAGATCGAAAAGGATCACGCCGGCTTTGGTCCGCGCTTCAAACGCGCGGCAGAGAACCGGCGGGGAATCACCGCCTGGGTCGAACGGCCGGGCAGGCTTGTGGTCGGGCAGGTCCTCAGCCTGTTTGTGCCGGATCAACGGGCCTGGGCCCCCTGACGCCCTTTCCTGACCGATGCCAGCTGCCGCGGGGAGGGAATATCGCGGCCGACCGATTGCGCCTACGCCGTTTCAAGGCAGGATAATGTCGGAAATCATGCGCGCTTTTTGCCGCATATTGGCTAAGTCTACGAGGAAACCGGCGTCCGCGTGCCGGCGACTGTATGCAAACTCAGCAGGAACCTTGCCATGAGCTACAAGAGTGACATCGAGATCGCCCGTGAGGCGAACAAGAAGCCGATCCAGGAGATCGGTGCAAAGATCGGCATCTCCAACGACGATCTGCTGCCCTATGGCCACGACAAGGCAAAGGTCAGCCAGTCCTTCATCAACTCGGTGCAGGACCGCGAAGATGGCAAGCTGATCCTGGTGACTGCGATCAACCCGACCCCGGCGGGCGAAGGCAAGACCACCACCACCGTGGGTCTGGGCGACGGTCTGAACCGCATCGGCAAGAACGCGATGATCTGTATCCGCGAAGCGAGCCTGGGCCCGAACTTCGGCATGAAGGGCGGCGCTGCAGGTGGCGGTTACGCCCAGGTCGTGCCGATGGAGGAGATGAACCTCCACTTCACCGGTGACTTCCACGCCATTACCTCGGCGCACTCGCTGCTGTCGGCGATGATCGACAACCACATTTACTGGGGCAACGAGCAGGAAATCGACATCCGCCGCGTCGCATGGCGCCGCGTGGTCGACATGAACGACCGCGCCCTGCGTCAGATCACCGCGTCGCTCGGCGGCGTGTCCAACGGGTTCCCGCGCGAAACCGGTTTTGACATCACCGTGGCCTCCGAAGTCATGGCGATCCTGTGCCTCGCGACCGACCTCAAGGACCTGGAAAAGCGCCTCGGCGACATCATCGTGGCCTACCGCCGCGACAAGACCCCGGTCTACTGCCGCGACATCAAGGCCGAAGGCGCGATGACAGTGCTGCTGAAGGACGCGATGCAGCCGAACCTGGTGCAGACGCTGGAGAACAACCCGGCCTTCGTGCACGGCGGCCCCTTCGCCAACATCGCACACGGCTGCAACTCGGTGATCGCCACCAAGACCGCGCTGAAAGTCGCCGACTACGTGGTGACCGAAGCGGGCTTCGGTGCCGACCTCGGTGCCGAGAAGTTCATGAACATCAAGTGCCGCAAGGCGGGCATCGCGCCGTCCGCGGTTGTGCTGGTTGCCACCGTGCGCGCGATGAAGATGAACGGCGGCGTTGCCAAGGCAGACCTCGGTGCAGAGAACGTCGAGGCCGTGAACTCCGGTTGCGCCAACCTCGGCCGCCACATCGAGAACGTCAAATCCTTCGGTGTGCCGGTGGTGGTCGCGATCAACCACTTCGTCACCGACACCGATGCCGAAGTGCAGGCGGTGAAGGACTACTGCGCCTCCCACGGCGTCGAAGCGGTGCTGTCGCGCCACTGGGAACTGGGCTCTGAAGGCTCTGCCGAACTGGCGGAGAAAGTGGTTGCCCTGGCCGACTCCGGTACTGCGAACTTCTCGCCGATCTACCCGGACGACATGCCGCTGTTCGAGAAGATCGAAACCATCGCCAAGCGCATCTACCGCGCCGACGAGGTGCTGGCGGACAACAAGATCCGCAACCAGCTGCGCGAGTGGGAAGACGCGGGCTACGGCCACCTGCCGGTCTGCATGGCCAAGACCCAGTACTCCTTCTCGACCGATCCGAGCTTGCGCGGCGCGCCGGTCGGACACTCGGTTCCGGTGCGTGAAGTGCGCCTGTCCGCCGGTGCCGGCTTCATCGTGGTGGTCTGCGGCGAGATCATGACCATGCCGGGCCTGCCGCGCACGCCTGCGGCGGAAAGCATCCGCCTGAACGCGGAAGGTCAGATCGAAGGCTTGTTCTAAGCCCGAAATTGCGACATTCAGCGGCTCGGGGAAATCCGGGCCGCTGGAGTTTTGAAAGATGACCGAACCAACACCACCCGCAGACTGCGCCTCGATGGAAGACCTGAGGGCGCAGATCGATCTTCTGGACCGGAAGCTGGTGGCGTTGCTGGCGCAGCGGGCGGGCTATATCGACCGGGCGATCGCGCTGAAGCAGGAAAACGGCTGGCCCGCGCGCATCCCGGCCCGGGTCGAAGATGTGATCGCCAAGGTCCGGGCCGCGGCAGAGGACGAGGCGTTGGACCCAGCGCTGGTCGAAGCCTTGTGGCGGCAGTTGGTGGAATGGTCGATCGCCCGCGAAGCGCGGGTGATCCGGGAGGAGTAGGCAGGTTGGCGCCTGCGGCTGAAAGGAAGAAATCAAATGACTGCAACGTTGATTGACGGCAAGGCCTTTGCGGCCAAGGTGCGTGGCCAGGTGGCCGAGCATGTGGCGCGGCTGAAACAGGACCACGGGATCACCCCCGGTCTGGCCGTGGTGCTGGTGGGCGAGGACCCGGCGAGCCAGGTCTATGTCCGCTCCAAGGGCAAGCAGACCGTCGAGGTCGGCATGAACTCTTTCGAGCACAAGCTGGAGGCGGACACCTCCGAGGCTGACCTGCTGGCGCTGATCGATCAGCTGAACAATGATCCCGCCGTGCATGGCATCCTGGTACAGCTGCCGCTGCCCAAGCACCTGGACGAGGATCTGGTGATCAACTCGATCGCGCCGGAAAAGGACGTGGACGGTTTCCACATTTCCAACGTCGGCCTGCTGGGCACCGGGCAGAAGAGCATGGTGCCCTGCACGCCGCTGGGCTGCCTGATGATGCTGCGCGACCACCATGGCTCGCTTTCGGGCATGGATGCGGTTGTGATCGGCCGCTCCAACATCGTGGGCAAGCCGATGGCGCAGCTGCTCTTGGGCGACAGCTGCACCGTGACCATCGCGCATTCGCGCACCAAGGATCTGCCGGATGTGGTGCGCCGCGCCGACATCGTGGTGGCCGCGGTGGGCCGCCCGGAAATGGTGCCGGGCGACTGGATCAAGGAAGGCGCCACCGTCATCGACGTGGGCATCAACCGCATCGAACGTGACGGCAAGAACGTGCTGGTTGGCGATGTGGATTTTGCCTCGGCAGCTGAGCGCGCAGGCGCCATCACCCCGGTGCCGGGCGGCGTCGGCCCGATGACCATTGCCTGCCTGCTGGCCAATACCGTCACCGCCTGCTGCCGCGCCAACAACCTGGCCGAGCCGGAAGGGCTGACCGCCTGAGGTCGCAGAACAGAGTTGTCTGACATTGATGCTCCCGCCGGACCGCCTCCGGCGGGAGTATTTTTTGAAAGATGAAAGACTGGCGGCGTCAGGCTGCCACGGGCACCATCGTGCCCTGCAAAAGGGCGATCAGCTTTTCTTCGCCTTTGGTGAGGGCATGGACCTCTGCGGTGACGATGACCAGGCGGCGGCCGGGCTTGATGACGCGGCCGGTTGCGCGCAGCATGTCCCCGGCACCGGGGGCCAGAAGGTTGATCTTCATCTCCGCGGTCATCACCTCGTGATCTTCCGGCATGACCGTGAGCGCCGCATAGCCCGCGGCAGTGTCGCCGATGGCAAAGCTGAGGGCGGCATGGGCAACATCGTGCTGCTGGCGGCTGCCGGGTAGGATCGGGGCAGTGATGACGACTTCGCCCGTCGAAACGCTGGCAATCTCTGCGCCCAGGGTCTGCATCATGCTTTGCCTAGCAAAGCTGCTGCGGATTCGGTCTTCCATTGCGGGGTCCTTTTGCTGCTGTACGCGCAGCATAGAGGACCGGTGGTGGTGCGCAGGAAGTGACGCTGCGGCAGTCAGCGCGGCATCGGCACCGGCAGCGCCGTCGGGCCGGTCAGGATGGCCAGCGCGTCCGGCGCCATCAACGCGGTCAGCGCGGGGGCGCTGCTGCGAAGGCCGCCGGTGTATGTGCCGAAGGCGGGCAGGATCAGGCGGGAGCGGTCGAGCAGGAAGCAGGGACGCGCGGCGCTGCGCAGCCGCGCCTTGGGGTGGTAGTGGCCGGAGACCTCGGCCCTGGCGGCAGGGGCGGCGATGTGGCGGAAGGTCAGCGGGCCGCAGGCAAGCTCGGCCAGGGTTTCGCCGCCGAAGGCCACCGGGGCGGGGTCGTGGTTGCCCTCGATCCAGATCCAGCGGCGGCGGCCCATGAGGCTGCGCAGCTGGTCCAGCTCCGCCGCTGGCAGGGTGCGGGCCGCGGCATCGTCGTCAAAGCTGTCGCCGAGGCTGATCACGGTTGCCGGATCCAGCGCGGTCACCAGCGTTTCCAGCCGCCGCAGCGTGTCGCGTCCCTCGTAGGGGGGCAGGGGGCTGCCGCCGCACCGGGCGTGGCGTTCGGACTTTCCCAAGTGCAGGTCGGAGACGCAGAGCAAACGGTGATCCGCCCACCAGAGCGCGCCGCTGGCCAGGGCTGTGAGGCGGGCGCCTGCGAGGGTGAAATCATATCCGGTCATAGGCTGGTCTTACCGCGCGCCGCGCCACAGGCAAGGGTCATTGCGGCAGCCGGTCCAGTCCGGATTGCCGCATCAGCGCTGCGGCCTCCTGCTGCAGCAGCTTTTCCTGCGCTGCGCCTTTGACCGGGACCTTGCCCATCTCCAGCAGCAGCGGCGCTGCCAGGGGCGAGATCCGCTCCAGCCGCCGCAGCGTGATCCGCCCGTTGATCCTGTCCAGCATCTCCTCGATCCGGCCAAAATCGACCAGCCCGCGCAGGGCTTCCTCGCGGGTGATGTCCAGCAGCAGGTGATCGGGGTCGTACCTGCGCAGCGTGTCATACAGGATGTCGGAGGAGAAGGTCGCCTGCCGCCCGTTCTTGCGCGCGCCCGGGGTGTTGCGTTCAATGAGGCCCGCGATGGTGGCGGCACCGCGAAACGCGCGTTTCATCACCGCGTTGCCGGCCAGCCAGCCCTCCAGCCCGTCCCGCAGGGCGCGCGGTTCGAACAGCGGTGCGGGATCAGTGACCTCTTGCAGCCCCCAGATCAGGGTGGCGTAATCGGTGGCGACAAAGCCCAAGGGGTCGAGGCCCAGCTCCTCCATCCGCTTGGTGAGCAGCAGGCCGAGCGTCTGCTGCGCGTTGCGCCCGGCAAAGCCGTAGATGCAGTGGTGCGCGCGGCCTTGGTGCGGGAAGCTTTCGATCAGCAGCGATCCGGCGCGGGGAAGTTCGGAGACCTCGCGCTGCAGGGCCAGCCATTCGGCGGTATGGCGGGGCAGGCCGGGCCAGCTGTCCTGGCGGAACATCTCCAGAATGCGGTGGCTGAGCTGGGTGGAGGTGGCGAACTTGGTGCCGGAGAACACCGCGATCTTGGGCTTTTTGCTGGCGTTGCGGGTGACCTCCACCGTCATCTCGCGCAAGGATTCGTAGCGCACGGTCTGGCCGCCGATCAGGAAGGTGTCGCCGGGGGTCAGGGTGGCGGCAAAGGCTTCCTCCACCTCGCCCAGCGGCTTGCCGCCGCGGCTGCGTTTCAGGCGCACCTTGATCAGGTCGGCGTCCTGAATGGTGCCGAGGTTCATTCGGATGCGGGCGGCGGCGCGCGGGTCGCGCAGCTGCCAGCGTCCGTCGGCGCGCTGCTGTAGCCGCTGCCAGCGGTCATAGGCGCGCAGCGCATAGCCGCCGGTGGCGCAGAACCCGAGGCAGGCATCGAATTCGGCGCGGGACAGTGCCGTGTAAGCGCCCGCACTGGTGACTTCGCCGAAGAGCGCATCGGCATCGAAGGGGCCGCCGCAGGCGGTGATCAGGATATGCTGACACAGCACGTCCCGCGGGCCGGGACCGCGTGGGCTGCCGTCCAAATCGTTGTCGCGCACGGCCTCCAGCGCGGCGCGGCATTCGACCACCTCGAAGCGGTTGGCGGGCACCAGCAGCGCCTTGGATGGGGCGTTGTAGCGGTGGTTGGCGCGGCCGATGCGCTGCACCAGGCGTTTCACGTTCTTGGGCGCCCCAACCTGGATGACCAGGTCCACGTCGCCCCAGTCGATGCCGAGGTCGAGCGAGCCGGTGCAGACCACGGCGCGCAACTCTCCGCGGACCATTGCCGCCTCGACCCTCTCGCGTTGGGTGCGGTCAAGCGAGCCGTGGTGGATCCCGATCGGCAGGGCGTCGTCATTGGCGAGCCAGAGGTTGCGAAAGAAGATCTCGGCCTGGGCGCGGGTGTTGTGGAAGATCAGCGTGGTCCGGTGCGCCTTGATCTGCTGCATCACCGCCGGGATGGCATATGCCGCGCCGCCGCCGGCCCAGGGCGGGGCGTCCTCCGTTTCCAGCATGCGGATGTCGGGGGCGGGGCCGGGGTCGGCGAGCAGGATTTCGCAAGGCTTCGGGTGGTGGGCGAGGTATTGGGCGATGGCCTGCGGATCGTCCACGGTGGCCGAAAGGCCGACTCGGCGGAGGTTCGGGCACAGCGTCTGCAGCCGGGCCAGTGCCAGCATCAGCTGATCGCCCCGCTTGCTTTCGGCAAGGGCGTGAATTTCATCCACCACCACCCGTTGCAACCCACGGAAGGTGCGCTCGGCATCTGGGTAGGAAATCAGCAGTGCCAGGCTTTCGGGGGTGGTCAGCAGGATATGCGGCGGATCGGCCCGCTGACGGCGCCTGCGGGAGGCGGGCGTGTCGCCGGTGCGGTCGTCAATGCGGATGGGCAGGCCGATCTCCTCGACCGGGGTGCGCAGGTTGCGCTTGATGTCGGCCGCCAAGGCCTTCAGCGGCGAAATGTAGAGCGTGTGCAGCCCCTCGTGACGCCCATCGGCGAGTTCGGCCAGCGTGGGCAGGAAGCCGGCCATGGTCTTGCCGCCGCCGGTCGGGGCGATCAGCAGGGTGCAGGGCCGGTCCGCGCGCTCCAGCATGGCCTGCTGGTGCGGGTGGATGGACCAGCCTTTGGCGGCAAACCAGTCATGAAGGGCGGGCGGCAAATCGAACATCCACCAGATGTAGGCACTGCCGCAGGGCTTTGCTAAAGGGTTTCGCCCAAAGTCATCAAAAAATGTTGCGCGACGGTCATTTCACGATGGTTTCGTCCTTCACGAACATGTTGGCCCAGGCCCGGTCGATCAGATCCGGCGTCATCTGGTAGGGGATGCCCTCGAAATCGCAGATCGCGATCATCTGGTCGATCAGGAACACCGGCTGGTAGTTGGAGTAGATGTTGTTGATCTCGGGGTATCTCTGTTTCAGCAGGTGCACCAGCGAGGCTTCATCCAGCGGCATCCCCTTCTTGCGGGCGACCATGGCAAAGATCTTGAGAAAGTTTTCCTGGTTCGGCCCGTCGATCTTGATCTTGAAGAAGATCCGCCGCAGCGCCGCCTGGTCGAAAATCTCATTCGGGTGGAAGTTGGTGGAGAAGATCACCAGCGTGTCAAACGGCACCTCGAATTTCTCGCCCGATTGCAGCGCTAGGATGTCCTTGCTTTCCTCCAGCGGCACGATCCAGCGGTTGACTAGCGCCTGCGGCGGCTCTGCCTGGCGGCCGAGGTCGTCGACGATGAAGATGCCGCCGGTGGATTTCAGCTGCAGCGGCGCCTGATAAGTGCGCGCGGTGGGGTTGTAGACCAGGTCCAGCATCTCGAGCGACAGTTCGCCCCCGGTGATCACGGTGGGGCGCTGGCACAGCACGTAGCGTTCATCAAAGCGGCGGCGGCGGCGCAGGGAATTGGGGTCTTCGGGTTCCTGCGCCACTTCGGTGTGGACGATGGGGTCATAAACGGTGATGACCTGGCCTGCATATTCGATGGCGCGCGGCACATAGATGTTGTCCCCCAGCGCGTCGCGGATGCCGTTGGAGATCGAGGATTTACCGTTGCCGGGCGGGCCGTACATCAGGATCGAACGCCCGGCGCTGACCGCGGGGCCGAGGTGATCCAGCAGGCTGTCGGGCAGCACCAGGTGTCCCATGGCGCTGGTCAGCTGCTGGCGGGTGACCTGGATGTTGCGGATCGACTGGCGCTTGACCTGTTCGCTGTAGACCGCCAGCGGCACCGGCATGGCGCCGAAATACTCGGACTGGCTGAGCGCATCCAATGCGCGCGCCTTGCCCGCATCGGTCAGCTGGTAGCCCATCTCGTTGCCGCTGTTGGCGTTCAACGTGCCGGTGGCCTCCAGCAGCTTCTGTTCGCGGGCGATGTGGACCAGCTCCTGGGTGACGGAAGCGGGCAGGCAGATGGCGGCGGCGATCTCGGAGACGGTTTCGACGTTCTTGCGGAAGATGGTTTTCAGCAGGATATCCCGCATCATCACCAGCGGCAGCTGCATCTGTTCCAGCCCCTTGGGTGGGGGCGGCGCGGTGACGGTGACGTTTTGCATGTTCATGGGCGTTGCCTTGTCGCTGCTACCGGGGCGGACCCCGCAAACGGAAACGGGGTTGGCAACAGGTTAGTCAGGACTGTGGCAACAGCGGGGCGGCGCTGTAGCATTTCCGCGAAAGCAGCAGCGTCAGCGCCCGTAGAATGCCGCGAGAATCAGGTAAAGAGCCAGCGTCGCGCCGAGGCACAGGCCCATGGGGAAGCTTTTGCCGGTCTCCCAGCTTTGCCAATGCGGTGCCAGCTGGCGCAGCCGCGTGTGTTTCGCGATCCGGTGGGCGGCAAAGCCCGCCAGCAGCACCGCCGCGAAGATGACCAGCAACAGTCGCAGGTCGCCGATGGCAAAGAAGGGGGCCGCCGCGCCGGCAAATTTGGCGTCTCCGGCGCCCACGGCACCTGCGGCGTAGAACAGGAACCCCAGCGCGATTCCGACCGGCAGATGCAACAGTTGCCAGCCATAGCTGACCCAAGTGGGCATCAACATCGCGCCGCCGAGGATGAAGATCACGCCGAGGCTGTCCACCGCCCAGTTGGGGATGCGCATGCCACGCAGGTCGGTCAGCGCCACCGCGTAACACAGTGGCAAGATGAAGGGCAAAAACCACATCGCGGCATGGGCCGGGAACTGCATGAATCAGCCGCCTTCCAATGCGGCCAGAGACCGGGCGGCTTCCTCGAAATGCTGCGGGTGGGTGTCGATGGCTTCGCGCAGCAGGTTCTCACCGGTGGTGACATCCCCCTGTTTGACAGCCGACAGTGCCAAGGTGTGCAGCAGCAGCGCCCGTTCGGTCTGATCCATCGGAATCACCGGCAGGGTGTAATTGCGCTGCGCGCCGCGGGCCAGAACAAGGTTGTTCTTGGCGGTGAACAGGCTCTGGTCCTGGCGGATCGCTTCGCCGAACAGCCGCTCGGCATCGGCAAAATCGCCGCGGGTCAGTTTGGAGTAGCCCCAGTTGTTCATCACCTTCGCAGGTGTCGTGGTCAGCCCGGTCGCGATCTCGTAGAAACTGTCGGCGCGCTTCCAGTCCCGTGCCGCGTCGGCCACCATCGCCTCGAGCCGGTAGCGCTCGTAGGTTTCATGCGTCGGCGGCACGGCGTCCAGTTGCGCCTTGGCGCCGTCCCAGTCGCCGCTGCGCACCAGGGCGCCCGCCAGCTGCACGCGATCCTCGCTGGTGGCACCTGCCATCGCGACGACCTTCTTCCAGGCGGCGGCGCCTTCGGTCGTGCGCTTGGCCCGGATCAGCGAATGGGCCAAGCCACGGTGCAGATCGATGCGATCCGGATTGTCCTTGAGCGCGCGCTGGAAGTAGGTGACCGCCTCATTGGGATCGGCGACGGTCAGCATCACGTCGTTGAGGTTGCTTTCATCGATGACATTGACGTCCTGAAAGGCCCGCTCGACGGTTTCATCCGCCTTGTCCGCGCAGGCCGACAAGACCAGCGCCCCGGCCAGGGTCGCGGAGAGAATAAGCTGCTGGCGCATTTGTGCGTCCTTTTACTGCTCTGCCTCGGTCATGGTGTCTGACGAATCAGGTAGCTGCCGCCACCCTGTCGCACCAATTTGTAATCTTGATTTTGCGGCTCAGTATGCGCGGGTTTTTCCATCTTTGCGAGGGCCAGCCGCAAATTATCGCGGATTGCGTCACTTTCGCCATTGTCCTGTGCGTAGGCCCGCTGGAACACCCGCACCGCTTCGGCGGTCTTGCCGCGCTCCATCAGCACCACGCCGAGGTTGTTCATCGGCTCTGGCCACGTGGGATCCGCCTCGACCGCCTGACGCAACAGTTGCTCTGCCTGGCCCAGTTGACGCAGGCCCAGTTTTGCACTGCCCATGCCGGACAGGATCTCTGCGGTGAGCCCATGGTCGAGGGCGGCCCGGGTGTATGCCTCCAACGCCAGCTCGTACTCGCTGGCGGCCATCAATCGGTGGCCGACCACCAGTCCGTCCTCGGCCTCGGCCCGCAGATCGGTGCCGGGGGCCCAGGGGCTGCCGCGGTCCTGTTTCAGACCGCCCGGCGCGCAGGCCGCGGCGACCGCGGTCGCGCATGCTGCGGCGATGGCACGGTATCGGCGGACAGGGAGCGCCCGTCCAAATCGTTTCATATTGTCAGTTGCCTGCGTTGCCCATGTTCATGATGCCCTGTACCGACGGGCCGACCAGGATGATCAGCAGCGGCGGCACGGTCAGCCCCATTGTGGCAAGGGTCATCTTCACGGGCAACTTGTTTGCGGCCTCTTCGGCGCGCATCACGCGTTTGTCGCGCATTTCGCCTGCATAAACCCGCAGGGCATCGGCGATCGAGGTGCCAAAGCTGGCCGACTGGATCATCACGGTCACGAAGGAGGACACATCCTGCACCCCGCAGCGGGTGCCCATGTCGCGCAGCACCTTGTCCTTTTCCTTGCCCGCCTTCATCTCGTGGGCGACGACCTCGAATTCCTCGGCGAGGTCGGGGTAGGAGGCATGCAGCTCCTTGGCGACGCGGACGATGGCTTGGTCCAGCGACTGGCCGGCCTCAACGCAGACCAGCATCATGTCGAGCGCATCGGGAAAGCCTTCGGTGATCTTCTGCTTGCGCTCTTCGATGCGGCGGGTGATCCAGTATTTCGGCAGCATGTAGCCCACCGCTCCGGGGCCGATGATGCGGATCGCCATCTGCTGGCTGTCGTAATCGATGTCGGCCTTCAGCACGTAGACAAAGAACAGCCCGGCCGCGAGCCCCAGCAGCCCGAGGGCAAACTGGGCAAAATGGAAGATCCGCACCGAATCCTTGGAGTGATAGCCCGCCTGACGCAGCTTCAGCTCCATCGCTGACAGCTCGTCCGCGTTTTGCGGCTCAAGGAAGGAGGCGAATTTCTGAAGCTGTTCGTTGCGGTCAGCCTGCCGCAGCCGCTCCTTCTGCGGTTTGGCGCGGGTTTCCGGCGCGATGTTCTTTTGCAGCTTCTTGAGCGGGTCTTCGGGTTGGTTCAACAGCAGCGGCACTGCCAGCAGAATCATGAACAACCCGGCAATGCCGAGGGCGAGCAGCGGACCGAGCTCGCCGAAATTGGCGGTCAGGTAGTCATTGATGCCGGACAGAAATTCCATGCTCGCCTCCTCAGACCTTGATGTTGGTCAGCATGCGCATGACAAAAAGATTGGCGGTCAGCATCAGCCCCACCGCGAAGCAGGCCGGAATGAACCAGGGGTGATCCAGCACGCTGTCGTAGTAACCGGGATCCTTGACCAGAATCGCAATCAGGCAGAACAGCGGAAAGCCTGACAGGAACTTGCCCGACCACTGCGCCTCGGCCGTAATCGCCTTGACGCGGCGGAACAGGCGAAAGCGGGCGCGGATCACCTTGGCCAGCCCTGCCAGAACCTCGGCCAGGTTGCCGCCCGACTGCTGCTGGATGGTCACCGCTACGGCGAGGAAGCGCATGTCCTGCATGTCCAGTCGCTCGGCCATTTCCTTCAGCGCCTCGCCGACGTCGCGGCCATAGGCGCATTCGTCGGCGATGATGCCGAATTCGGTCGCCAGCGGGTCTTCGACTTCATTGGCGACGATCTGCACGGCGGAGGAAAACGGATGGCCGACGCGCAAGGACCGCACCATCAGTTCCACCGCGTCGGGCAGCTGCTCTTCGATCAGCGCCATGCGCTTGGCAGCCTTCTTGTTGACCCAGAAGAAGACCGCGCCAACGCCGATGATGATCGATCCCAGAACCCGGACGGGCAGGGGGGCGGAGGTGGCAATGGTCAAGCCAAGGAAGGCCACGGCCGCCAGCCCGGCCATGATCATGATCAACTGCTTGGGCGAAAAGGCAATTGCAGCCTTCTGTGCCCGTTCGGAAAGCAACGAGTAGAGCGGGATCGACTGCGACTTGGCGTGCTGCCCGAGTTCCTTGCGGAGCTGCTCCAGGACTTTTTCGCGGTTGCCGCCTTTTTCCAGCATCTCCAGGCGGCGCGTGACCTTGCTGTTGAGGCTGATCGACTTGCCGAAGGTGAACAGATACAGCCCTTCCACCAGCGCCAGCACGCCAAAGAAGATCAATCCGTAGATCAGCGGTTCCGCACTCAGTTGCATCAGCGCGTCTCCATCACCGTGGGTTCATAGATCGAGGGCGGCAGGTCATAGCCCCAGAGGCGGAAGCGTTCGGAATAGTGGCTGCGCACGCCGGTGGCGGTGAAATGGCCGATGATCTTGTTGTCCGGCGTCAGGCCGACGCGCTGGAAGCGGAAGATCTCCTGCATCGAGATGACGTCGCCCTCCATGCCCGTGATCTCGGTGATCGAGGTCATCCGGCGCGAGCCGTCCTGCAGGCGCGATGCCTGCACGATCAGGTTCACCGCGCTGGCGATCTGGCTGCGCACCGCCTTGATCGGCATCTCTATCCCCGCCATGGCGATCATGTTCTCCAGCCGCGAGATGCCGTCGCGGGCGGAGTTCGCGTGGATCGTCGTCATTGAGCCGTCGTGGCCGGTGTTCATGGCCTGCAGCATGTCGATCACTTCCTCGCCGCGGGTCTCGCCCACGATGATGCGGTCGGGCCGCATCCGAAGCGCGTTCTTCAGGCAGTCGCGCGGCGACACCTCGCCCTTGCCTTCGACGTTGGGCGGGCGGCTTTCCATCCGGCCCACGTGGGTCTGCTGGAGTTGCAGTTCGGCGGTGTCCTCGATGGTGAGGATCCGTTCGGAGTTGTCGATGAAGGATGACAGCGCATTGAGCGTTGTGGTCTTGCCCGAACCGGTGCCGCCCGAGACGATGATGTTGAGGCGCGTGGAGACGGCGGCTTGCAGATATGCAGCCATTTCCTCTGTGAAGGCGCCGAATTTTACCAGGTCGTCGATGCCGAGCTTGTCTTTTTTGAACTTTCGGATCGAAACCAGTGAGCCGTCCACCGCAATGGGGGGGACCATCGCGTTGAAGCGCGAACCATCGGCCAGGCGGGCGTCGACATAGGGGTTGGATTCATCGACGCGGCGACCCACGGCGGACACGATCTTGTCGATGATCCGCATCAGGTGCTTTTCATCCTTGAACGTGATGTCGCTGAGTTCCAGCTTGCCACCGCGTTCGACAAAGATCTGTTGCGGCCCGTTCACCAGGATGTCGCTGACGCTATCGTCCTGCAGCAGTGCTTCCAGGGGACCGAGGCCGGTGACCTCGTCGTAAAGCTCCTTGTTCAGCTGTTGGCGGTCTTCCCGGTTCAGAACGATGCTTTTTTCAGCCAGGATCTCGGTAGCGATACTTGCAATTTCCGCACGTAGCTCGGCCTCACCAGCCCGTTCCAACGCCGCCAGGTTGAGGTTTTCCAACAATTCCCGGTGTAGTTGGATCTTGATCTCGCTCAGGCGTTCCTTGCGCTTGCGCTCCTTGTCCATCGTCGGCGCTTCGGCGGCCTTACGCGGAGCTGGGCGGCGTAGGCTGATCGCGGGTTTGTCCGCCGCCGCTGCTGCTGTCGCGACAGGCTCGATCGGCATTGGTGCAGGTTTCGCGGCTTGCTTCTTGTACTTCGAAAACATCTACTCGCCCCCAGTTTTTGCCGTTCAGGCGGCTTCGGCTTCGCTCTGACCCAGTTCGTGCAGCGACGCGGCCAGCTTGGCGATTTCCTTGCGCAGCGGGTTCTTGGACGCTGACAGGGCCAGCGGCAGCCCGTGGTCGCAACTTTGCAGCACGGGTTTGCCTCCGTCCGGCAGTTGCAGGTCAATGGAGATGCTGAGCGATTCCGCCATGCGTTTCACGCGGCTCTTGCCGGTCAGGTCGGTAAATTTCGGTGCCCGGTTGAGGGCAAACCGCAGTTTTTCGAATGGCAGATCTTCCGACTGCAAGGCGCGCTTCATGCGCAGGGCATTCTGGGCAGAGCGCATGTCCAGCTCGATCATCGCAAAATAGACATGCGCCATGCTGAGTACCGTTTCGGACCACTGCACAAGCGTGTGGGGCATGTCGATCACCACGAAATCGAAATGGCTCCGGGCCATTTCGATTACTCTGGCGATGTCTTCCGGCGCGAGCAGGTCCAGCGGCACCATTTCGGCCGGCGCAGTCAGCACCTGAAGCTTTTCGCGGAACGACAGCAGGGCCTGGCCAAAGAGGTCCTCGTCCATGCTCTCGGTTTCGCTGAGCATCTCCATCACCGCCTCACGGCGCGGCAGGTCGAGGTAGGTGGACACCGAGCCATGTTGCAGGTCG
Source organism: Leisingera sp. XS_AS12 (assembly GCF_041224635.1). NCBI lineage: Bacteria > Pseudomonadati > Pseudomonadota > Alphaproteobacteria > Rhodobacterales > Roseobacteraceae > Leisingera > Leisingera sp. XS_AS12. The sequence continues at coordinate 121,453 of NZ_JBGFGM010000094.1, forward strand.
AGGTCCAGAAGGCAGACCGTGGGTTCGTCATCCCGGCTGAGCGCGGCCAGTTCCCAGGCGAGGTTGACCGCCATGGTCGTGGAGCCGGTGCCGCCCGCCAGCCCGTGGCAGACGATCACGGCCCCCTCGCGCTGGCTGCCTGATTGCAGCTGGTGCGGGTTGGGCGCGACCTCGGGTTCCGGGGCACGCAGGCGATCGATCGCGGCCTGAAGCTCTCCTTCCGGCAGGGGATAGGGCACGAATTCGTCAGCCCCCTGGCGCAGCAGCGTGTGCAGGGCCGCCGGGGTGACGTCTTCGGCAATCAGGATTACGCGGATGCCACGCGCCTTGGCCTGGGTGATGATCTCTCCCATCAGCGGCAGGTCGCCTTCGTCGACGCTGTCGATGGCCAGGGCGACAAATTGCAGCGCTTCGGCTTCGGGCTGGTTGAAAAAGGCCAGGGCTTCGGAAAATCCCAGATCTCCCCAGGCTTCTCCCAGCGCGGCTTCCATGTCCTCGATCAACAGATCGAAGTTCTGCACGTCACGACTGATCGTGCAGGCGACAATCGCCGGGGGTTCTGTTTGGGGCGTTCCACTCATTGCCGTATTCCTTGTTCACATCAGTGAAGCGGGCCATGGGCACACTCCACCTCTTGGAAACAATGTCGGCGGCAATCTGGGCGAATTTGGGGCCAAAAAGCCCCAAATCTGGGGAATGTTAACAACTCGTCTACGACGGGAGCGAGGCTCGCTCGGGTTACTCCAGCGTGCGTTCCAGCGATTTCTGTTCGGTCAGCGTTGTGGCTGGGATCGCGCTTTCGAGGTATTCGCGATAGATGATCTGGGCGTATTTGCCGTCCAGAACCGAGGGGTGGCGTTTCAGGAAGCCGCTGACCTCGGTCACGGTGCGACGGTTGCGGCGTTCGCGCTCGGGCGTCGGGATCAGCGGCTGGGTTTCGCCGTAGGAGACCACCGCCTCAAGACGGCTGCGGCTGATTCCACGTGAAACCAGATAGTTCACCGCCGCCTGCGCCCGGCGCAGGCCGAGTGATTTGTTATAGGCATTGCTGCCCACGGCATCGGTGTGGCCGAAAACGCGGAAGCGCACTTCCGGGAATTGCCTGATCCAATGAGCCTGCTGGTCCAGAACCCGCCGGGCCGTGGCATCCAGCCGGGCGCTGTCAAAGTCAAAGTTGATGGTGGTCGGAACTTCCTTGGCGAACCGTCCGGCCAGCTGGACCGCGTAGTGGCGCTGGCCGCTCATAACCGCCGAATTGTTCAAGGTCGCCTCGCCGAAGGTGCCCCTGCGGTTCAGCTCCTGGCCAGCTTCCTTTTCACAGGCAGCGGCCGTCAGCAGCAGGCCGAGAATTGCAGCGGTTCTGATCATCTGTGCCACTCCCTATCAGTCCAGCACGTAGCCGTAAGAGCCGTTGAAATCCTGCTTGGCGACTTCTGCGGCGGGGCCGTTCTTGGTGCGGGAGGTGCGTCCGAACAGGAACAGGTCCTTCTCGCTGGGGGGCGCCACCCGGTCGGTTGGAAGCGTCAACGCCTCACCCCGGGTCGGAGTGACCAGATGGGCGCTCACGATGATGACCAATTCGGTCTGCTCGCGCTGGTAGTCCGCGCTGCGAAACAATGCGCCCAGCACCGGCACATCGCCCAGCCAGGGCAGCTGCGAGGAATTGTCGAGGAACTCGTCGCGGATCAGACCGGCGATGGCAAAGCTCTCGCCGTCGCGCATTTCCACTGTGGTGGAGGTTTCGCGGCGGGAGAAGGCGTCGATGGTGAGACCGCTCAGTTCCAGCGAGTTCGAGGGGTCGATGGCGGATACCGCGGCGTTCAGTTCCAGATTGATGAGATCGCCGTCGATGACCCGCGGAATGAAGTTGAGCTCGATCCCGAAGGGCTTGAATTCAATGGTGATAACGCCGTCTTCCTGGGCCACCGGCACAGGGTATTCCCCACCGGCGAGGAACTTTGCTTCCTGTCCGGACAGGGCCGACAGGTTGGGTTCGGCCAGTGTGCGCACAACGCCTTTCTGTTCCAGCGCTTCCAAAAGCAGGCTGACCTGGACCGATCCGGCATTGAAGCCAAAGAGGAAGGCGCCAGCGTTCTCATTGGCGGCCGGGATGTTGCCGGCCAGCGAATTGGCCAGCGAACCGGCGTTGTTCAGCGTGTTGGTGCCGCCGACGCGGCCAGTGCTGGTCCCGCCACTGAAGCCCAGCGAGGCGCTGAGCGATTTGGACACCGAACGCTGCATCTCGGCAAAGCGCACCTTCAGCATCACCTGCTGCACGCCGCCCACCGACATCAGGTTGCTGACGCGCTCGGGCGCGTAGCGCTCCGCAAGGTCGAGCGCCCGCTGCAACCGCGCCGCGCTCGACACGGTGCCGGACAGCACGATGCCGTCATTGGCGGTGCGGACCTCGATTTTTTCGTTGGGCAGGATCTGGCGCAGGCGTTCCTTGAACTCCGTCACATCGGCGGCGACGCGCACGTCAACGTTGGTGATCAGGCGGCCGGAACCGTCCAGCAGAGTCAGCGTGGTCAGCCCCGGCGATTTGCCGAGGACGTAAATGGTGCGATCCGACAGCGAAGAAATGTCGGCGATGCCGGGGTTGGCGATGCTGAGTTCGGCGAAGGGCGTTTCGCTTTCGACCACGACCGCACGGTTCATCGGGACATCCAGCGTGGATGCGGTCCCGCGTTTCACCACCCGCAGGGACTGCGCCTCGGCCCCATCGACCGTCGGAATGCCAGTAAGCGAAAGCCCCAACAGGGCTGCCGCCATGAACCTCATGAATTTCATGTGACCTGCCTTTCCGATCACGCCTCAAATTCCGGGTCTTGTTGCCCGCTGTTTCTGGCACTGTGGTGCAGATGGTGAATTTTTGCAAGAATCAATGGCTTCGCAGATCCTTCTGAAGGCGTCGCATTGTGTGGCCCGGGCAACACAGTTTCGGCCCCCGTTCAGAAACCGAACGCGGGCCGAGGGGCTAAAGGACGGCAGGGGCGGTGCTTTTGCGCCGCGGCCTAGTTCGTGCAGGGGATCGGAATTTCAACGACTTCCGCGCCGCGACGGGTGCGGATGGTACATACTTTTTCCTGCTCCACTTCCTGCGGAGCTTCGACGGCTCCCAGTCCCAGAAGGGTGCGCTGGTCAACCTCGACGACCGAGGCGACTGTGTCATCTCCGGCGCCGACCAGGGCAAGCGACAGCCGTCCGGTGGTCTGTGCCTGGGCCAGCGCGGCGACCTGGCGTGGATGGGCGGCAACGGTGACAGTGCGCGCGATAATCGCTTCGTTGATATCGCCTCCGGCGCTCTGGTCGACCGCGACCAGTTCCACGTTCGTTTCAATCAGGCGCGTCACCTCGCCGTGGCTGCCGCCGCTTCCAGGCATCATGCCGGTCCAGTAGACGTCGACCTTGTCACCCGGGCGCAGGAAACCGGACACGCCGGAGGACACATCGACCTTGATCGCAAAGGCCCGCATGCCGCGTTGCAAACGCGACGTGATGCCCGCGTCTTCGCCTGGTTCGGTCACTTTTACGGCCAGGATCGCCTCATCCTTCTCCATTGCACGCAGCACGACACGCAGGTCATCGCCGGCATGCGGCGGGAACAAGGTGTCGATCTCCGTAAAGGCGCCTTGCGGGATCGCGTTTTGCGGCCAGCGCACTGCGCGCACCGCATCCTTGGACAGGCGTTCGCCGTATTTCAGCGGCTTCGTGGCGACAAAGACGTCCACCGTCGGAACGGCTTCGGCGCGCGCGGCCCGTTCACGCGCCAGTTCGGTCTGATAGGCCGAAATGTAGTTCTTCGCCATCATCACGGCGCCGCCCGCGAGGGCCACGCCGACAATCAGGACCAGTCCGAAAACTGCACGCATTTTGTTTCCTTTCCTCAACGTGCCGACCTTGCGCGCGGGGTCCGGAACCAAGGGGACGGACAGCGAAGAGGCCGGTTAAGTCGTGGGGTGGAGCGGGCGAGGGCAGCGCAACGGCTGCCTTAGCCGAAGTTCCAGTTGCTCATGAAGTTTGCCAGGCCTTGGGCCAGGCCGAGTGCGCCATCCTGCGTGGCACCGGCAATCAGCACAGCAAGCCCGATGGCGGCGGCGCAGAGAATTACCCAGTCGACGGTGATGGCCCCGTCGTCCTCTGCGATGTAAGACCATAGTTTTTTCATGTCCCGAACCTCACTGCCTTGGGAATGATCATGGCAGGGGCGACGCCGAGTCCGTCCGACGCCGCCGATGCGTGGCTTCGGTCGGTTAGGTCGGGGTCTTGGTGGCCAAGAAGGACCCGGTATCGCTGGCAAGATCGGAGGCACCATCCTGTACCGCGGTGTAGACAACACCACCCAGGGCGGCCACGGCAGCGGTCAGCACAACCCAGTCAACGGTCACTGCGCCGGATTCTTCTTTGCGGAAGTTCTTGAAAAACTTGATCATGGTTGGTCCCTCCAAAGGAAACGGTAGCTTGTTCATAGCTCTCTACTTGGCACCTTGGTCAGCTCTCTCCTTCTGACCAACCTTGTAGGAGATGAGTTCATTAAGCTTTGTGAATAGGGCCTTAATTGGGCGCAATCCTGAGGTTTTTGCCCTAAAGTGAAATTAGACCTGCTGCGTTTCGGGGCGGTTGGTGTTGAAGTAACTATTTCACTTGAGCCCTAGCGCGCCGAACAGCTTCAAGGGGCTTGCAAGCCAAGGGGCCGCTCCTTGTAGAGCGGCCCCGAAATGTTTTGCGCTAGAATTCCGGCGACGATTAGGTCGGGGTCTTGGTTGCCAGGAAGGACCCGGTGTCGCTGGCCAGATCGGATGCACCATCCTGAACAGCGGTGTAGACAACACCACCCAGCGCGGCCACGGCAGCGGTCAGCACAACCCAGTCGACGGTCACTGCGCCGGATTCTTCTTTGCGGAAGTTCTTGAAAAACTTGATCATCGTTGGTCCCTCCAAAGGATCTCTAAATTTGCCTATCCCGCCATCTCGCCAGGGTCCGCTCTCTCACCTGCTTGACCACTGTCCGGCTTGGATGACCCCATATAGCCCGGTCAGAATGGCAGCATTTGGGCCGAAACCCGAAACCCGCGGCCCAATTTTTACTTTTTGGCAAGTGATCGGGTAACGCGCGGAATCTGCTGCATTAAATTTCCGTTAAGAGCTGCGGGGCCGTGGTTTTTCGGTCTCATATGGGCGCAAATGTGGCAATCGTGCCAGAATTCGGGCTGCCAGGGCTGGTGTTGCGGTGGCAAGTTTCCGACTCTGTGCAGACACCACGTGCATTCAGGCCCGGCCATGACGATCCCTGCTGTATTGCTGACTTTTCTAGCCTGTCTCGCTCCGCTGGCGGCGGGAGCGCAGGCGGTGGGCCCCAAGGCATTTCCGTCGTTTGAGGCGAAACGGATCAAACCTCCCCAACCCGGAGAGGGCGGCAAGCGGATCACCGTGCAGATCGATCCGGCGGCCCAGGCCGCCAGGAATGAGACCGATCACGCGGTCCAGGTCGAGGCGGGAACGGACGCCGCGGCCACGGTGCCGCGCGGGCGGTATGGCTGGTTCTGGGACAAGATCGATGCCGCGTCTGATAGCGGGCGTGGCCGCTTGGAGCAGGCGTTGATGGCGTTGCAGGCAGGCCAGGGGCTGTCGGCACCACGCCTGCAACTGCTGCAGGAAATCGCGAAAGCGCATGCGGTTCCAATCCTGACCCACACGGCTGGCACCAATGTGTCACCGGCCCTGGTGCTGGCGGTGATCGCGGTGGAGTCGGCAGGGCGGGCGGATGCAGTCAGTTCGGCCGGGGCACAGGGGCTGATGCAATTGATGCCAGATACCGCGGCACGATTTGGCGTCACCGACGCCTTGCTGGCGCCGCAAAACATCGCGGGCGGCACCCGCTACCTCGACTGGCTGATGGGGGCCTTCGAGGGAGATCCGATCCTGGTGCTTGCCGGGTATAATGCGGGGGAGGGGGCCGTTCGGGCGCATAAGGGCGTTCCGCCTTATGCCGAGACGCTGGACTACGTGCCCAAGGTGCTGGCGGCCTATCAGGTGGCAAAGGGGCTATGCATGACGCCGCCCGAGCTGATTTCGGACGGGTGCGTCTTTCGGCTGGGGCAGTAGAGGGCAGTCAGCTTTCGGGCAGTTGCGTTTGAACGAGCAGCTGCGCAGTCTCCAGCGCATCCGTGGCAGGGGACGGCGTTGCCGACATGGCGGCGAGGGCGGTCGCCCCTTCTTTCAGGGTGAGCAACTGCCGCGCCAGCTTTAACGGGTCGGCCGCTCCTGCGTGATCTGCCAGTTCGGCAAGGTGGTCCAGTATCAGCTGCTTGTGTTTCGTCGACTGCCGATAGAGCGGATGAGCGTGATCCTGAAACTCGGCGCTGGCTTTGACAAACATGCAGCCGGCGAATTGGGGGTGTTCGAACCACTCAGCTAGGGCGGTGAACATCGCCAGAAGCTGCCCGCGGGGTGTTTCGGCCAATTCCGTCATCCGGGTGAAGAGCCAGCTGCGAAACTCCTCGTCCCGCAAGTCCAGGACTGCGGCGATAAGCTCCTCCTTGGTGCGGAAATGCTTGTACATCGACGTTTTGGACACGCCGGTTTCCTTGACCAGCGTATCCATGCCAGTGGCGTGAAAACCCTTGGCATAAAACACGTCCAACGCCTTGCGGACCAGCTCGTCACGTTTGTTCGGGCGCATGATTCGTCCTTTTGTTTACTGATCTGTACATACAATTCCATGAGCGCTTGGCATAGACGAGGGGCAGGGCGGCGTCGCGTCAACCACTGCAGTGGCCGTTCGCCTTCGCTTGGCGGAAAGGTGAAAGGTTGGCGCAGCCGGTCATTCTTTTGCCTCAAAGCATTGATTTGTGGAGCGTATTTTAGAGCTTCATTATGTTGGAGATTCGTTTTGGATTTTGGATTTGACCCCTCAGCTGTGGCTGCGGGTTCCCAGCAGCTGACGGGAAATTTTGTCCTGATTGGCGTGATCGCATTCGTCGGCTTCTTTGGGAGGCTCTTGTTCGTGGCCTTCGCGCCAAGCCTTGCCAAGGCAAGCCCGTTCAAGAACCTCTCCGGTCCCGGGTTCATTTGCTTGGCAATAGGCCTGTTCTTCGGCGGTCTTTACGTGTCCGGCAAGATGGTGAAGGCGCAGGTGCTGGTCAACCGCCATCTCATCGACCCGGTCATCGTCACCATTCTTGGCCGAGACAGCTGCGACCTAGATGATGGCAGCTATTGTGTCGTGGTGTTCGAAAATGGCGAGGAGCGCCTGGTGAACTGGCACGACAAACGGGTATTCATGTATGAAATTGTCAATCCTCCGCAGGGGGCAGTGTGGAACACACTGCGGCCGAGAGGGCGCCCGGAGGACGCGGCTGACGCCTGATCAATCGCAAAAGGCCCGCCAGTTCGCTGGCGGGCCTTTCCAAAAGCTGTCTGACAGGTCAGTTGACGATCGTCGCTTCGGTGGCGGCGCGCAGCTCTTCTTCGGTGACGCCGGTGGCGCATTCGACGATCTTGAGCCCGCCTTCGACCACGTCGAGAACGCCAAGGTTGGTGATGATCCGGTCCACCACCCCCTTGCCCGTCAGGGGCAGGGTGCATTCCTTCAGAACCTTGGACTGGCCGTGCTTGTTGGCGTGATCCATGACGACCACCACGCGACCGACGCCCGCGACCAGATCCATGGCGCCGCCCATGCCCTTGACCAGTTTGCCGGGAATCATCCAGTTGGCCAGATCGCCATTTTCGGCCACTTCCATGGCGCCGAGGATCGCCATTGCGATCTTGCCGCCGCGGATCATCGCGAAGGATTGCGCCGAGTCGAAATACGCGGTTTGCGGCAGTTCGGTGATGGTCTGTTTGCCGGCGTTGATCAGGTCCGGGTCCTCTTCGCCCTCGTAGGGGAAGGGGCCCATGCCCAACATGCCGTTTTCCGACTGCAACGTCACTTCGATGCCTTCAGGGATGTAGTTGGACACCAGCGTCGGAATGCCGATGCCAAGGTTCACATACCAGCCGTCCTGCAGTTCCTGCGCGGCACGTGCCGCCATCTGATTGCGATCCCAAGCCATTATGCTTCCTCCCGCTTGCGCACGGTGCGCTGTTCGATGCGTTTCTCATGCTTGCCCTGGATGATGCGGTGCACATAAATGCCGGGCAGGTGGATTGCGTCCGGATCCAGCGAGCCGGTGGGCACGATTTCCTCGACCTCCGCCACGCAGACCTTGCCGCAGGTGGCGGCGGGCACATTGAAGTTGCGCGCGGTCTTGCGGAACACGAGGTTGCCGGTCTCATCCGCCTTCCAGGCCTTCACGATGGCAAGATCGGCGAAGATGCCCTCTTCCATGATGTAGTCTTCCATGGCGCCGTCGGGGCCGGTGGGAAACTGTTTCTGCATCTTGCCTTCGGCGATCACCGTGCCGACACCGGTCTTGGTGAAAAAGCCCGGGATGCCAGCACCGCCAGCACGCATGCGTTCGGCCAGCGTGCCTTGCGGGTTGAATTCCAGTTCCAGCTCACCCGACAGGTACTGGCGCATGAATTCGGCGTTTTCCCCCACGTATGAGGAGATCATTTTCTTGACCTGCTTGGTCTGCAACAGGATGCCGATGCCGAAGTCGTCAACACCGGCGTTGTTCGAGGCAAAGGTCAGGTCTTTGGTACCTGCTTCCTTGATGGCCTCCAGCAGAAGCTCCGGAATGCCGCAGAGGCCAAAGCCCCCCGCCGCGATGAACATGCCGTCATGAAGCAACCCGTCGAGCGCTTCGGCGGCGTTGGCGTAAACCTTTTTCATGGAGTTCTCCCAACAACTACCGTTTGACTGGTGTTCTGCCGCCGGGGCTGCGCCAAGTCAACGATACGGAGAGAAACCCGTATTTCTACGGAACCCGGTCGGCCCGGGCACAAGGCCGGGGAAGTCCCGGCCTTGCGAGGTGCTATTTCAGGCTTTGTCCTTGCTGGTGGCGGCCTTTTTCTTTGGGGCCGCCTTCTTCTTGGGCGCAGCTTTCTTCTTGCCGCCCTTGCTGGACTTCTCGGCAATCAGCTGCACAGCCATCTCCAGGGTGACGTCCTTGGGGTCAACGTCCTTGGGCAAGGTGGCATTCACCTTTTCCCATTTGACGTAGGGACCATAGCGGCCGTCCATGATGCTGATGGCGCCGCCGCCCTCGGGGTGTTCGCCCAGCTCCTTCAGGGGCTTGGCGGCTGCGCGGCGACCGCGACCGGGGTTGGCGCGTTTCTCGGCCAGCATTTCCACGGCGCGGTTCATGCCGATCTCGAAAACGTCCAGCGTTTCCTTCAGGTTCACGTAGACCGGCTTTTCCTCATCCGGCAGCTGATGCGCGATATAGGGGCCAAAGCGACCCAGGTTCGACTGGATCACGCCGCCATCCGGATGCTGGCCGATTTCGCGCGGCAGGGTCAGCAGGGTGACCGCCTGCTCCAGCGTGATGTCATTCGGGCCCCAGCCCGGCAGGTAATCCTTGCCCTGTTTGGGAAGCGAGGAGCGGGGAGGCTTCTTGTTCTCGGGGGTCGCCTCGCCGCGCTGTACGTAGGGACCGAAGCGACCGGATTTCAGGTGAATTTCATCGCCGTTGTCCTCGCCCAGCACCCGCTCATAACCTTCGGCGCCTTCGCCCGAGATCGGTCGGGTGTAGTTGCATTCCGGGTAGTTGCCGCAGCCGACAAAGCCGCCGGTGCGCGAGGTCTTGAGGTGCAGCTGACCCTGACCGCATTTCGGGCAGATACGCGGATCGGTGCCGTCTTCCCGCGGCGGGTAGAGTTGCGGCGCCAGCGCGTCGTCCAGAACATCCAGAACTTCGGTGATGCGCAGTTCCGAGGTCTCCGCGATCGCGGCGGAGAAGTCCCGCCAGAACTTGCTCAGAAGATCCTTGTAATCGCGTTCGCCTGCGCTGACCTCGTCCAGTTCTTCCTCGAGGTTGGCGGTGAACTCGTAGCCGATGTACTTGCGGAAGAAGTTCAGCAGGAAGATGGTGACGATCCGGCCCTTGTCCTCAGGGAACAGGCGGTTCTTGTCCTTGCGGACGTATTCGCGGTCCTGAATCGTGGTGATGACGCTGGCGTAGGTCGAAGGGCGGCCGATGCCGAGTTCTTCCATGCGCTTGACCAATGTCGCCTCGGTATAGCGCGGCGGCGGCTGGGTGTGGTGCTGCAGCGCGAGGACGGCACCGTTCTCGGACAGAACCGAGGCCTCCTGGCCCGCTTTTTCAGCTTGCGCAGCAAGGGAGGACGCGAACTTGAGGGCCTCGCCCTCCATCACCTGCGGCAGGCGCTTGTCGTCCTCGTCGGTCACGTCGTCGCGGCCTTCTTCGTAGACGCGCATGAAACCGTCAAACAGCATGACCTGGCCGGTTGCGCGCAGCGCCACCTGGCCATCGTCCGAACCGATGTCGACGGTTGTGCGCTCCAGTCGGGCGCCTTCCATCTGGCAGGACAGTGTCCGCTTCCAGATCAGGTCGTAGAGCTTGCGCTGGTCGTCTTCGGAGACCTTCAGGCTGGCGGCATCGCGGCTCATATCCGTCGGGCGGATACACTCGTGCGCTTCCTGTGCGTTCTTAGCCTTGTTCTTGTAGATCCGGGGTTTTGCGGGCACGTATTCGGCGCCGTAGCGTTTCTCGATCTCGGCGCGGGCGGCTTCGACCGCCTCGGGGGCCATATCGATGCCGTCGGTCCGCATGTAGGTGATCAAACCGGCTTCATAGAGACGTTGGGCGGCGTTCATGGTTTGACGCGCGCCCATGCCGAACTTTCGGCTGGCCTCCTGTTGCAGGGTGGAGGTCATGAAGGGGGCGGAGGGGTTGCGGGCGGCAGGCTTGGCCTCGACCGACTGCACCGACAGCTGCCGGGATGCGACCGCCTGCACCGCCAGTTCCGCGGCTGTGGCGTTCTTCAGGCTGTACTTGTCCAGCTTGTCGCCACCCAGAACCGTCAGCCGCGCTTCCAGTTCCTGGCCGCGCGGGGTCGCCAGATGGGCGCGCACCGACCAGTATTCCTGCGGGTTGAAGGCTTCGATTTCCATCTCGCGCTCGACGATCAGGCGCAGGCAGACCGACTGGACGCGGCCGGCCGAACGCGCGCCCGGCAGTTTGCGCCACAACACCGGCGAGAGGTTGAAACCCACGAGATAATCCAGCGCGCGGCGGGCCAGATAGGCCTCGACCAGCGGCATGTCGACCTGGCGGGGGTTCTTCATCGCCTCGGTCACCGCTTCCTTGGTGATCGCGTTGAAGGTGACGCGGCTGACGGGTGTGTCCTTCTTGATCGAGCGCCGCTTGGTCAGCGCTTCCTGCAGGTGCCAGCTGATCGCTTCCCCTTCGCGGTCGGGGTCGGTTGCGAGAATCAGCGCGTTGTCTTCTTTCAGCGCGTCGGCGATCGCCTTGACGTGTTTGCGGGAATCATTGGCGACTTCCCACGTCATGTCGAAATCGGCTTCCGGATCGACCGAGCCGTTCTTGGCCGGAAGGTCGCGCACATGGCCGTAGGACGCCAGAACCGTATAGTCGGGACCAAGATATTTATTGATCGTTTTGGCCTTGGCCGGGGATTCGACGACGACAACTGGCATAAATTCTCTAACCTCTTCGGACCGCTTTTGCGGGTTCTATGGCGGGGCAACATGTGGGGCGCAAGGGGAGAATGTCAATCTGCGGCCCCGTTGCAGCCGCGTGACCATACCTATCATGCGTGCTTGCAGGCGGGTTTCGCGGCATCGCCGACCGCGGCGTTTGCGCCGATCGGTGGCCGTGCGGCGGTCGTTTTCGCGCGGCCACTCGTGCGTTTTGCGCACAGCGTGCCGTCAATGTGCGGTGTCATCATCGGGGGCGCATTTTGACAGCAGCCCGCCGGGTTGGCGCAGGATGCTGCCGTCGAGTTCCAGGTCGGTCAGCGCCGGAGCCAGGTCCTGCGGCGGCAGGGCCAGATCCCGCATCAGCACGGTTTCAGAGGTGGGCGAGGGGCCGAGGCGATCGAGAATCTGCTGGTGCAGGGCATGCGTCTCGGCAAGGCTGCGGTGTTGCGGCTGTGCCGCGGGCACTTCTACGGGTGACCTCTGATTGGTCGCGGGCTGGGGTCGGGGCCGCGGCTGCGCTGGTTGTGCGGGAGGCAAAGCGTCGATCACATCGGCAGCATTACGGACCAGAACCGCCCCGTCGCGGATCAGCCGGTTGCAACCGGAGCTGCGCGGGTCGAACGGGTGACCCGGCACCGCCAGCACTTCACGACCGAGGTCAAGCGCGTCCTGGGCGGTGATCAGGGTGCCGGACCTTGCTGCGGCTTCGATCACTACCACGGCAGAGGCGAGCCCGGCGATGATCCGGTTCCGCTTTGGAAAATCGCGGGCCTGCGGTGTGCGTCCCATTGGCTGCTCGGATACGCGCAGGCCAGTTTCCGCAATCGCGCTGGCGAGCCGGGTGTTCTCGGCTGGATAGATCACGTCGACCCCACCGGCCTGCACCGCGATGGTGCCGCTGTTCAGCGCGGCTTCATGGGCGGCGGCATCGATCCCGCGCGCGAGGCCGGAGACGACAACATAGCCGGCCGCACCCAGATCCTGCGCGAGCGTGCGGGTCATGCGCCGCCCCAGCGAGGACGCGTTTCGGGCTCCGACAATGGCGATCAGGGGGCGCTGCAGAAGCGACAGGTCGCCGATCGCCCAGAGCAGGGGGGGCGCATCTTTCAACGCGGCAAGCGGGGCAGGATACTCGGGGTCCGAACAGCACAAAAGCCGCGCTTTGGCGGCTTTTGCGAGCTTGATTTCAGCGTCCACCGCATCGGCAGGGCATGTTTCATACCCCTTCAGGCCTGCGGAACGTGCCACTTCAGGCAACGCATCCAGCGCGTTCTGCGCTGAACCAAATTGCGCGAGCAGCCGGTGGTATGTCACCGGGCCGACCCGCTTGGAGCGCAACAGACGAAGCTGGGAATACCGGGCGTCTTCCGTGGTGGGTGGGAGTGGGGGGTGAGTGGAAGAATGTGCTTCTCCGGTCATCCGTTGCTCCGCCTGTTTGCAAGACCAGAATTAACCTTCACTCGGTTAACAGGTGGTGAACGTCATCGCTGTTTTTACGAATTCCCGAAAAATTTTCCTAAGTCTCTATAAAAGCTGAGAAAAGCAGGGGTAAATTCGAGTCGGCCGTCGGCGCTGGTCGGGTATCCGCCTCGCAGAGATTGACCCCTGGAGGCGGAATTTATGGCGTCGTTACGTTAGCGGGCAGAGCTTTGCGGCCCTTTTGCGGTCTTTGGTCTTCAGGCGACTCAGGTCGCCGACCCACCCACCGTCAGCCCGCCCATCAATACGGATGGTTGGCCCACGCCGACCGGCACCCATTGTCCGGCCTTGCCGCAATTCCCCATGCCCGGATCCAGAGCCATGTCGTTGCCAAGGCCGCGAATCTGCTTCAGCGCAGTGGCTCCGTCGCCGATCAGGGTTGCGCCCTTCACCGGCGCGCCCACCTTGCCATCCTTCACGCGGTAGGCCTCGGTGCAGGAGAACACGAACTTGCCATTGGTGATGTCGACCTGACCGCCGCCAAAGCCAACCGCCCAGATGCCGTCCTTGATGCTGGCTACCAGTTCACCCGGATCGGCCTCTCCGCCCAGCATGTAGGTGTTGGTCATGCGCGGCATCGGCGCATGGGCGTAGCTTTGCCGCCTGCCGTTGCCGGTGGGGGAAACCCCCATCAGACGCGCATTCTGGCGGTCCTGCATGAAGCCCACCAGGATACCATCCTCGATCAGGGTCGTCTTCTGACTTGGCGTGCCCTCGTCATCCACGGTGATCGACCCGCGCCGGTCGGGAATGGTGCCATCGTCCAGCACGGTCACGCCCCTGGCGGCGATCTGCTGCCCCATCAGCCCGGCAAAGGCGGATGAGCCCTTGCGGTTGAAGTCACCTTCCAGCCCGTGGCCGATCGCCTCGTGCAGCAGGATGCCGGGCCAGCCGGGGCCAAGCACCACGTCCATTTCGCCGGCAGGGGCGGGCACCGCGTCGAGGTTGACCAGCGCGATGCGCAGGGCCTCCTGCACCTGGGCCTGCCAATGCTTGGGGTCGACCAGCCCGTCCAGCCCCAGTCGGCCGCCGCCTCCGGCAGAGCCACTTTCGCGGCGGCCATCCTTTTCGACGATCACCGAAACGTTCAGCCGTGCCATCGGGCGGGTGTCACGAACGCGCACGCCGTCGGCCCGCAGGATCTCAACCTCCTGCAGCGATGCGGCGAGGGAGGCGGAAACCTGTACGACGCGCGGATCGAGATCCCGTGCGAAGGCATCGATCTCGCGCAGCGTTTCCACCTTCACCGGAAATGGCATGGCGCTGATGGGGTCGGCGTCGGTGTAAAGCTTCTTGTTGGTGGCCTGCGGTGCATCGGCGTAGGTGCCGCCGCCGTCGCCCACGGCCAGCCTTGCCGTCTCGGCCGCCCGTTTCAGCGACGCGATGGAGACGTCGGTTGAATGGGCGTAGCCTGCCACGTCGCCATTCACCGCGCGCAGGCCGAACCCTTCGGAAGCGTCATAGCTGGCGCTGCGCAAGCGCCCGTCATCAAAGGACAGCGCTTCCGACTTGCGGCGTTCGGCGAAGATCTCGCCATCCTCGGCCCCGCTCAGAGCATCACGCAGCACCGCCAGCGCCTCTGTCTCCGGCAGCGTGGTTTCAAACGGGCGAAAGGCGGGGGTTTCCATGGCACGGTCCTCGGATTTTTTTGATCTAAATCAAGAAAGCGACGGTTTGACGCTTGCCTGCCTCTTTATCTGTTGTCCCGAATATGATTTTAAGCGGCGTCAAAGACAACGGGGCAGGTGCGTTTTGTGGAATCATCGATTCCGAACGCTCAGGCTGCCGCAGGAATAACGCGATCAACCGATCAGGTAGAGATATGAAAAACGCTTTGACGCTTTCGGGCCTTTTCGCCGGCCTTTCCAGCCTTCCCGCAATGGCGCAGGAAGGATTGGAAACCATTGGTAAGCCGGTCAACGGCGGCATGGGATTCCAGCCGGCAGCCACCTCGCTGATGGAGGGGATCCGCAGCCTGGACCACATGATCCTGGTGATCATCACCGCGATCTGTGTGTTCGTGGGAGGCCTGCTGCTGTGGGCGATCCTGCGGTTCAACCGCCGTGCCAACCCGACGCCGGCGAAATTCACCCACCATACCCCGATCGAGATCGCCTGGACCGTTATTCCGATCCTGATCCTGGTCTTCATCGGCTCCTTCTCGCTGCCGCAGCTGTTCGCACAGCAGGAAATCCCGGAAGGTGACATCAACATCAAGGTGACCGGCTACCAGTGGTACTGGGGCTACGAGTACACCGACCATGAATTCGGCTTCGAGAGCTTCCTGCTGCCGAAAGACCAGCTGGCCGCAAACGGTTACGCAGAAGATGACTACCTGCTGGCCACCGACACCGCGGTTGTTGTGCCCTCCGGCAAGACCGTCGTGATGCAGGTGACCGCCGCGGACGTGATCCACTCCTGGGCAATGCCCGCCTTCGGCGTGAAGCAGGATGGCGTGCCGGGCCGCCTGGCCGAACTGTGGTTCAAGGTCGAAGAAGGCAACGAGGGCATCTACTTCGGTCAGTGCTCCGAACTCTGCGGCAAGGACCACGCCTACATGCCGATCACCGTCAAAGTGGTGACGCAAGAGCAGTATGACGCCTGGTTGGAAGGTGCGATCGAGGAATACGCGGGCACCCCGCGCTCCTATCAGGTTGCCTCCAACTGATAGCCGACACGCCGCTCCGCCGCCGAGGCGCGGGCCGGTCGAGAACGACAAGATCTGGGTGCGCAGTCCTGCGCACCCGTTGCCGCCAAGGAACCCAAGATGAGCGACGCAAGCATCAACGCAAGCCGGGCATATGAGGACGAAGCCAGCTTCGGCGACTACTTCGCCCTGCTGAAGCCCCGTGTCATGTCGCTGGTGGTGTTCACCGCGCTCGTGGGGCTTTTGGCGGCGCCGGTGTCTGTTCATCCGGTCGTCGGATTCGCCGCGATTCTGTTCATCGCCATCGGTGGTGGTGCCTCCGGGGCGCTGAACATGTGGTGGGATGCCGATATCGACCGTGTGATGAAGCGCACCAAGGGACGTCCGATTCCTGCGGGCAAGGTCGAGGCGGGGGAGGCACTGGCGCTGGGTCTCGCGCTTTCGGGGCTTTCGGTCATCATGCTGGCGCTGGCCGCCAATGTCTTTGCCGGTGCCTTCCTGGCCTTCACCATCTTCTTCTACGTTGTCGTCTACACCATGTGGCTGAAGCGCGCGACGCCGCAGAACATCGTCATCGGTGGTGCTGCCGGGGCGTTCCCGCCGGTCATCGGCTGGATTGCGGCCACTGGCAGTATGTCGGTGGAACCCTGGTTGATGTTCCTGCTGACCTTCATGTGGACGCCGCCGCACTTCTGGGCGCTGGCCCTGTTCATGCGCTCTGACTACGACGATGCGGGGGTGCCGATGCTGACCGTGACCCATGGTCGCCGCTCCACGCGTCTGCATATCCTCGGCTATACCGTACTGCTGGCCGTGCTGGCCGTTGGGACGGCGTTCTCGGGTATCGGTGGGCCGCTGTATCTGGCCGTTGCGCTGGTGCTAAACGCGCTGTTCCTGCATGGCGCCTGGAAGATCAGCCGTCGCGACGAGGATGATTCCGAGGCTGACAACTTCAAGGTTGAGCGCAGCTTCTTCAAACTGTCGCTGCTGTACCTGTTCCTGCATTTCGGCGCCATTCTGGCCGAGGCGCTGCTCAAACCTTACGGGCTGGGAGGCTGGTAACATGGCGCTGCGCAAGGAACATGAGATCCACAAGCGTCGCTCGGGTCGCAATCTCGGCGTCGGGATCCTGCTGGCGGCGTTTGTGGTGCTGGTGATGGCGCTGACGCTGGTCAAGGTGACCGCGCCCGGGTTTCAGTTGCCGGACAGCCAGTCAAGCTCGCAGAGCCCGGTCGAATTGGAGCAGAACTGATGGCATTGCAAGGACCGCAAAAAACCGTTGTGCAGCTGGTTGGCGTCGTCGTGGTGATGGGCGGCCTGTCCTGGGCGTCCGTGCCGTTTTACGACTGGTTCTGCCGGGTCACCGGCTTTGGCGGTGTGACCCAGGTGGCGACTGCCGGGTCCGACACGGTGCTGGACCAGACCATCAAGGTGCGTTTCGACGGCTCCAAGCAGCGCGGCATGCCGTGGGAGTTCAAGCCGGTGCAGCGCGAGATGGAGATCAAGCTGGGCGAAACCGGGCTGGCCTTTTACGAGGCCTACAACCCGACCGATCGTCCGGTTGCCGGTCAGGCGTCCTACAACGTGACGCCGTATCAGGCCGGCTATTTCTTTGAGAAAATCGACTGCTTCTGCTTTACCGAGCAGGTTTTGCAGCCGGGGGAGCGGGTGCAGATGCCCGTGACCTTCTATGTTGATCCCGAAATCATTGACGACCGGGATGCAAAATACGTGCATACGATCACGCTGTCGTACACGTTTCATGAAATCGATCTGCCCGAGGGCTATGCCGCTCTCGACACCGGGAATGGCACCGGGGCAGACGTAACTACGAACTAGGCCGCTTTGGTGAGGGACACTTAAATGGCGCACGCTAAAAATCACGATTATCACATTCTGCCGCCGTCGATCTGGCCGCTGGCCTCGTCGCTGGGCACCTTTGTCATGCTGGTCGGCGCGGTGTTCTGGATGAAGGGCTTCACGGCCTGGCCGTTCTGGATCGGTTTTGTTGCCGTCCTGTATTCCGCCTTTGCCTGGTGGTCCGAGGTCGTCAAGGAAAGCCGCGTCGGGGATCACACTCCGGTCGTTCGCATCGGCCTGCGCTACGGCTTCATCCTGTTCGTGATGTCCGAGGTGATGTTCTTCTTCGCCTGGTTCTGGTCGTTCTTCAAACACGCCATGTACCCGATGGAAGCCTATGAGGGCAGCGAGTACATCCCGCCGGAGATCTACGCCGTCGATCCGTTCCACCTGCCGCTGATCAACACCCTGATCCTGCTGCTGTCGGGTTGTGCCGTCACCTGGGCGCACCACGCGCTGGTGCACAACAACGACCGCAAGGCGCTGATCCAGGGCCTGTCGATCGGTATCGCCTTCGGCATCGCCTTCACCTTCCTGCAGGGCTATGAATACGCGCACCTGCTGCATGAAGGCTGGAAGTTCGGCGAAGACGAGTTCTACTCCAACTTCTTCATGGCCACCGGCTTCCACGGCTTCCACGTCGTCATCGGCACCATCTTCCTGACGGTCTGCCTGATCCGCGCGATGAAGGGCGACTTCACCCCCGAGCAGCACGTCGGCTTCGAGGCCGCAGCCTGGTACTGGCACTTCGTGGACGTCGTCTGGCTGTTCCTGTTCGTTGCAGTCTACATCTGGGGCACCGCCGGCCTGTAAGGGCGCGGTGTACCCGATACATGTTTGCGGTTGATTATCCGCGGGCATGAGGCCACACACGGGGCGCGCAGGGAACTCCCTTGCGCGCCCCTGACCTTTGAAGCGGAGCGGCGTCGATGCGGCGTGTCATTTTCCTGTTGATCGTGAGCGGCGCAGGCCTGGCCATTCTGATCGGGCTGGGAACCTGGCAGCTGCAGCGCATGACCTGGAAAGAGGGGATCCTGGCAACCATAGAGGCCCGCATCCATGGAGAGCCTGCGGTTGACCTCCCGACCGCGCTGGATCGAGAGGCGGACAAGTACCACCCGGTCCATTTGAGCGGCGAGATCGGCGCACCGGATCTGTTCGTGGTCACGTCGCTCAAGGATATTGGTCCGGGCTTCCGGGTGATCTCGCCCTTCACGTTGTCCAATGGCCGTCGCATCCTGATTGACCGCGGGTTTGTTGCAGGTTCCGACAAAACAGCACAGCGCCTGCGCGGTCCGGCGACCATTTCCGGCAACGTCCACTGGCCGCAGGAAGTCGACAGCTACACGCCTGCGCCAGATCTGGACGAGGGTATCTGGTACGCCAGAGATGCCGATGCCATGGCGCAGCAGCTGGACACCGAACCGGTGATGGTCATCTTGAACGCGCCCCCCGCGGGCGAGAACGCCGGTGTGAAACCGATGCCGGTCGATACCGCCTCTATCCCCAACAACCACTTGCAATATGCGATCACCTGGTTTTCGCTGGCCTTTATCTGGGCCGCGATGAGCCTCTATTTTCTGCGGCGCAGCCGCCCTGAACCAAAGAGCTGAAGGCGATGAAATATATCTCCACCCGGGGCCAAGCGCCCGAGCTGACATTCGAAGACGCGATGCTGACCGGGCTTGCCCGCGACGGCGGCCTCTATGTACCGGCCGAGATCCCGCAGCTGTCCCATGACGACATCGCGGCGCTGGCGGGCCTGTCCTACGAGGAAACCGCCTTTCGCGTGATGCGCCCCTTCATCGGCGATTGTTTCACCGACGACGAATTCCGCGCCATCATTGACCGCGCCTACCAGGGGTTTGGTCACGCCGCCCGCGCGCCGCTGAAACAGCTGGCACCAAACCATTTCCTGCTGGAGCTGTTCCACGGCCCGACGCTGGCGTTCAAGGATTTCGCCATGCAGCTGATCGGCCAGCTGTTCCAGGCCGCACTGGAGCGCCGCGGCGACCGGGTCACCATCGCAGGTGCCACTTCCGGCGATACCGGGTCGGCGGCGATGGAAGCCTTCCGGGGGCTGAACAATGTCGATGTCTTCATCCTCTACCCGCATGGTCGCGTCTCCGAGGTTCAGCGTCGGCAGATGACCACGCCCCAGGATGCCAACGTGCACGCGCTGGCCGTCGATGGCGATTTCGACGACTGTCAGGCCCGGGTGAAGGACATGTTCAATGACTTCGATTTCCGCGACAGCGTCAAGCTGGCTGGCGTGAACTCGATCAACATCGCCCGCGTGCTGGCGCAGGTGGTCTATTACTTCTCCTCTGCCGTGTCTCTGGGGGCGCCGGAGCGCAAGGTCAGCTTTACCGTGCCGACCGGCAACTTCGGCGACATCTTCGCAGGTTTCATCGCAAAGCAGATGGGTCTGCCCATTGACCAGCTGGTGGTCGCCACCAACCAGAACGACATCCTGCACCGCTGCCTGTCAGGGCAGGGGTATTACAAGGGCGATACCCGCCCGTCGATATCTCCGTCCATGGATATCCAGGTGTCGTCCAACTTCGAGCGTGCGCTGTTCTATGCCTACGACCAGGACAGCGGTGCCGTGGCGCAGCTGATGGACGAGTTGAAGAACGGTGGCTTCGACGTCTCGCAAGGGGCGATGGAAGCTCTGAGCGAGACCTACGCCTCGGGCCGCACCTCCGAGGAGGAAACACTGGCAACCATCAAGTCGGAACTGGCAGCCTCGGGTGAGCTGCTGTGTCCGCATGGCGCGGTGGCGGTGAAAGTTGCGAACGAGCACCGCAAGGCCGAGGTGCCGATGATCACCTTGGCGACGGCGCATCCGGCCAAATTCCCGGCAGCGGTCGAGGATGCCAGCGGCATTCATCCGCCTCTTCCCCCGCGCATGGCAGACCTGTATGAGAGATCGGAACGGGTGACCCGGATCGCCAATGATCTGGCC
This sequence comes from Leisingera sp. XS_AS12, assembly GCF_041224635.1. Classification (NCBI taxonomy): domain Bacteria; kingdom Pseudomonadati; phylum Pseudomonadota; class Alphaproteobacteria; order Rhodobacterales; family Roseobacteraceae; genus Leisingera; species Leisingera sp. XS_AS12. The sequence goes on from NZ_JBGFGM010000094.1 coordinate 141,979, forward strand.
GCCCTTGAGGATCACATCAGAAAGAACATCACGCATTGACCGTACAGCAGCACACACTCGCCAACGGGTTCCGCATCGTCTCCGAGCATATGCCGGGACTGGAATCCGCGGCGATCGGGATCTGGGTGACCGCCGGCGGCCGCCACGAACGGCTTGAGCAGAACGGCATCGCCCATTTTCTGGAGCACATGGCTTTCAAGGGCACCAAGTCGCGCAGCGCGCTGGAAATAGCCGAGGCGATCGAGGATGTGGGGGGCTATATCAACGCCTACACCAGCCGCGAGGTCACGGCCTATTACGCACGGGTGCTGAAAGACGACGTGCCGCTGGCGGTGGATGTGATCGGGGACATTCTGCTGAACCCGGTGTTCGACACGCGGGAAATCGAGGTCGAGCGTGGGGTGATCCTGCAGGAGATCGGCCAGTCACTGGATACCCCGGATGACGTGATCTTTGATTGGCTGCAGGAGGAATGCTACCGCGATCAGGCGCTTGGCCGCACCATCCTGGGCCCGGCGGAGCGTGTCAGCAGCTTCAGCCGCGAAGACCTCGAGGGGTTTGTCGGCGAACACTACGGTCCCGGTCAGATGATCCTGGCCGCTGCGGGTGCGGTGGACCACGACGTGCTGGTGCGTCTGGCTGAGCAGATGTTCGGGCATCTGGAGCCCAAAGCCGCCCACACTGAAGAAGGCGCGACCTTTACCGGCGGCGAGATGCGCAAGATCAAGGATCTGGAACAGGCGCATTTTGCCCTTGCCATCGAAGGCCCGGGCTACCGCGACCAGTCGATGTACACCGAGCAGATCTATGCCAGTGCGCTTGGTGGCGGCATGTCCTCGCGCTTGTTCCAGGAAGTGCGCGAGAAACGCGGCCTGTGCTACACGATCTTTTCGCAGGCGGGCTCCTACTCCGACACCGGTTCGATGACGATTTATGCGGGCACTTCCGGCGATCAGCTGGCGGAGCTGGCAGGCATCACCATCGACGAGATGAAACGCGCGGCCGACGACATGACCGATGCCGAGGTAGAGCGCGCCCGGGCGCAGATGAAGGCCGGCATGCTGATGGGGCTGGAAAGCCCGTCCAATCGGGCGGAACGGTTGGCGCGGCTGGTGCAGATCTGGGACCGGGTGCCGACCCTGGAGAACACCGTGGCGCGCATTGATGCGGTGACCACCCGGCAGGTGCGCGAACTGGCTGAAACCATGGCGGTCAGCGCTCCGGCTGCACTGGCGCTTTATGGCCCGGTCGACAAGGCCCCCTCGCTGGCCCGCTTGCAGGAGAGGCGCGCCGCCTGATGCTGCTCACCCGCCGTAAGGTTCGCATCGAAACGGAACGCCTGACGCTCAGGCCACCGGTGCATTCGGATTTTCACGGCTGGGCAGCGCTGCGGCAGCAAAGTCAGGCCTACCTGACGCCCTGGGAGCCGGGTTGGGCGGCTGACCATCTCAGCCGCAAGAGCTTCACCAACCGGGTCTACTGGGCGCGCCGGTCGGTGACTGCGGGCACGGCGTTGCCGTTGTTCCTGATCCGTCGCGACGATCAGATGTTGCTGGGGGCCATCACCCTGGACAACATCCGTCGCGGCCCGGCCCAGGCGGGAACGCTGGGCTACTGGACTGGTCAGCCTTTCGCGCGTCAGGGATACATGCGCGAAGCGATCGGAGCCGTGGTGCACCACGCCTTCAACAAGCTGGAACTGTCCCGCATCGAGGCCGCCTGCCTGCCGGAGAACGCCGCCTCACGAGGATTGCTGGAAAAATCCGGCTTCAAGTATGAAGGTGTCGCGCAGTCCTATCTTCAGATCAATGGTCGCTGGCGTACGCATGTGCTCTACGCCGCATTGCGCCACGACCGCAGGGGCAAGACGCTGGCCGGTCAGGCTTGAGCCAGGCGGCAGGCCAGTACCCGAGCCCGAGGGCGACAGAAACGTCCCAATTGGGTTTTGGGTCATTGGGAGGGCAGGCCTTGTGTCCTGTTCCATCCAGTCTGCGGCACAGCGTATGTCTGGCGCAACTCTCGTTCTTCTGACCGGGCACGTCGTTGGGGGCGTTGCCGACAGCGCGTGACCAAAATTGACGCTGGATCGTGAAATCTCATGGCTACGGCGGGATGTCTTGCGGAGATTTCACGGGTGGCAGGCTGACAGCTGCACTTTGTGCACTACAACCTGCTGCATGGGTATTCTGTCTCGTTTCCTGTGCTTGTGGGTCTGGCTGGCAGGCGTCCTGACCGGCGTGCAGCTGCAGGCGCAAGAGCGCCGGGCCAGCCATTGCATTGCGTTGGCGGAATCCGCGCCAGGCCTGCACTATCTGCACCGGGCCAGCTGGCGTCAGCCTGTGGCCTCAGATACTCTGCACATACGCTACATTGCCCACGCGTCCTTTCTGCTTCGGACCAATGGCGGCTTGAACGTGGTGACCGATTACACCGGTTTTATCGGATCTGCGCCGATGATCCCGGATGTCGTCACGATGAACCACGCGCATGACACGCATTGGACGTCACAGCCGGATCCGGGGATCGCGCATGTGCTGCCCGGCTGGGCCGAGGCAGGTGGCGGCGTTCACCATCATCTGGACCTTGGCGAGATGCTGATCCGCAATGTGCCCACCGACATTCGCAGCATGTTTGGCGGCGTCGAACCTCAGGGCAACTCGATCTTCGTGTTCGAAGTCGCGGGGCTGTGCGTTGGTCATCTCGGGCATCTTCATCATATCCCGACACCGGCGCAATACGCCGCGCTGGGGCGGCTCGATGTGGTGATGGCGGCGGTGGACGGCGGCATTACCCTGCCGCTGGACGAGATGCTGGAGGTGTTGGGGCGGCTCAAGTCTTCGGTGATCATCCCGATGCATTGGTTCACCGACCCATCGCTGCAGCGCTTCCTGTCACAGGTGGCGACCCAGTTCGATGTAGTGGACGATGGGCGTAGCTCTCTTGATGTATCGCTGCGAACGTTGCCCGATCGCCCCACCGTCTTCGTGCTGCGTCCACGCTATCTGGCGGCAGAGGAATAGGTGCCGCGATGCGACGCATGGTTGCGATGGCAGGGATGACGGTGTTGAGTTCCATTTTCTTGCCTGCCGCCGCCGGATGCGGCATGCATTCGACATGTCTTTGAACCCTGCCGATTCCGCCTTTGCTGCCCGTCTGTCTGCCTGCCTGCCGCAGGAGTTGCTGCGTCCGCCCGAGCCCCGCTACCTGGAGGAACCACGGGGGCGCTATCAGGGGCAGGCAGGTGTTCTGGCGCTGCCGCGCAGTCCCGAGGAGGTCGCCACGCTGGTGCGCGAGGCCAATGCCGCCAGGGTGCCGGTGGTGCCCTACGGCGGCGGGACGGGCCTCGTTGGGGGGCAGCTCATGCCGGAAGGAGCCGCGCCGCTATTGATTTCTTTGGAGCGGATGGCGGCAATCCGTGCAGTGCACCCCTCGGAAAACGTGCTGATCGCCGAAGCAGGCGCGATTCTGGCCGATGTGCAGGCTGCCGCGCACAGCGCCAAGCGGTTGTTTCCGTTGTCACTGGCCTCCGAAGGCTCGGCTCGTGTCGGTGGCGTGCTGTCGACGAATGCAGGCGGGGTCAACGTTTTGCGCTACGGGAATGCCCGCGATCTGTGCCTGGGGCTGGAAGCGGTGCTGCCCAACGGCGACATCTGGCATGGGTTGACACGGCTGCGCAAGGACAACACCGGATATGATCTGCGCAACCTGCTGATCGGTGCCGAAGGCACGCTGGGCATCATCACGGCGGCTACATTGAAACTGTCGCCGCAGCCCGCTTCTTGCGGCACCGCGGTATTCACCGTGCGCGATCCTGCAGCAGCGGTGACGCTTCTGGCGCTGGCGCGCGATCACGCCGGTGAAGCCGTCAGCGCGTTCGAGTTGATCCACCGGCAAGGGCTGGAGTTCCTGTCAGAGTGCCTGCCACAGGTCCGCCAGCCGTTTGCCGAGGCGCCGGAGTGGTCGGTGCTGATCGAACTGGGCCTGCCGCGTGGCCTGGACGCCGAAGAAACCCTTGCGGCCCTGTTCGAGGCGGCACTCGACGCTGGACTGAGCGACGATGGTGTCATCGCGCAATCCGAGGCGCAGCGGCACGCTTTGTGGTCCATGCGCGAGCATATCCCCGAGGCGAACAAGATGATCGGGTCGGTCTCCAGCCACGATATCTCGGTTCCTATCGGGCAGATACCGGAGTTCATTGAGCAGGGGGGGCGTGTCGTGGCGGCGCTCGGGGATTTCCGCATCAACTGTTTTGGTCACCTGGGCGATGGCAACCTGCATTACAACGTGTTTCCGCCACAGGGGCAGCCGCGGCAGGCTTTTGACCATCTACGCGGTGCGATCAAGGACGCGGTGCATGAGCTGGTGGCGCAGTTCGGTGGCTCGTTCAGTGCCGAACATGGGGTCGGGCGGTTGAAGGTCGCAGACCTGGAACGCTACGGCGATCCGGCGGGGCTCGCGGCGATGCGCGCGATCAAACAGGCGTTGGACCCCAATGGGATCATGAACCCCGGTGCAGTGCTGCGTGCGGACTGAAACGTACGCAGGCTGAAACTGAACAGTAGCGCGCTCTGGCCTCGTTGCGCTCCCGCGCCTGCGCCAGCCCGGCGCTGCCGGACCGGCTGGCAGCCTTGGGCCCGGCGCCGCGCATGGCGCGGCGCGCCTTTCAGGCCTTGAAGGCCTGAAAGGCCATGCCCAACGGCCAGCGGCTTTTTGCAACTAAAAGCCGCTCGGCGGGCGGGAGAGCCCACCAGCCATAGCGTCACGATGGAAGCCTGATGGCGTGTCGGCTTACAGGCCTTCGAACTCGCAAAGCACATGTACGTCCATGCCCATGCTCTCGAGCAGTTTGCGGCCGCCCAGTTCGGGCAGATCGACGATGAAGGCGCAGGAAACGATGTCGCCGCCCAGCCGCTCGATCAGCTTGATGCCCGCGCCTGCGGTGCCGCCGGTGGCCAGCAGATCGTCCACCACCAGGATCTTTTCGCCCGGCTTGATGGCATCGTCGTGAATCTCGACGATGGCTTCGCCATACTCCAGCTTGTACTCTTGGCTGATGGTGGTGCCGGGCAGTTTGCCTTTCTTGCGGATCGGCACGAAGCCGACGCTCAGCTGGTGGGCAATGGCGCCACCGAGGATGAAACCACGTGCCTCGAGCCCGACCACCTTGTCGATCTGCTCGCCCGCGTAGGGGTGCAGCATCTGGTCGATCGCCATGCGGAAGCCGCGCGGATCGGCAAACAGCGTGGTCACGTCGCGGAACATGATCCCTTCGTGCGGGAAGTCCACGATGGTGCGGATATAGTCTTTGACGTCGGGCTTCTTGGGCATCTGTCGGCTCCATGGGGCAGCGGTATCGGAGACCTCGCAAAAGCGGGGCCAACCGGGGTTTCGCCCAAGCAGCCTGTTGTTGCAAGGGGGAACGGGCAATCGTGCGCTTGCCGCGCAGCAGTGCTACCCAGCGATGCCGCCCAGAAAATGGCGATTGTAGCCCTGCCTCGATCCCGCAAGTCACTTGGCGCGACGAAGGCGTGGCAGCCGCGGCGGGGCAGGCGGCAGCGGCCTTCGGTGCAAGGCGTTGATCTCACAAACGCCGAAAGATCTGCCAGATCGGCCCATCGGCGCAGAAAAAAAAGGGCGGTCCGGTCGAACCGCCCTCGGCCTTGCATCGCAAGGAACGGGGATCAGCCCAGCATTCGGCCCGCCACCGCGTCCAGTTTCGCCAGCAGGGCCGGGTCGCGTTTCTCGGGCGCGGTCATGATCGCGTATTCCAGCGCCTTGTCGCAGCCATGCGGGCAATCGGCGCGCTGCTGCCCGAGCAGGCCGGGCAGGCGACGCACCATCTCGCGGGCGTTGGCGGAGTTGCCCTGCAGGGTGGCGATGATCTCGGTGATCTCCACCGCACCGTGCTCGGGGTGCCAGCTATCGTAGTCGGTGACCATGGCGACCGAGGCGTAGCACAGCTCGGCTTCGCGGGCGAGTTTGGCCTCTGGCATGTTGGTCATGCCGATCACGTCACAGCCCCATTGCTCGCGGTACATCTTGCTTTCGGCCATCGAGGAGAACTGCGGCCCCTCCATGCACAAATAGGTGCCCCCGCGATGGATGTTGATGCCCGCGTCGCGCGCCGCAGCCTCGGCTGCGTCGCTCAACCGTTCGCAAGTCGGATGCGCGACGCTGACATGGGCCACACAGCCGGTGCCGAAGAAACTTTTTTCGCGGGCAAAGGTGCGGTCGATGAACTGATCCACCACGACGAAATCGCCGGGGGCCATCTCTTCGCGGAAAGAGCCGCAGGCGGAGACGGAGAAGACGTCGGTCACCCCCAGTCGCTTCAGTGCGTCGATATTGGCCCGGTAGGGGACTTCAGTGGGCGAATGGACATGGCCGCGGCCGTGGCGGGGCAGGAAAGCCATCTTTACGCCGTCCAGCGTGCCGGTCAGGATCTGGTCCGAGGGGGCGCCCCAGGGCGTGTCGACCGAGACCCATTCGGCGCCTTCCAGACCGTCGATCTCGTAAATGCCTGAGCCACCGATTACGGCGATCATGGTTTCACGGGGTGTTGCTGCAGTCACGTGCTGGCCTCCTGATGATGCTGGCATGGATATGCACAAGCCATGGCGGATTTGGCAAGAGCAAGCTGTTTGGGGGCTGCGGGGCTCGGTTTGCGCCGCCGGGACTTCGCGCTGGCGGCCAGAGGGTGTTGAAGGGGCGCAGCCACGGCTATTGTCGGCCATGACGCTATGCACCGGGTGCGGACCAGCCAAGGGGCGGTTTGCACAGTGGCCGTTCATCACGCTTACCTTGGGGACAAATCTTCGCCTGCCTCTGCCTGGGCGGAGGCGCGGAGCCTCCGCGCCCTTGCCCCATTGGCGATTTTCCGCTAACGGGCAGGCAGCGAACACACCTCCTCCAACCGCAGGTAACCTTTTATGAGACGCGCAGCCGTGGCTTTGCTGGCCAAGCAGATTTCTCCGCCCAACCTATCGATCATGCAGGACGAGGGCTTTACCGTGGCCCGTGTCCGTACCGAGCTTTTGTCCGGCCTGACCGTGGCGCTGGCGCTGGTGCCCGAGGCGGTGGCCTTTGCCTTCGTCGCCGGGGTGCATCCCCTTGTCGGGCTTTACGCGGCCTTCATGGTCGGGTTGATCACGGCGGTCTTCGGCGGGCGGCCGGGAATGATCTCCGGCGCAACCGGCGCGCTGGCCGTGGTGATGGTGGCATTGGTGGCGGAGCACGGCGTGGAATATCTCTTTGCCACGGTTGTTCTGATGGGAATCCTGCAGATCTTCGCCGGGGTCATGCATTGGGGCAAGTTCATACGTCTTGTGCCGCATCCGGTGATGCTCGGCTTTGTGAACGGCCTGGCGATCGTCATTTTCCTCGCCCAGCTGACGCAGTTCAAGGATCCGGCCACGGGCGGAACCGAATGGCTGCAGGGGGGCTCGCTGCTCCTGATGTTGGGCTTGGTGGCGCTGACCATGGTGATCATCTGGGGCATGCCCAAGATCACCAATGTGATCCCGGCACCGCTGGCGGGGATCGGTGTCGTGGCGATCCTGGTGATTGCCATGGGGCTGGACGTGCCGCGCGTTGGCGACATGGCCTCGATCGAGGGCGGCCTGCCCAGCTTCCATAATCCGTTCGGCACCGGCGAGGGGCTGTACGGAACTGCTCTGGCACCGTTTACGCTGGAAACCCTGTGGATCATCCTGCCTTATGCGGTGATCCTGGCCGCGATCGGCTTGATCGAAAGCCTGCTGACGCTGAACCTGGTGGGGGAAATCACCGGCAAGCGTGGCGGCGCCAGCCAGGAGTGCATTGCGCAAGGGGCTGCCAATGTGGTGACCGGCTTCTTCGGCGGCATGGGGGGCTGCGCGATGATCGGCCAGTCGATGATCAACGTGAAATCCGGTGGCCGCACCCGCATCGCAGGCATCGCCGCGGCGCTGTTCCTGCTGGCTTTCATTGTTGTCGCCTCGCCGCTGATCGAGCAGATCCCGCTGGCCGCGCTCGTTGGGGTGATGTTCATGGTGGTGATCGGAACCTTTGCGTGGAACAGCTTCAAGGTAATGACCAAGGTGCCGCGCATCGATGCCTTCGTCATCGTTCTGGTAACCGTGGTGACGGTGCTGACCGACCTTGCGATTGCCGTGGTCGTCGGCGTGATCGTCTCGGCGCTGGCCTATGCCTGGAACAACGCGCGTCGTATCCACGCCACCACGCGTGAGTCCGTGACAGACAAAGGGGCCAAGGTCTACGAGATCGAAGGGCCGCTGTTCTTTGGTTCCACCGACGGTTTCGTCGAGCTGTTCGACGTGGCGGGCGACCCGGAGCGGGTGATCGTCGACTTTGCCCGCAGCCGGGTGGTGGATCAGTCTGCGCTGCAGGCGATCGAGACCGTGGCCGCCAAATACGAGGCCGAGGGCAAGAAGCTGGTGCTGCGTCATCTGAGCCGCGATTGTCACCAGTTGCTGACCAAGGCCGGTCACCTGATGGTCGATAGCGACGATGATCCGGAATACGAACTGGCCGTGGATTACTCGGTCCGAACCGGAATTCTGGGCGGCCACTGATCGACGCAACTGAAAACGAAGAAGGCCCGCAACTCGGCAGAGTTGCGGGCCTTTGTCGTTCCTGGGCTATGCTGGCTGTGCGGTTGGCGCACAGGCCCAACCTCGTCAGTCCGGGGCGAGGCTTTCGAGCATGTCGAGGTCTCCGGCCAGCAGCGCCGGTTCGGCGCGTGCGATCAGTTCGGCAGGCCAGTCCCACCACCGCAGGCTCAGCAGCTGGGCGATCTGCGGCTTTGCAAAGCGGTAGCTGTGGACGGTGCCAGGATTGCCGGTGACGATTGCATAGGGCGGCACCGTGCCGCGCACGACCGCGCCTGCACCGATGATGGCCCCGTCACCGATGCGGGCACCGGGCAGGATCAGCGCACCGTAGCCGAACCAGACGTCATTGCCGACCACCGTGTCGCGGGTGTCGGGCTGGAACCCGGCCATTCGGGATGGGTCGAACACCGGAAACGGATAGCAGCTGAGCCCCTCCTGCGCGTGGTTCGCAGAGGCCGTGATGAAGCGCACGCCATGTGCAATCTGGCAGAACTTGCCGATGATCAGCTGCTCGCGCGAGCCGGGAAACAGATAGGGGGCGAGATGCTGCGCCCAGTCCTTGGGGGGCGTGAAATCGGAGGCATAGGTGTAATCACCCACTTTGAAATTGGGGTGCTCCAATACTTCCAACAGCATGACGGTGCCCGCATGTGCGCTGCCGTCGGGCAGGGTGATGGGATTGCGTTTTCTGGGGTCTGGCAACGGCATCTGGGGCCTCACTGGTCGGGGCGGGTTAGCGAAAACAGGTCGCGCACAACGGAATAGTCCCGGTAGCCAAGCCGGGCCAGCGGCTGGAAGGTGGTGACGTCAAAGGTGCCGTCACGCAGGCAGTCATCGCGGATGTGCACCCCTGTCACTTCGCCGAAGACCACCTTGTTGGCTTCACCCGGCAGGGTGACGATCTGCGTCAGGCGGCACTCCAGCGCGGCAGGGGCCGCGGCGACGCGGGCGCAGTCAATGGTCTTGCATTCCACGGTGTCCAGCCCGGCATGGGCGAACTCGTCGACGTCTTTCGGCAAGGCCGTAGAACTGGCATTCATCGCATCACGCAGGGCGTAAGAGACCACGTTGACGCAGAACACGCCGGTGTCGCGGATGTTGGCGACGCTGTCCTTGGTGCCGTCCTGGTCCTCCTTGGCGCTGGTCGAGGCAAACATCACCTGTGGCGGGGTATAGGCCACGGCGTTGAAGAAGGAGTAGGGGGCCAGGTTGTTCACACCGTCTGCGGAGCGACTGGAGATCCAGCCGATGGGACGGGGGGTGACAATGGCGTTGAAGGGGTTATGCGGCAGGCCGTGGCCGTCTTCGGGGCGGTAGAACATCGCGAATTCCTGCTCTGGTGTTGTAGCTTAGGTATTTGCCCAAGACTTACGCCCGTGCTAGGCCGAACGCCAGCCCGCAGGGGGCGAATGGCGGAGGCAGCGCAGCGTGATCGAGCTGAAAGCGGAGCAGGCGAACGACCGGTGGGAGGTCGAAGCGCTGTATGACCTGTGTTTTGCACCGGGGCGCGAAGCCCTGTCGTCCTATCGTTTGCGCGACGGGGTGCCGCCGGTGCCGGGTCTTAGCCAGGTGGCGCGTGACTCCGATGGCATTCTCGCGGCGGCGATCCGCTTCTGGCCGGTTCTCGTCGGTGGCGCCGAGGCGTTGCTGCTCGGACCGGTTGCCGTTCATCCCACCCGCCAGGGCGAAGGGCTTGGCGGTTCGCTCATCCGCGACAGCCTGGCCAAGGCGCAGGATAGTGGCTGGGCCCGGGTCATGCTGGTTGGCGATGCTCCCTATTATCAGCGGTTTGGTTTCACCCGGCTGGAGGGGGTCGAGATGCCACCGCCGACGAACCCCGACCGGGTTCTGGGGCTGGCGCTGCATCCGGCAGCCTGGGAGGGGGTTTGCGGCAAGGTCGAGCGCTGGCAGGGTTGAAATCCTCCTGTTTGCTGCCGATCTTCAAAGGGGCAGAGGAGGCGCAAATGACGGACATTCTGACGGAAACGCGGCGGCTCACCTCGCAGGAGCTGGAAGCGGAAATCGACGCCTTGGCGCGGCGCTACCGGGCTGCGAGCGGGTTTGGCGTGGACCTGCTGAACCGTCTTGGCAGCAGCGGAGAGGATCTGTTGCAGCGCTTGCCGCAACCGGTGCGGGCCGGTTTGACGGCCTCGACCGCCAGCGCCCTGCGTCTGGCCATGAAGGGGGCCACCCACTCACGGCGACTGGTGCCGGACCAGAAGCCCGGCTTCGACCGGGTGCTGAGTGCTGCCATGGGCGCCGCAGGGGGCGCGGCGGGGCTGCCGGGCGCGCTGGTGGAACTGCCTGCCACCACGGCGTTCCTGCTTCGCACGATCCAGGGCGCGGCCGTGGCCGAGGGGTTTAACCCCGAAGCGGAAAGCGTGACCTTCGACTGCATCCAGGTGTTCACGGCTGCTGGCCCGCTGGCGTCAGATGACGGATCGGACCTGGGGTTCCTGTCGCTGCGGTTGGGGCTGCCCGGCGGCGTCCATCGACTGATTGCGCAGGTGGCGCCAAAGCTGGGCGTGGTGCTGGGGCAAAAGCTCGCGGCGCAGGCGGTGCCGATTGCAGGGGCTATTGCCGGTGCCGCTGTGAACTACGTCTATGCGGGTTATTATCGAGAAATGGCTCATGTGCATTTCGGCTTGCGGCGCCTCGCGGTCGAGGCGGATCTGCCAACCGACGAGCTGTTGGCCCGGCTACAAACCCGGTTGCAGGTCGCGGCAGCCGCAGGATAGCTGCGGTCGCCTCTTGAACTTGCTGGGATTGCAGATTTAATCACCGCTTCCTGCAAAGGGGAAAGAGATGATTCAATACAGTCTCAAATGTGCGGAAGGTCATGTGTTCGACAGCTGGTTCCAGTCAGCATCGGCGTTTGACAAATTGGCAGCGTCGGGCATGGTGAGCTGCGCGGTCTGCGGTGGCACCAGCGTCGAAAAAGCGATCATGGCGCCGCGCGTGCGCCCCGGGCGCAAGGCCGTATCCTCGGTAGGAGAGCCGGACACCCGCGAGACGCTCCCCGCTGCCGGGTCCGCCGACGCCGCACCGGGCACGCCGCCGATCAAACCCGCCGCAGGCCAGGGCGCCGGTATGCTCAGCCGTCCGTCAGGCGATGTCGAAAAGGCCTTGGCGGAACTGCGCAAGAAAGTCGAGGCGAACTCCGACTACGTGGGAAGCAATTTTGTCCGCGAAGCCCGGGCAATGCATCTGGGGGAAGCGCCAGAACGCGCGATCCACGGTGAGGCGAAGCTGGAAGAGGCCCGGGAGCTGATCGAAGAAGGTGTGCCGGTGGTGCCCTTGCCGTTCCGTCCCGGGCGCAAAACGAACTGAGGCCGACGCCAGAGGCCGGAAACGAAGGACGAACACATGCATGCAGTTGTAACGGGCACCAGTCGCGGACTTGGCAAGGCGCTGGTGGAGCGGCTGCGGGCGACCGGCTACGAGGTGACGGGCACTTCGCGTGACCATTCCTCTGGTGTGAAACTGGATGTATCGGATCCCGGTCAGCAGGCGCGCTTTGCGGCCCAGATCAAGGGGCGGCCGGTTGATCTCTTGGTCTGCAACGCGGGCGTCTACATCGACAAGGCGATGCGCCTGGAGGATTACACGGCGGAGGTCTGGGGCAAGACGCTGGCAGCCAATGTCACCGGGGTGTTTCTGACCGTGCAGGCGATGCTGCCCAATCTGCGTTTGGCCAAGGCGCCCCGGATCGCGATTTTGTCCTCGCAGATGGCCAGCCAGGTGCGAGCCCCGGGCGGCAGCTATGCCTACCGTGCGTCAAAGGCGGCAGCGCTGAACATCGGCCGCAATCTCGCGACGGATCTGCAGCCGGAGGGCATTGCGGTGGGTATTTACCACCCGGGCTGGGTGCGCACGGACATGGGGGGAGAAGAGGGCGAAATCTCCGTCGAGGAGTCGGTCTCTGGTCTCATCAATGAATTCGAAGTGCTGAGCCTGGAAACAACCGGCTGTTTTCACACCTGGGATGGCCGGATCCACCCTTATTGAGCGGCAGTTGGCGGCTGTCTGGTAGCCGGTCTCTCAACCCGCGCCGCTCTGATCAGGATGCGTCTGCCCGGCTCAGCCAGGCAGACGCGTTTTTTTCATTCCCAGCAGTTGACCAGAACGGTCATACGGGAGGCGAGCCGGGTCATCGCGGCGCTGGGCAGCGCGGCCGTTGCCTCCGAGCGCGCCGCAGGCGAGACCCCCACTGCATTCAGCGCCTTACGGATGGTTTCGGCGTTGACTGCGAAGTTCACCTCCTCGGGCAGCTGTTTTTCGTCGTTCCGCTGGGGCAGCAGCATGCCCAGAACGGCGCCAGTCCGATCCAGTACCGGCCCGCCGGCATCGCCGGGTTGCACGGTCATCGCCAGCCGGGTCACATCACCGTCGCCTTCAAGGCTTTTGACATCTGCAACCTTGCCCCAGGTCAGGCTGGGAGCGCCAAGCACGCCTTCGTAGGAAAAGCCCGAAACGGCGACTTCTGACTGAAGCCGCGGCGATCCTGCGCTCAGCTCGGCCACGGCCGCAGGCACCAAGGGTTCCGTCGGGCGCAGGATGGCAAGGCCGTTTTCAGCGTCATTGGCGGCGATCTCGGCCTGGTAGCTGTGGTCGAGGGTGACCTGGCTACACCCGGTGACCGCGTCCGAACTGGTCAGAACGCTGCCCTGGCCGTCGACGTAAAAACCCGACCGCGACCGTTTGGGACGGCGGATTTCCAGTCCTGATACCAGGTCGATATCCTGGACCGCGTCGGCCCCTGCGGCGGGGTCCAGAACCCCTTCAAGCCGGGTGAAGCTGGCCTGCATCGCTGCCAGCACGCGCGCGCGGCGGTCTTCGTCTCCGGCGGGCCAGATCAGGGTGAAGCCCTTGATTTCACCGTTCTCCAGGCTGGCTTGCGTGAATGAGACGATACGCTCATTGCGCCCTTCGATGGTGAAGCTGTTGCTGCCACGCTGCCGCGGGCCTTGCATGGGCACGATTTCCAGCGTCTGCAGGATGTCGTAAAGGCCAAACAGCGTGCGCTTGTCGCCGGGCTGGCTGATCAGCAGCAGTCGCACGCCAAGATCGCCTTTGGCGGTGTAATGGGCAAAAGGCGATTCATAGCGTTCAAACGCGACTTCCTTGGCCGGTATTTCCAGCGCGATGCCTGCCTTGCTGTCCTCGATCCGGGTCATCCCGACCGAGATCAGCGGGGCGTTGTATTCCTCCATCAAGGCCTGGCGCTGGCCGGTCGTCAGCACGCCGGTGGGCTCATAGCCGCGTGCCGCCTGCCATTCGCTCATGGAGGTGCGGGTGCCACGGCCAAAGGCCCCGTCGATGCCGGCGTCGTAGAAGCCCGCAGCCTTCAGGGCGACCTGCAATTCCATACGCTCTTCGCGGCTGAGGGCCCGCTCGCTGCGGCGTGCTTCCGCCGGGGTTTCGTCGGGCAGGGTGGTCGGCACGTCCGGCGATTGCGGCAGGCTCTGGGCGCTGTCCGGCGCAACTGGGGCGGGTGCGGGGTCGTCCGCTGGCCCGGCGTTTGCAGCTACCGGGTAGAACTGGCTGCGCAGGTTGCGGCGAAAGGCGATGAAGCTGTCTCGCGGGATCTGGCCTTCGCTGCGGTAGACCTGCAGCACCCGTTCGGCATCGTCGCGCGCATAGGGGCCCAGAACCACGCCATACCAGCCGCCGCCGAGGGCATAACCCGACACGTCGGGCAGGCGAGCGGCATATCTGCGCGCCTCGGCCTCGGCCTCGCGCAGCGAGGAACGGGCAGCGATCTGGATCCAGACCGCATCGGCCCCACTCTGCGCCGAAACCGGCGCGGTGGAGGCCGCGGTGAACGCCATGGTCAGCGCAAACAGCGGCAGAACCAGAGCGGCAATCAGTTTTTTCATTGTCAGGGCCTCGTATCCCGGAAGTCATCGTTATGATTGAAGCGGAGATTAAGCATTTTGGTCCGGCAAAGGGAACTCCTCATGGCAGGGGGAATTCCCGGCGCGTTGCCGCATTCCCGCACTTTTGTTGCCGATGCGCTGCAGCCTGCGGTGCGCTCGGCGTCGTGGAGGCGGTCAGAGGGCGTTGACCCTGCCCGGAGCCTTGCATAGGAAGATCCCCGCAATTGCTGCCCCAGCTGCCCCCGAAGGATTGAAAGATGACCCAGACCAATGGCGCGCCGCGCTCCTTCCAAGAGATTATCCTGAGGCTTCAGACTTACTGGGCCACCAAGGGGTGCGCAGTGATGCAGCCCTACGACATGGAGGTCGGGGCAGGGACCTTTCACCCGGCTACCACGCTGCGATCCCTGGGCAGCAAGCCCTGGGCCGCGGCCTACGTGCAGCCCTCGCGCCGCCCCACTGACGGGCGCTATGGCGAAAACCCGAACCGTTTACAGCACTACTATCAGTATCAGGTGCTGATCAAACCCAGCCCGCCGAACCTTCAGGAACTGTACCTGGGCAGTCTTGAGGCGATCGGCGTCGATATGGCGCTGCATGACATTCGCTTTGTCGAGGACGACTGGGAAAGCCCGACGCTGGGCGCCTGGGGTCTGGGTTGGGAAGTCTGGTGCGACGGCATGGAAGTCAGCCAGTTCACCTATTTCCAGCAGGTCGGCGGCCATGACTGCCACCCGGTGTCCGGTGAGCTGACCTATGGTCTGGAGCGTTTGGCGATGTATATCCTCGGCGTCGATCACGTGATGGACATGCCGTTCAATGACCCGGACGCGCCGATCCCGCTGACCTATGGCGATGTCTTCAAGCAGACCGAAGAAGAATACGCGCGCTGGAACTTCGACGTGGCCAACACCGAGGTGCTGCTACGCCACTTCGAGGAGGCAGAGGCCGAGTGCGCGGCAATCCTTGCGCAGGAACATACCGACCCCAAGACCGGCAAACGCATCATCATGGCGCATCCGGCCTACGACCAGTGCATCAAGGCCAGCCACATCTTCAACCTGCTGGACGCGCGCGGCGTGATCTCGGTAACCGAGCGTCAGGCCTATATCGGCCGGGTGCGGGCGCTGGCCAAACAATGCGCCGATGCCTTCGTGCTGACCGAGGCTGGCGGCCATGAGGCCGAAGCCGAAAACGCGGCCTGATCGGGGGCGGACCTATGGGAAAGTTCCTCGCATTGATCCTGATCGTCTCCGCGCTCGCGGCCGGGGGGGCGATGTATTACTTCCAGATCTACGGCTTTTACGACACGGTAAAGCCGCAGCCCGGCCGTGACGTGATGTTGATGCCGTTGGACGGGGGCGCGGCGCAGCCGATCGCCTATAGTGACTTCGAGGCGATCGACGCGGACAGCTCGCCGATCCGCTATCGTGCCTGCTTCCGCACCAAGGTCTCGCCGGATGAGCTGGCGCAGGTCTTTACCCTGTCGGATAAGGTCGAGCCGCGCAACGCGCCGCCCTGGTTCGAATGTTTTGACGCCGCAGCCATCGGTGCTCAGCTCGCGGAGGGCAAGGCGCGCTCATTCCTGTCGGCCAAGAACATCTCCTATGGTGTGGACCGCATCGTGACCGTGACCGACGACGGCTTTGGCTATGTCTGGCACGAACTGAACAACTGTGGCCACAAGGCCTATGACGGCACCGTCGTTGGCGAGGAATGCCCGCCGCGTCCCGAGACCGGTGATGCAGGCTGATGCCCTGCCGGTCCCTGTCTGCCAATCGTAATCATTCCGCTGCGCCCGTCTGCGTGGCCACGCTCGAGGACATCCAATGCCCGATCTTCTGATTGAACTTTTCTCCGAGGAAATCCCGGCGCGCATGCAGTCGCGTGCGGCCGAGGATCTGAAAAAGCGCGTGACCGACGGCCTGGTCGAGGCGGGCCTGACCTATGCGGGGGCCGCGGCCCTGTCGACGCCGCGCCGCCTGACGCTGGCGGTTGATGGCCTGTTGGCCGAAAGCCCCACCATCCGCGAGGAACGCAAGGGGCCCAAGGTCGGCGCGCCGGACAAGGCGATCGAGGGCTTTTTGCGCGGCGCGGGCGTCACCCGTGAGCAGCTGGAAGAACGCGAAACCCCCAAGGGGCCCGTCTATTTCGTCCAAATCGAAAAGCCCGGTCGCCCGGCGGCTGAGATCATCGCCGAAGTGCTGGAAGCCACCATCCGCAACTTCCCCTGGCCGAAATCCATGCGCTGGGGCGCGGGCTCCTTGCGCTGGGTGCGGCCGCTGCACTCGATCCTGTGCATCCTGTCGGATGAGGCAGGGACATCGGTGGTGGATCTGGACATCGACGGCATCAAGGCGGGCAACACAACCCGCGGCCACCGCTTCATGGCGCCGGACGAGATCACCGTCACCGGGTTTGACGACTATGCCGCCAAGCTGAAACGCGCCCATGTGGTGCTGGACGCCCGCGAGCGTGCCGAGGCGATCTGGCAGGAGGCCACCAACCAGGCCTTTGCCAACGGTCTGGACGTCGTCGAGGACAAGGGGCTTCTGGCCGAGGTCGCCGGTCTGGTGGAATGGCCCGTCGTTCTGATGGGCGCCATCGACGAGGAGTTCCTGGAGCTGCCGCCGGAGGTTCTGCAGACCTCGATGAAGGAGCACCAGAAGTTCTTCTCGGTGAAGAACCCCAAGACTGGCCGGATCGAGAAATTCATCACCGTGGCCAACCGGGAGACCGCCGACAATGGCGCCACCATCCTTGCGGGTAACCAGAAGGTGCTGTCGGCGCGTCTGGCCGATGCCAAGTTCTTCTGGGAGAACGATCTGCGTACCGCCAAATCCGAGGCGGGCATGAGCGCCTGGGTAGAAAACCTCGGGAATGTGACATTCCACAACAAGCTGGGCACCCAGGCCGCGCGCATCGACCGGATCGCCGCGCTGGCCCGCGAGATCGCGCCGGTGGTGGGCGCCGATGCGGATCTGGCCGAGCAGGCCGCTCGGGTGGCCAAGGCCGACCTGTCGTCTGAAATGGTCTACGAGTTCCCGGAGCTGCAGGGCCTGATGGGCCGCTACTACGCCGAAGCCGCTGGCCTGCCGCAAGACGTGGCCAACGCTTGCGAGGCGCACTACTCGCCGTTGGGGCCGGGCGATGACGTACCGTCCGAGCCGGTGTCTGTTGCCGTCGCGCTGGCCGACAAGCTGGACACGCTGACCGGCTTCTGGGCGATCGACGAAAAGCCGACCGGGTCGAAGGACCCATTCGCGCTGCGTCGTGCAGCCTTGGGGGTAATCCGGCTGGTGCTGGAGAATGACGTTCGACTTCACTTGTCGAATGTTTTGAATAAGGCGGTGTTTACTAGGGATCTGTCGGTTCGCATTCAAAAGGCCAATTCTGCTACAGTTAAGTTACAAGAGATTCAGGCTGGTGCGGTTGATCAGAAGATTGCGGCTGAATTGTACAAAGAAAAGCTAGGCACTTCGGATCCTAAGGCTGTCACGGATGAAGTATTCGACAAAGCGGAAGATCTGCTCACGTTCTTCCACGATCGCCTCAAGGTGTTCCTGCGCGATCAAGGCATTCGCCATGACGTGATCGACGCCTGCATTGCGATGGAGGGCAACGATGACCTCACGTTGCTGGTGAAACGCGCACGCGCGCTTGAGGATTTCCTCAAGACCGACGATGGCGAAAACCTGTTGCAGGGCTTCAAGCGCGCCAACAACATCCTCTCGAAAGAAGAGGAAAAGGACGGTGTGGAGTATTCCTTCGGCGCCGACCGCAAGTTTGCCGAACACGACAGCGAAAAGGCCTTGTTCGACGCGCTCGAGGCGGGTGGGGCGGCGATCTCTCCGGCCATCGAGGCCGAAGATTTCGCGGCAGCCATGCGTGGCATGGCTGCCCTGCGCGCGCCAATCGATGCGTTTTTCGATGCCGTGCAGGTCAACGCCGACAACGAGATCCTGCGCCGCAACCGTTTGAACCTGCTGAACCAGATCCGCAAAGTCTGTGGCCAGGTGGCCGACCTGACAAAAGTCGAGGGCTGAGCGGACCATCCGCTCTGTTCAGGCCGGGACCGTATTCCGCAAGAAGGCCGTCCTTTCCGTTAGGGAAGGGCGGTTTTTCTTTGTCTGGAAGCGTTTGCCGCGACGCTGCGGCGACAAGACTCTTGCGCCATGGCGGTCGGGCCTTATGGTGACAGGCAAAGGAGACACGCCGCAGTGCAGAAAGACTTAGAACAGATCCCGCAGGCTTCGCTGATCACTCCGATTGCACCGATCGCCACCGCGACACATGGCGGGCGGGCGAAGTGTTTGCAGCGGTTGGTCCGACTGGAGCTGCCGGTGCCCCGCACCGTTGCCCTGCCGTTCGATGCGGTTCATGCGATTGCCGAAGGCCAGATGCCGGATCTGGCCGCGGTGCTGAGCGAGTTCGAGCCGGATTCGCTGTTGTGCGTGCGACCGTCTTCGGAAGATCCTGACTGGGGCGGGCCGGGTGCCATCCTCAATATCGGCATGAACGATGCGCGCTATGTCGATCTGTGCGATACGCTGGGGCGAAATGCGGCGGCGGCTCTGTACCTGCGGTTCGTACAGTCCTACGCCGTGCACGTGGCGCGCCTGGACCCGGATGTTTTCGACGATGTCGAGGATGGTGGCCCCGACGCGCTGAGCGAAATTCTTCATGCCTATGAGGCGGAGACGGACGAACCTTTCCCGCAAGACCCACAGGAGCAGCTGGCGGCGGTCTTGCGCTCGATGGCGCGGGCCTGGGAGGGCACTTCGGCGCGGCTCTTGCGGCAGGCCAAGGGCGCGCCGGCCGACGCGGGGCTCGGGCTTGTGGTGCAGGAGATGGTGCCCGGTGTCGGGCAGGGCGAATGCGGTTCCGGTGTCTTGCAACTGGTCAACCCGGTGACCGGCAAGCCGCAGCTCACCGGTCGCTACCTGAGCCAGAGCCAGGGGCGCGATGCGCTGGGGGCGGGGGTGCAGGCCCTGTACCTGGAGCAGGATCCGCGCGGCTTGTCCCTGGAGGAGGTGGCGCCGGAAGCCTTTGCCGAGCTGAAGGCGCATGCGGCCTTGATGCGCCGTCGCCTGCGCGAGGAAATGCAGCTGGAATTCGTCATTGAAAATGGCCGCGTCCATATTCTGGATGGCGTTCGGGTGGCGCGCTCGGCCCGTGCGGCGGTGCGGATCGCGGTGGCCTTGGCCGAAGATGGCATCATCCCCAAGGAAGAGGCCTTGATGCGGGTTGACGCCCACGTGCTGAACGAACTTCTGCACCGGCAAGTCTCGCCAGAGGCTGAGCGGGACGTGATCGGCTCGGGGATCGCCGCCAGCCCGGGTGCCGCAACGGGCCGTTTGGTTTTCACGGCAGCGGACGCGCAGGCCAGCGCCGCGCGCGGCGAGCCGTGCATCCTGGTGCGCCGTGAAACCTCGCCCGAGGATGTGCGCGGCATGCATGCGGCGGTCGGTGTGCTGACGGAAAAAGGCGGCATGACCAGCCACGCGGCCGTCATCGGCCGCGGCTTGGGCCTGCCGTGCATCGTCGGTGCGTCCAACCTGAAATTCCACAGCCGTCGTCGGATGCTGGCGGCCGAGGATGGCCGCCTGTTCAAGGCGGGCGATATCATCACCATCGACGGCAGCACGGGCCAGGTGCTGGCCGGACAACCCGAGATGCTGGAGGCGGCCGAGGACGGCGCGCTGGGCACCTTGCTGGCCTGGGCCGACGAGGCCCGCGACATCGGGGTGCGTGCCAACGCCGACACGCCCGAGGACGCGGAAACCGCCCGCCGCTTCAACGCGCAAGGCATCGGACTGTGCCGGACCGAGCACATGTTCTTTGATCCCGGGCGGCTGACGGTGATGCGCGAGATGATCTTTGCGGAAACACCGTCGGGGCGGGCCGCGGTGCTGGAGCGCTTGCTGCCGATGCAGCGCGATGACTTCCGCGAGCTGTTCCGCATCATGGAAGGCATGCCGGTGTGCATCCGCCTGTTCGACCCGCCGCTGCATGAGTTCCTGCCGGCAACCAAGGGCGGCCAGCGTGAGCTGTCCGAGGCGCTGGGCATTCCGGTGAGTGATGTGACCCGCCGGGTCGAGGAAATGGATGAGTACAACCCCATGCTGGGTCTGCGGGGCGTGCGCTTGGGGGTCACGGTCCCCGAGATCTACGACATGCAGGCGCGCGCCATCTTCGAGGCGACCTTGGAGGCTTCCAAATGGGGCGAGCCGGTGGTGCCGGAGATCATGATCCCGCTGGTTTCGGCGAAACGTGAGGTGGAGCTGGTCAAGGCGCGCATTGATGCCGTGGCGGCAGCGGTCAAGGCTGAACGGGGCGAAGACTTCACCTACCGCTTGGGCGTCATGGTGGAAACGCCGCGCGCCGCCTTGCGGGCGGGGGAGATTTCCCCGCATATTTCGTTCCTCAGCTTCGGAACCAATGACCTCACCCAGATGACCTACGGCCTGTCGCGGGACGATGCCGGGCGCTTCATGTCCGAATACGTCAACCAGGGGGTGTTTCCGGAAGACCCTTTCCATGTTCTGGATACCGATGGCGTGGGGGAGCTGCTGAAGCTGGGAGTGCAGCGCGGCCGGGCGGAGAACGACTGCATCACCCTGTCGATCTGTGGCGAGCATGGCGGCAACCCCGAATCGATTGCCTTTTGCCGCGATGCGGGCTTTGACTACGTGTCCTGTTCGCCGTTCCGGGTGCCTGCTGCGCGATTGGCCGCAGCCCAGCTGGCGATTTCCAGCAAAACCGGAAAGATCGCGCCAACATACGCGAAATATTAACAAAATGCAGGGCATCTCGCAGCCGCCAACGATATAATGGCGCTGCGAGTTTCCCCCCTTCATCTGCTGTCCCGCGCCCAAAGCTGGACCTTGTCGGTCATTTCCTTTAAGGGATGCGACCGCGAGCGTTGGGGAGGCCGAGCGCAAGCTGATAGGACGGGGGAACCCTGAATGAAACTGTTGACTATGATTGCCGTGATGGCTGCCACCATCACGATGGGTAAGAGTGTTGCTGCCGAAACGGGTTTGAATACGCTCATCGAGCGTGAGAAGACCAACCTGAGTGCGGTACCTTCGCGTAAATTCAGTGGGTTCTTCGGAATCCGCAACACCTCGCTGAAGAGCCGCCGCGCGGAACCCAAGCTGGAATTCACCAAGGCGTGGCTGGACTCGCGTCCGCCGGCCAAGGGGGGCGAGCAGTTCGCCTGCCTCGCCGAGGCCTTGTACTTCGAGGCCCGTGGTGAAACCGTGAAGGGCCAGTTCGCGGTGGCAGAGGTGATCCTGAACCGGGTGAAAAGCGCCCAGTTCCCGAACACGCCATGTGCCGTCATCAATCAGGGAACGGGGCGCAAATACCAGTGCCAGTTCACCTATACCTGTGATGGCCACAAGGAAGTCATCCACGAGAAGAAGGCCTACCAACGGGTGGCCAAGGTGGCTCGGGCTGCACTGGACGGGTTCAAGACCGATCTGACCGGTGGCGCCACCTATTATCACACCACTGCGGTCCGACCGCGCTGGAGCCGGACCTTCACGAAAACGGCGCGGATCGGTGTCCATCTGTTCTACCGCGACGAACGCTATCGCACCGCCTTGAGCAACTGATGCGGGAATGCGGCACGGATCGTGCCGCATTCGACCACTGGCGTGGCGCATGCGGGCCTGTTATCAGGTCGCCGAATGTCTAAGATCGGGACCCATCACCCGTCACAGCCAGCCAAAGGCCCGTTCCCATGCCCTCTGAAATCCGACTTGCCTTTGCGCATCCTTCCGAACGTTCCGTGGCCACGGCGGCCCCGGGCCCGCTGGATCGTATCTCTTTGCGCGACCACATCGTCGAGGTGGAAATCGGCGCCTTTCAGGCAGAGCGGGGCACCACCCAACGGATATGTTTCAACGTGGTGGTGGAAGTCGCGCCGCTGCCCAAGGATCTGGATGACGACGTCGATCGTATCCTGTCCTATGACAAGGTGACCGAGGCGATTGCGCATGAACTGGCCGCCGAACGTCTGAACCTTCTGGAAACCCTTGCCGAGCGGGTGGCAGAACGGATCTTGCTCGAGCCGCAGGCCGTGCGGGCCTTCGTGCGGATCGAGAAGCTGGATCGCGGCCCCGGTGCCCTGGGGGTAGAGGTCGTGCGCTCCAAGGATCAGATCAGTCACCAGGTGAATGAGGAAGAGCGCCCACACCCTCGGCTGATGTACCTGTCCAACGCGGCTATCGACAGCGCCAACCTGACCGGGTGGATCGACCAGATGGAGTGCCGCAAACGGCCTCTGATCCTCTGTGTCGGCGCGCACCCTCTGGAAGTTCCCAAGACCGGTCACAAGTGGACGCAGCGACGGATCGACCTTCTGGCGATCGAACAGAATGCCTGGCGGCTGGCGGCCAAGGACGACCGCTGTGTCGTGGTGTCGACCCGAACCGAGCTGGACTGGGCGATGAAGAACGGCCAGATCTGCGTCTGGGCCCCCTCGAAGATCGTGCTGGACGCCGTGGAGGGGCCCTCGGCGCCGCCTTCGAACTCGGTTGCGCTGGCCGCCTGGTTCGCCGCCACGTTCGAAGCGGGCGAAATGATTGTGCTCGGCGGGGAATTGCCCGATAATCCCGGTGTCCCCCTGCGGGGTGTCAGCGTGGAGCAAGCACAACTGTGACATATTACCGGCCATTGGTTCAGCATGGCGAGGCGCGCCCCGAAGGCGCGATGCCGCTGGCGGGCAGCGCCCTGTGGTTCACCGAGGTCGAGATCCTCAGCCGGAATGCGCCGCCGCGGATCGCGCCAGCGGGCCTGGTGCCCGAACCGGTGCGGCGCCGCCTGACAGCCCGCCGGGCGACCATTGCCGGACTGGACGTCACCCAGCCTCAGATCATGGGCATCCTGAACGTCACGCCCGACAGTTTCTCGGATGGCGGGCGTCACGCAGATGTCGACACCGCCTGTACCGCGGCGTTGCAGATGGTCGCCGACGGGGCGACCATCATCGATATCGGTGGTGAATCAACCCGTCCCGGCGCCGCCGAAGTCCCGGAAGCCGAAGAGATTTTGCGCACCGCGCCCGTCATCGAGGCGATCCGTGCCCAGAGCCAGGTCCCCATCTCGATCGACACCCGCAAGGCCACGGTTGGTCTGGAGGCGCTGGAGGTCGGCGCAAATCTTGTCAACGATGTGTCCGGTTTCACCTTCGATCCGGCGCTTGCGCCTCTGGCCGCGCAAGCCAGCGTGCCAGTCTGCATCATGCACGCCCAGGGCGATCCTGCGACAATGCAGGAAGATCCGCAGTACGCCGATGTACTGCTGGATGTCTATGATTACCTTGACGCACAGATCGACCGGCTGGAAGCGATTGGCGTGGTGCGCGAGCAGATCGTGATCGACCCCGGCATCGGCTTTGGCAAGACGCTCGAGCACAATTTGACCCTGCTGCGCAATCTCAGCCTGTTCCACGGTCTCGGCTGTCCGATCCTGCTTGGGGTGTCCCGCAAAGGCTTCATTGGCAAGATCGGCGAGGAACCGCAGGCAGCTGCGCGCGCGCCTGGCTCCATCGCCGTAGGGCTTGCAGCCCTGGCGCAAGGCGTGCAGTTTCTGCGGGTGCATGACGTTGCCGAGACGGTGCAGGCTCTGCGTTTGTGGCAGGCCGTCCGTTAAGGCCAAGACTGGCAGGAAATTTGAAATGCGAAAACTTTTTGGCACCGACGGTGTCCGTGGCACCGCCAATACCTATCCCATGACAGCGGAAATGGCGCTGCGGATCGGTTCTGCCGTCGGCCGTTATTTTCGCCGCGACGCGACTGGCGTGCACCGGGTCGTGATCGGCAAGGATACTCGTCTGTCGGGGTACATGTTCGAAAACGCGCTGACAGCCGGGCTGACCTCGACCGGAATGAACGTGCTGTTGCTGGGCCCCGTGCCGACGCCTGCGGTTGGTCTGATGACGCGTTCGATGCGGGCGGATCTGGGTGTCATGATCTCCGCCAGTCACAATCCGTCGGAGGATAACGGCATCAAGTTCTTTGGCCCCGATGGATACAAATTGTCCGACAGCGCCGAGCTGGAGATCGAGGCGCTGGTGGAGGCGGGGGTCGAACCGGCCCAGGCTGCCAATATCGGGCGCGCCAAGCGCATCGATGATGCGAGGTTCCGCTATGGGGAGCGGGTCAAGAGCTCCCTGCCGCGCAATCTCAGCCTGAATGGGTTGAAGGTCGTGATCGACTGCGCCAATGGCGCGGCCCACCGCGCGGCGCCGGAAATCCTGTGGGAGCTGGGCGCAGAGGTCGTTCCGATTGGTGTTTCGCCGGATGGGTTGAACATCAACCGCGGTTGCGGGTCCACCCAGCCGCAGACCGCCGCAGATGCCGTCGTGGCCCATGGCGCGCATGTCGGTATTTGTCTGGACGGCGACGCCGACCGGGTCATCGTCATCGATGAGACCGGCACCGTGGCCGATGGGGACCAGCTGATGGCCCTGCTGGCCAGCCGTTGGGCCGAACAGGGCCAGCTGGCCGGAGGCGCGCTGGTGGCGACGGTGATGTCGAACCTCGGACTGGAACGGTTCCTGGAGGGCAAGGGGCTGGGGCTGGAACGCACCGCTGTTGGCGACCGCTACGTGGTCGAGCGCATGCGCGAGGGTGGTTTCAACCTCGGCGGCGAACAGTCCGGTCACATCGTGATGAGCGACTATGCCACCACCGGTGACGGCCTGATGGCAGGGCTGCACTTCCTGGCCGAAATGGTGCACACGGGGCAGAAGGCCTCGGAACTGGCGCATCAGTTCCAGACGGTACCACAGCGGCTGCGCAACGTCCGCTATCAAACCGGGCAGGCACCTCTTGAGGATGAACGCGTGCAAGAGGCGATTGCGGCGGCAGAGAAAATGCTGAACGGGCAGGGCCGTCTGTTAATTCGCAAGTCGGGTACTGAGCCGCTGGTGCGGGTGATGGCCGAAAGCGAAGACGCAGAGCTGATGACCCTGGCGGTCGACAGCGTGGTTGCCGCGGTGGAGGCTGCTGTCGGACAGTGATCCGGAGGCCATCCGTCGTCCCAAGTCAGCTGGATTGGCAAGCCGGATAAGTCGCCTGAAAGGGGCGCCAGCGCCCCTTCTAGCGCGCCTTGTTGAACAGGCGGCTTAGTCGCCCGAACTGGCTGAGGCCGAGGCCGCCCAATATCATCACCATGGCAACCAGCATCGACGGCGGCAGTTCTTCGTCCAGAAAGACGGCACCCAGCACCACGGCCCAGACCGGCACCTGATAGTTGGTGAGGGTCATGAAGGTTGGCCCGGCCTCGCGTACGACGATGATCCGCAGCAGGTTGGCGGCGGCGGTGGGGATCAGGCCGAGGATCGCGGCGATCAGCAGGGTTTGGCCATCTGGCATGATCGGAGGCCCCTCGATCCACAGCGCCACCGGGCAGATGATCGCAAAGCCGATCAGCAGCAGCACCGCCGCGAGGCCCACCGGGTCCACCGGCGGCAAGCGGCGTGTGAGGATTGAGCTGACCGCGTAGCAGGCCGCCGCCGACAGGCAGGCGGCCCGACCGAAGGATTCGAGCGCCGCGCCGCTGCTCTCGAATGCCTGGCCGCCGATCAGCAGGGCAACGCCGACAAAGCCGATGGAAAATCCGATCAGGCGCCGCAGGGTCAGTTGCTCTCCGGGGACGAAGACATGCGCAAGCGGCAGTACCATCAGCGGGATTGCCGCCATGCTGACGCCGGTAAATCCTGATGATACATGCTGCTGCCCCCAGGAGATCAGCATGAAGGGCAGGGCGGTGCTTAGTACCGCGATCGCCCCCAGCGACGGCCAGTTTGGCTGATCGCGGAACAGTCGACATCCACGCGCGACCCAGATCGTGCCCAGCAGAAGGGCCGCGAATCCAGTGCGTCCGGCGGCCAGCCAGAATGGCGTGGTGCCCTCCAGCGCCAGCTTGATCAGCAGGAAAGTCGCGCCCCAGACCAGGCCCAGCGTGGAAATCATCAGCCAGTAGCGCGGCGCGATTGGGGGCATCAAGGTCTCCGTTTGTTTCTGCGCGACAAAACCTTGCCGAACAGGATAGGTCAAGACTGCTTGTCTTGTTATCTATCCTGTGTTGCGGTTGGGGGCGCAGATCAGATGGGGCGCGGCCGGCGGCTACGGCTGAGCACTAGTCCCCCGAGGATCAGCGTCATCGCCACGAACAGCTGCGGCGGCAGGGTTTCCCCCAGCAGGAGGGCGCCGAAGATCACCGACCAGACCGGCACCTGATAGTTCACCGTCGATAGAAACGCGGGGCCCGCGCTGCGGGCAACTTGCACCAGCAGCACCTGCGCCAGCGCAGTTGGGAGCAGCCCGAGGTAGATCACTGCGGCCAGTGGCAGGGCTTCGGGCACGGTTGGCACCCCTTCGGCCCAAAGCGCGGCCGGAACCATCATGCCCGAACCACACAGCAGCGCCGCGGCTGACAGCGCCAGCATGTTCACCTGTGGGCAAAGGCGGGTGATGATCGAGCCGAGCGCATAGCAAAGGGATGCGCCGAGACAGGCCAGTCGCGCCAGGGATTCAAAGTCGCTCCCGGCGGTTCGAAACGCATCCAGCCCGATCAGCACCACGACCCCTGAAAAGCCTACGAAAAAGCTGATGGTCTTGCGGAGGGTCATGGTTTCGCCCGGAACCAGCAGATGCGCCAGGGGCAACACGAACAGCGGCACCACCGCCATGCAGACCCCGGCAAATCCGCTGGCGACGTGGGTTTGACCCCAACTCAGCAAGGAAAACGGCAGGGCGTTGGAAAAGAACCCCATACCCAGCGCACAGGCCCAGATGAGGCGACCTTCGCGTGACCGCAGCGTGGGCAGGGCAATCCCCATGGCATGGAGCACCCCCAACAGGCACAACGCGCCGATCGTAATGCGTAGCGCGGCAATGGTCATCGGCGGAAATCCCCGCAGCGCCAGCGACACCGCCATGAAGGAGGCGCCCCAGATCACGCCGAGAAACAGAAGCTTGGCCCAATTGGCCGCGCCGGGGGAATTGTCCATTGCCTGTCTCCTTCCCCATGGGGGCTGGCGCTCACTTGCGGCGGCGCGTGGCCATCCGGCAAACGGTCCACGCGGGGCGGCCTTAGCTCGAAAGAAATTTTGCCAAAATAATAGGGCGCCCCGAAAGGAGCGCCCTGCAGAGGTAAGCTAAGCGGGAGGTTCCGCGGGCGCTTTAGTTCTTCTCTTTGTCGACCATCTTGCCGGCCGAGATCCACGGCATCATGCCGCGCAGCTTGGCACCGGTTTCTTCGATCAGGTGCTCGTCGTTGGCACGACGTGCGGCCTTCAGGGTCGGTTGGCCAACGGCGTTTTCCAACATGAAGTCGCGCACGAACTTGCCGCTCTGGATGTCCGAGAGCACCTCTTTCATCCGCGCTTTGGTCTCGTCGTACTTCAGGATGCGTGGGCCGGTCACGTACTGGCCGTACTCGGCGGTGTTGGAGATCGAGTAGTCCATGTTGGCGATGCCGCCTTCATAGATCAGGTCAACGATCAGCTTCACTTCGTGCAGACACTCGAAATAGGCCATCTCCGGCGCGTAGCCAGCTTCGACCAGGGTCTCAAAGCCGCAGCGGATCAGTTCGACCAGGCCGCCACACAGCACCGCCTGCTCGCCGAACAGGTCGGTTTCGCACTCTTCGCGGAAGTTGGTCTCGATGATGCCCGAGCGACCGCCACCGATGGCGGAGCAGTAGGACAGGCCGATTTCCAGCGCCTTGCCGGTCGCATCCTGGTGAACGGCCACGAGGCAGGGAACGCCGCCGCCTTTGGTGTATTCGCCGCGCACGGTGTGGCCTGGGCCCTTCGGCGCCATCATGATCACGTCAACGCCGGGCTTCGGCTCGATCAGGCCGAAATGCACGTTCAGACCGTGGGCGAAAGCGATCGCCGCGCCTTCACGCAGGTTGTCGTGGACGTATTTCTTGTAGGTCTCGGCCTGCAGTTCGTCGGGCATGGTGAACATGATGACGTCGCACCAGGCGGCGGCCTCGGCGATGCCCATGACCTTCAGACCTTCGGCTTCGGCTTTCTTGGCCGAGGGGGAACCTTCGCGCAGCGCAACGACAAGGTTCTTGGCGCCCGAGTCGCGCAGGTTCAGCGCGTGGGCGTGGCCTTGGGAACCATAGCCCAGGATGGCCACTTTCTTGTCCTTGATCAGGTTCACATCGCAATCGCGGTCGTAGTAAACGCGCATGATCCACGTCCTTTCAGTTTGTGTTTGAGGGCATAATAGGGGGGCGAAGCGGAAATGCGATTGCTGATTTGGGTGATTTTCGGGCTTTCTTGGTGGTGGTCATTCGTCAGAAGGTGAAATAGTGATGTATTCATGCTTGATGATCTCGACCGACGCATTCTTCGCTACTTGCAGGCCGACCCGGCGCAATCGATTCCGGACCTCGCGGAACGTCTCGGACTAACGGCGGCTCGGCTGTCGCGACGGCTGGACAAGTTGCGCGACACCGGGGTGATCCTGGGGCAACGGGCGGTGATCGACTGGCGCGCGCTGGGCTATGAGGTCGAGGTCTCGCTGCGCGTGACGCTGGACAAGACCAACCCGCGGGCCTTTGACGAATTCATCGAAGGCGCGCGCAAGATTCCCGAGGTGCTGGAAATCCAGACCTTCCTCGGGCAGGTCGATGTGCGGCTCTCGGTGATTGCACGGGACATGCCGCATTATCAGCAGATCTACCGCGCTGCGATCCTGAACCTTCCCCATATCGCGGACATCGAGGCGCTGATGCATGTCGCGCGTCTCAAATCCGATGAGGTGCTGCCGGTATGATCTCGCTCGACGATATCGATTATGCCCTGCTGCGCGCTCTGTCACGTGATGCCAGCCAGTCGGCCGGAGCCTTGGGGCGGCAGCTGGGGCTCAGCCAGCCGGCCACCTGGCGACGGATCAAGCGTCTTCAGGATACCGGCATCATTGCAGGGCGCAGGCTGGATCTGGACAGTGAAAAGCTGGGCTTCGGCGTCACTGTTTTCCTTGGCGTGAAACTGGCGACAAAGGGGCGAATTAGCCTGGAGGATTTCGAACGTGCAGTTGCGGCCATTCCTGAAGTGCAGACGGTCGAGCATGTTCTTGGCATGTATGACTACCGGTTGCGCGTGGCCGCGCGGGACATTTCCGATTTCGAAAGGGTGCTGCGGCGCCGGGTGATGACCTTGCCGGGGGTGGGGAGCGTGGATGCGAATGTGCTGTTGAGCGAAGAACGTCGCCCCGGCCCACTGGGATGAAGCGTCAAAGCAGGGTTTGCCAAACCGGCCAGCAGTCGCTAGCCCTGTGGGCGGAACAGAATGGGAGGCCGACATGGCATTGCTCGACACCGTTGACCCCGAGGGTCTGGATGAATTCTCAGTGGTATTCACCGACCGCTCGTTGAACCACATGTCCAAGACATTTCAGCAGGTCATGTTGGACATCAACAGCATGCTGAAAGAGGTCTACAAGGCCGAAGCCGTGGCCCTGGTGCCCGGCGGCGGCACCTACGCGATGGAGGCCGTGGCCCGCCAGTTCGCCCGTGGCGCCGACGCGCTGGTGGTGCGCAATGGCTGGTTCTCCTATCGCTGGAGCCAGATTTTCGAAACAGGCGGTCTCACCGCGTCGGCCACTGTGATGAAGGCGCGTCAAACGGGAAATGACTCCGCCTCCCCGTTCGAACCCGCGCCGATCACCGAAGTGGTCGCGGCGATCAAGGACCAGAAGCCGGACATCGTCTTTGCGCCGCATGTGGAAACTGCCGCCGGGGTGATACTCCCGGATGAGTATGTAAAGGCAATGGCGGCAGCCGCGCATGAGGTCGGTGCGCTGATGGTGCTGGACTGCATCGCCTCCGGATGCGCCTGGATCGATATGCAGGCCACCGGTGTCGACGTGCTGATCTCCGCCCCGCAAAAAGGTTGGAGCGCGTCTCCTTCCGCAGGGCTGGTCATGTTCTCGGATCGCGCGCTGAAGCGTCTCGAGGAGACTGCCTCGGACAGCTTCGCACTGAACCTGAAGCAGTGGCGCGCGATCATGAAGGCCTATGAGGACGGTGGCCACGCCTACCACGCCACCATGCCGACAGATGCGTTGAAGGCCTTCCGCGACACGATGCTCGAGACCCGGGAATATGGCTTCGAGCGCCTGCGCGAGGCGCAATGGAAGCTGGGCAACGGTGTGCGCATGATACTCAAGGACAAGGGGATCACGTCGGTCGCGGCCGAGGGCTTTGGCGCCCCGGGGGTTGTCGTGAGCTACACCAACGATCCGGACGTGCAGAACGGCAAGAAGTTCCTGGCGCTGGGCACCCAGATCGCCGCGGGCGTGCCGCTGCAATGCGACGAGCCCGCCGATTTCCGCACCTTCCGTCTCGGTCTGTTCGGTCTCGACAAGCTCTATGATGTCGACGCCACCCTGGCGCGGCTGAAGACGGTGGTGGACCAGGTTCTTTAAACGGATCACCGGGCTTCATCTTTGCCCAAATACTCCCGCCGGAGGCAGCGGCTTTCCCAAGGGGAAAGCCGCTTTTTATTACTTCACGCCCAACCCCATCTGCATCAGCGTCTTGCGCACTGGCGCCAGCGAATAAAGCGCATTCAGTCCCAGGGCCCGCAGATCGCGCAAGGGACGGGGGGCCAGCATCGACGTGCGATTCAGCAGATCTATGCCGGTGACCCGCAGCAGGATCTCCCCGTGGCGGGCCTTGTGATAGGCGGCCAGCATCTCTGCATCGCCCAACCCCTCGGGGCGGGCGGCAGCCAGCTCCAACAGGCAGCGAAGGTCGCCGAGCGACATGTTCAGCCCCTGTGCCCCGATCGGCGGCACCACGTGAGCGGCCTCGGCCATCAGTGCCAGCCGCTCGCCGTTCAGCCGTTGCGCGGATTGGCTGATGATCGGCCAGATGGTGCGGCGCGACGCCAGCTTCAGATCACCATACATCCCGCAGCTGCGTTCCGTCATCGCAGCCTCAAAGGCTTCGGTGTCCAGATCCAGCAACTGCTGCGCACGGGGGCCGCGTTCCATCCAGACCACTGCCGAGGAAGGGCGCCCCAGGTAATCCGGCAGTGGCACGAGCGTGAAAGGCCCGCCGGAGCGATGGATCTCGGTCGAGACATTGTCGTGGGGGCTGGGATGGGTGACCGCAAAGGCCAGCGCCTTTTGGCCGTAACGGGTGGTCTTGATCGGTATGGCAGCTGCCCTGCGCATTGGCGAATTGCGGCCATCGCAGGCCACCACCAGCCTCGCCTGTATCTGGCTGCCGTCGCTCAGGCTGACGCGCGCGGCCTCGGTGCGCGTAAACAGGCCGGTCGTTCCGGTGCCAAACCGCAAATCGGTGTTGGGCAAGTCGGCCAGCCTGGCAATCAGCTCGCGCCGCAACAGCCAGTTGGGCAGGTTCCAGCCAAACGGCTGGCCCGAGATGTCAGCGGCGTTGAAATCCTTGACCACCCGCGGCTCGGGCCGGGCACCGCCTGCATCGACGATGCGCATCACCTGCAAGGGGGCGGCGTGATCCGCCAGTCGAGGCCACACACCGCAACGGTCCAACAGGGCCTGCGCAGGTTGCAGGAAGGCGGTGGTGCGCAGATCCGAGCCGTCGGCGTCGCGCTCGGTCACTGGCGGTGCGGGATCGGCGCAGATCACGGAAAAGCCGCTGGCGGCAAAGGCGGCGGCGGCCGTGAGGCCGGCAATACCGCCACCGGAAATCAGGATGTCGCAGGTTTCGGCCATGTATCTGCCCTCCGTGTCTGGGCCAGAGATAGGCGCGCAAGGGGCGAAAACACAAGCGGATACCTGCGCGCTACCGTTCTCAGCCGCGGGTGATGCCCAGCAGCAGGGCAAACATTACCGGCACGAAGCAGAGCGCCGGGAGATACAGGCCGGGCAGGCCGAACAGCAGGATCGAGCACCCCCACAGGCTGACCAACGCCACCAGCGCATACGAGAAGTTCTCCTCCGGCCCGTAGGCCACTTCTTTCATGATCCGCCCCAGCAGCGGGATTGCAAACAGAACACGCTGCCACAGGCTCAGACGGTCGGGGAGGGTATATGCGGACATGGAAGAGCTCCGATGATCTGTATCACCGGGGCATATATGCAGCTGAAGATGACTGAAACAGGCACATTTTGCCGCAGCCGCCGACAAAGCCTGGCCCTGCGTCAGCAAGGGTCAGATCAGCCTGGCCAGAAAGGCGGTCAGATCATCCGCATGATGGTGAATGTGATCGGCCACCAGCGGCTCTGGTGCAACGTAGACGGTTCGCATGCCCATTGCATGGGGCGCCGAGAGGTTGCGGGGGTCGTCTTCGAACATCGCTGCCTTTGAAGGGTCGATCCGGGCAAGGGCGAACACCTTGTCAAAGGCACGCCGGTCCGGTTTGGGCTGGTAGTCGGCGTGCTCCACGCCGTAGATGCCATCGAACAATCCGCTCAACCCGCGCGCTGCCAGCACGCGTTCGGCATAGGGGGCTGACCCGTTCGTGTAGACATATTTTCGCCCCGGAAGGTCGCGAATATGCGCTGCAAGGGATGGATCCGGTTCGAGGTGATCGAGGGAAATGTCGTGCACCGCCTCCAGGTAGGGGACGGGGTCCAGATCATGCTCTCGCATCAGACCGGCCAGGGTCGTGCCGTGGTCACGCCAGTAGTCGCCGCGCAACCGGTCAGCCTCTGGCTGGCTGAGTCCCAGCGCTTCCTGCACATAGGCCGTCATTTTGACTTCGATCTGGTCGAAAAGGCGGGCGGACGGCGGATACAGGGTGTTGTCGAGATCGAACACCCATTGGCGGACGTGGGAGAAGAATTGCTTGGGCATGGGCTTCCCCTAGGCGGCGGTGGCGGTATTTGCAATCAAAACTGCATTTTGCCTGCGGGTTTTCGGCGCTGAGGCAGCGGCAGGGTTGAATGCCGCGTCGTGGGCTGTAGAGATTGGCAAATCACAGAAAACGGGAATGAAGATGAGCCAGAGCCGCAGCCACCAGAAAGACGCCTATGCGCTGATCCTCGAAGCGATTGATACCGGGATCTATAAACCGGGGGATCGGCTGGTGGAAAGCGATCTGGCGGAGCGGTTTGGTGTGTCGCGCACCCCGATCCGCGAGGCGTTGCAGCGGCTGGAGACACAGTCGCTTCTGGAGCGCGACGGGCGCTCGCTGATTGTCGCCTCCCTCGACCACAATCAGATGGCGGAACTCTATATCGTTCGGCGAGAGTTGGAGGGGCTGGCGGCACAGCTCGCGGCGCGCCATGCCACCGAGGAAGAAATCCGGGTGCTTCAGGAAATGGTCAAGGAAGATGACAGGCTGATCGGGGATCCCGCTGCGTTGTCCAAGGCCAATCGTCGTTTCCACGAGCAGATCCACCTCGCCTCGCACAATCGCTACCTGGTGCAGCAACTGGATTTGGTGCACCGGACGATGGCATTGATGGCGACCACCTCGCTCGCGGCGGAAGGGCGCAGCGAGATCGCCCAGTCAGAGCACAAGGGCATCGTCGACGCGATCAGCCGCCGGGATGAAGCCGCCGCCGGGCAGGCGCTGAAGGATCACATCTCGATCGCCTTCATGACTCGATTGAAGCAGGATGCGAGCGGGCGCGGCTGAGGCGGCCCCAGCGGCGCGGCCGCTCCGCCGTTTTGTCCGGGGTTTCGATGCCATGGGCGGTCTTGTCCCAGAAGAACGGGCAGACGAGCAACTCATAGGCGGCCTTGGCGACGGCGATCACCCCCATTGGGAAGTACAGGATCAGGCTCGGCGCCCACAGGGCCAAGTGGGGCCGTCGCATTGCAAACGCAGCGGCGACGCCGAGAACCAGCCCCAGCAATTCAAAGAACACCAGCGTTGCCGCTGCCAGCATCAGGAGGCCAGCTGGTACCGTGGAAGAACTCGGATGCGGCAGGCCCAGCGTGATCAGCCAGAATGACCACAGGATCGGCGCGAAGATAAACTGGCCTATGGTGCCGATAAAGAAGGCCTGAAAGCCCAGGAACCGCTTCACGCCGAGATCGGCGAGCAGGCGCAAGGGCTGGCGCATGTGCACGAGGTAGGTGACCATGAAGCCCTTTAACCAGCGCGAGCGCTGCTTGACCCAGGGCCAGGGACGGCAATTGGCTTCCTCATAGGTGGTGGTTGGCAACATCTGCGTACGGTAGCCCGCCCGGTACAGACGCACGCCCAGATCCGCGTCCTCGGTCACGTTATGGGCATCCCAGCCTCCAAGCTCTTCCAGCACCTTGCGGCGAATGAACATCGTGGTGCCACCCAGGGGCACCACCAACCCAAAGCGGGCAATGCCCCGTAGGACAATGCGGAACCAGCTGCCGTATTCGAGCGTGAAGCAGCGGGCAATCCAGTTGGTATCGGGGTTGTAATAGTCCAGAACCCCCTGAAAGCAGGCGGTTTGGGGCGGTGCCGTGGAAAAGGCGCCCGCGACGGTTTCCAGCTGATCCTTCTGGGGGGCGTCCTCCGCATCCCAGACACCGACAATTTCGCCGCGGCAGAAATTCAGGGCATAGTTCATCGCCCTTGGTTTGGTTGTCAGCCCGCCAAAGGCCGGAACCTCCACCACTCGGATCCATGGCGGCAGCTGGATGTGCGACAAGGCGCGTCGGGTGATGTCGTCATGGGCTTCCAGCACGAGAATGATATCGGTGAGCGCCCGTGGGTATGTCAGCTTTCGCAACCTGTGCAGCAGGGCGCGGCTGATCGCCGCTTCGCGAAACAGCGGCACCATGACCGAAATCACCGGACGGGGAGGGGGGGCTGTGGCCGAGTGCGATGTCACAGCTGGGCGGCCACGCTCGGTACAGCTGCTGGCAAGACCGCACAGTTTCAGCAGCGTGAACAGAAAGACCGAGGCCAGCGCCACGCCGCAGAGCCCTGCAAACGTGGCCGCCGGGGCCAGAGCGACCAACGTGATTGTTGGCAGAATGCATGCGATCAAAAGTGCCTTGCCGCGCGCCAGATCCAGGTTCCGGCAACTGAGCCTTTGTGACACGCTGCAGCTGGCCTGTTGCACCATGGCTGGGCTGAAATGCCGGGTGAGCAGCGCGGTGATCTGGCTTTCCTTGGCCAGCACGGGGGTGATGTCGTCAAAGCAGCCGCGCAACTCCTGGCGCAGCTGTTCAAAGCGGTCCGGATGGGCGATGGCGATGGTCACTGTCTGACCAAGCTGTATCCAGGGGATCGCGTCGTGACGCAGCCAGAAGCGGGCGGGCTTTGCAACGAGCAATCGGGCCGAGCCGATCTGCCCCTCCAGGTCGACCCGCGGCATGGCATATTGCTGTGACAGCGCCGCCAGGACCTGATCTTCCCCGGCCAGCCCCTCGGCGATCAGTATTCGTCCGAGCTCGGCCTTCTGGTGTTGGCGCAGCACCAGCGCCTTGAGCAGGTCGTCACCAGCAACGGTCGGCGCAACCTTCGGGGCGTCCGGCCCCTTGTCGTGTCGCGGTCGCAAGAACCGCATCGGATGTGAAACAACGCCCATTGCCAACCTTCTACCAACCTGAACTGAGACGTTCAGGCTGGTAGTCGGGAGTTTAAGAAATGGTAAATACCATCTTAACCATGGCGATAAGCGATTGTTTTTACGAAGGCCTTATGCGTTTTCACGCTCTGCCATCGCTTCCGCAAACCGTTCGAACAGATAAAAGCTGTCCTGCGGGCCGGGGCTGGCTTCGGGGTGGTGCTGCACCGAGAAGACCGGACGACCCGACACGCGGATACCGCAGTTGGACCCGTCAAACAGTGACACATGAGTCTCCTCGACGCCGTCCGGCAGGGTTTGCGCGTCCACCGCAAAGCCGTGGTTCATCGAGGTGATTTCGACCTTGCCGGTGGCATGTTCCTTGACCGGGTGGTTGGCACCGTGGTGGCCGTGGTTCATCTTGACGGTCTTTGCACCCAGCGCCAATGCCAGCATCTGGTGGCCCAGGCAGATGCCGAAGATCGGCAGTTCCGCCTTCAGGACTTCCTGGATCATCGGCACGGCGTATTCGCCGGTGGCAGCCGGGTCGCCGGGGCCGTTGGACAGGAACACGCCATCGGGGTTGTGCGCCAGCACTTCCTCGGCGGTGGCGGTGGCGGGAAGAACGGTCACGTCGCATCCCGCGCTGGCGAGGCAGCGCAGGATGTTGCGCTTGGCGCCATAGTCAATGGCGACGACCTTGTGCTTGGGGGCTTCCTGCCGCGGATAGCCATCGGGCCAGGCCCACCGCATTTCATCCCAGCGATAGCTTTGCGCGCAGGTGACCTCCTTGGCGAGATCCATGCCTTCGAGCCCGGCCCAGTCGCGTGCCTTGGCGACCAGCGCCTTGACGTCGAAGTTACCGTCCGGGTCATGTGCCAGGGCGACATGCGGCGCGCCTTGCTGACGAATGGCACGGGTCAGCCGACGGGTGTCGACCCCACCGATCGCGATGCGGCCGGTGCGCTTGAGCCAGTCTTTCAGCTCTTCGGTGGCGCGCCAGTTCGATGCGAGGGTCGGATCCCACTTGACCACCATTCCGGCGGCCACCGGATCTGCGGTTTCATCGTCTTCCGGGGTGACGCCGGTGTTGCCGATGTGCGGGAAGGTGAAGGTGACGATCTGGCCGGCGTAGGAGGGATCCGTCATGATCTCCTGGTAGCCGGTCATCGCAGTGTTGAAGCACAGCTCGGCCACGGCCTCGCCAGTGGCGCCGAAACCGGTGCCGTAAAAGACGGTGCCATCGGCGAGCGCCAGGCAGGCGGTGGGCTTGGTCGGGGCGGAAGCGGCCATTGCGCGAGTCTCCATGCGGGTGAAATTCATGGGCTTGTAAGGGGAGGGCAGATGCGGGTCAAGCCTGCAGCCATTGGCCAGTGTGACGCAGCGGCGGAAATCGAAAGTTTACGCTAAACTTGCACTGCCTCGCGAGAATGGCTAACCATCGGTGTTCGGCAACCATGGGGATGCTTTTGCAAATGGATACGCGCACGCGGGTCAACCAGGCCCTGAAGCAAGCGATGAAAGACAAGGCGGCCGAGCGGCTGTGCACGCTGCGGCTGATCAACGCCGCGATCAAGGATCGGGAGATCGCCGCCCGCGCGGACGGTGAAGAAAGCGGTATCGATGAAGCCGAAATCCTGGCGATTCTCGGCAAGATGACGAAGCAGCGCAAGGAAAGCGCACGGGCCTACGAGGAAGGCGGACGTCTGGATCTGGCAGAGCGGGAACTGGGCGAAATCGCGATCATAGAGGAATTCCTTCCCAAGCAGCTCAGCGACGACGAGGTCGAAGAGGCGATCAGGGAGGCCGTGGCCGAAACCGGTGCCGAGTCGATTCGCGACATGGGCAAGGTCATGGGCGCCCTGAAGGCGAAGTACACCGGTCAGATGGACTTCGGCAAAGCCGGGCCGCTGGTCAAGGACCAGCTGTGCAGCAAGGGCGACTGCTGAACCTTCGTGTCCACGGCTTATCGCCCGGCGGCAGCCCGCGACTTTGCCTGAAGACCCAAGCTATTCACATGGGGGCCATCTCGGCCCCCATTTTCGTTGATGACTAGTGTCGAAACGCGCGGCGAAGATCGTCGTAGAGCGTGAGACGCTCCTCCTCTGAGAGGAAGGCGCCAATTTCCACTTCGCGGCCGCAACCGCGCAGGGTGACGTAGTGGGGGACCGGGCCATCGTCGTCATGCATCTCGACGCTGGCCCAGTAGCGGTTGCACTGCCAGCTTTGCTGTGCGCCATCAGGGTTGGTCCGCTCCAGTCGCGCCTGTTCCGGACCCAGGGTGAGCACCTCGATTATCTGGCGATCTTTCCGGCTGCGGTCGAGCGCCCATTTCAATCCAAACACGGCCAGGACAACAAATGGCAGCAGCCCCCAGATCAGCAAAGTGCCGAGAAAAGCGAGCAGGGGAATGAAGGTCATCGCTGCGGTGATGCCGATGAAGCGGACATAGCCGCGCGGACGCAGCGACTGATGCGGCCACAGGTGCAGCTCGGCGGTCGGGGCGGACTGCGGATGTATCCAGGTGTAGGGCATCGACGGGCCTGTTTCAGAGCGTTCCAGTACTGACAATATAGAATGAAAAAGCCCCCGGAGCAGTGGCGCCGGGGGCTTTGGTCTTTCAGTCCGTCAGACGCTTAGTGCGAATGAGAGCGGTCCCAGTCTTCCTGCTTGGGCAGGATTTCAAAGGTATGCTCCGGCGGCGGAGAGGGCAGGGTCCACTCCAGCGTGTCCGCGTATTCGTTCCAGTAGTTGTTCTGGGTGACGCGGGCGCCGCGCAGCAGCGAATAGATCACCACGCCGAAGAACAGCAGGAAGGACGCAAAGGAGATGAACGCACCGTAGGACGAGATCTTGTTCCAGTAGGCAAAGCCTTCCGGATAGTCGATGTAACGGCGCGGCATGCCCTGGCGGCCCAGGAAGTGCTGCGGGAAGAACGTCAGGTTTGCACCGATGAAGAACAGCCAGAAGTGGATCTGGGCGCCCAGCTCGTTGTACTGACGGCCGGTCATCTTGCCGAAGTAGAAGTAGATGCCCGAGAAGATCGCGAAGACGGCACCCAGCGACATCACGTAGTGGAAGTGTGCAACCACGTAGTAGGTGTCGTGATAGGCGCGGTCGACCGCGGCCTGCGACAGAACCACACCGGTCACGCCGCCGACGGTGAACAGGAACAGGAAGCCGAAGGCGAACATCATCGGCGCCTTGAACTCGATCGAGCCGCCCCACATGGTGGCGATCCAGGAGAACACCTTCACGCCGGTCGGAACCGCGATCACCATGGTGGCGAGCATGAAGTAGGCCTGCTGGTTCAGCGACATGCCGACGGTGTACATGTGGTGCGCCCACACGACGAAGCCCAGAACGCCGATCGCGATGATCGCCCAGACCATCGGCAGGTAGCCGAAGACGGGCTTGCGCGAGAAGGTGGCGATCACGTGGGAGATGATGCCGAAGCCGGGCAGGATCACGATGTACACTTCCGGGTGGCCGAAGAACCACAGGATGTGCTGGTACAGGATCGGGTCGCCGCCGCCTGCCGCGTCAAAGAAGGTGAAACCGAAGTTGCGGTCCATCAGCAGCATGGTGATGGCACCGGCCAGAACCGGCAAGCTCAGCAGGATCAGCCAGGAGGTGACGAAGATCGACCAGGAGAACAGCGGCACCTTGAACAGGGTCATACCCGGGGCACGCATGTTCAGGAAGGTGGTGATCATGTTGATTGCACCCAGGATCGAGGACGCACCAGAGACGTGGACGGCAAAGATCGCCAGATCCATCGAGTAGCCGCCTTCGTTCACCGACAGCGGCGGATACAGAACCCAGCCGACGCCGGAGCCCAGCTGGTCGTTACCGCCCGGCGACACAACCGACAGAACCGCCAGCGAGGTACCCGCGACATACATCCAGAACGACAGGTTGTTCATCCGCGGGAAGGCCATGTCCGGTGCACCGATCTGCAGCGGCATGAAGTAGTTGCCGAAACCGCCGAACAGCGCCGGAATCACCACGAAGAACATCATCAGGATGCCGTGGGCGGTGATCATCACGTTCCAGAGGTGGCCGTTGGGGGTACATTCGGCAGAGGCGTCCGCGATCAGCCGTGCGCCCTCCAGGCACATGTACTGAACGCCCGGATCCATCAGCTCCAGCCGCATGTAGACGGTGAAGATGACGGAGATGAGACCTGCAATCGCCGAGACGATCAGGTAAAGAATGCCGATATCCTTGTGGTTCGTGCTCATGAACCAGCGGGTGAAAAAGCTCCGCTCGTCCTCGTGGCCGTGACCATGAATGGCTGCGTCTGCCATTTAGGTGCCTCCTGCTGCAATACGAAAGACCCCAGGAGACGGACTCCGGGCGGTCTGGATTCCTTGGCGTTTTAGTGTGGCGTGCCGGCGCCTTCAATGGTGGAGTTTGATATGGATCAAGATTTATTGCCGCAGGGGGCGGCATCTGCTGGCCGGTCAGCCGCGCAGTGCGGAGCTTGACCTGCGTGGGCGTCCTGCCCAAAACCGGGGAGCAAAGGCTGCGATAGACAGGAGACTCCGATGGCCACCTATGATTTCGACAATATTTTTGCCAAGCTTCTGCGCGGCGAGATCCCCTCGACACGTGTGTACGAGGACGCAGAGACGCTGGCCTTCATGGACATCATGCCGCGCGCTGACGGTCACTTGCTGGTGATTCCGAAAACCCCGTGCCGGAACTTGCTGGATGCCTCCCCGGAGCAGTTGGCGGCTGTCATGCGCACGGTTCAGAAATTGGCGCAAGCGGTCATGAAGGCGTTCGATGCGGATGGGGTGACGGTGCAGCAGTTCAACGAAGCTGCTGGCGGCCAGGAGGTTTTCCATCTCCATTTTCACGTTCTCCCCCGGCATGAGGGAGTCGCCCTGCGTGCACCCGGCCAGATGGGCGATCAGGACGCAATCGGCGCCCAGGCCGAGAAGATCCGGGCCGCTCTGGAGGCCGTGTGAGGCCTGAAGACCGGTCCGATTGTCCAGCCCCTGCGCCGCGGTCCTGACTGTCGCGGCGCAGGGGAACAGGTAATTTCGATGCTACCAATTTAAATAAATGTTGAACTGGCGACGTGTTTTGGCGTAGCTGGTTCGCAAAATGGTTGTGATTTGAAAGTGGCGCACGCGCTCAACGGTACGAGGGGCCGCATGTTGGGTTCGGTATTGCCGTCGCCCCCAGGCGCTGAGGCAAACCGGCAGGATTACAATCACCGGGCTGAAAGCCTGATACATCAGCCAGAAGGTTTTAGTCAGCAGAGGCGCTTTGCGCGCTGCTTTTTGGGTATTTAATGTTGCATTCGGAGGGGCGGGAGTGACGCTCTTGTGTCATGCGCAGGCCTTGTCGCTGGATCAGGTTGTTGCAGCTATTTACGAAACGGTGATCCGGCCCGAACAGTTCGATCGTTTCTTTCAGCCCCCGCCGAGTGAGCGGGCGGTGACGCTGCGGCGTGGCGGGACTGCGACCGGCGCACGGGACCGAGGAACGCAGCTCTTGCAGTCCCATTTCGCGC
Source organism: Leisingera sp. XS_AS12 (assembly GCF_041224635.1). Taxonomy (NCBI): domain Bacteria; kingdom Pseudomonadati; phylum Pseudomonadota; class Alphaproteobacteria; order Rhodobacterales; family Roseobacteraceae; genus Leisingera; species Leisingera sp. XS_AS12. Next base: position 183,470 of record NZ_JBGFGM010000094.1, read on the forward strand.
GAGCTGCGGAAATCCACGAGGGCCAATGGCAGCAAGCCAACCGCCAGCACCCCGGCAGTTACAAAGGCGTTTGCAGTCGGTTCTGGCTATTGGTGGATGCCGGGTCGGGGGGGCGACTGATCAACGCATCGCAAGGCGCGGCGCGGCAATTGAGCGGCGGTGCCGAACTGATCGACGCGATGGGGCTGACTGCGGCCTCCAGCAATCGCTGGCGCGACTTTCTTCGACAGGTTCATCAGGGGGCGGTATCCGGTCAGGAAGTGCTGCTTCTCGAGACGGGCACTGCCGCTGAGTACATCCTGTGCCGCCCCGTCCTGACATCCCGTTCAGGCGGCGCAGCACGATCTGTCATGGCTGAACGGCTCGAACTGGAGTGGGACAGTGCGGCGGCGGTGCAGGTCGCCTCGGTAATCGGGGCGACTGCGGATGAGCTGGCACCTCTGGAGCGGGCTTCGGCTGAGGGCGCTTTGGTGGCGGGGTCCGTGATCGACCTTGCGTCCCGGCTTGGGGCCCCCGACATTGCTGCGGTGGTTCGCCTCGCGGCCTTTCTGATGACCGAACATGTCCGCGACCTGAAAGTCGCCAGGGGGGAAGTGCTGCCACCAGCCTCCACGCTGGTCGAGCGCAATGGGCGCCGCAGCCAATACTTTCGTCTCGGGGCTGAGACCGGCCAGCCGGTCATCTTCGTGCATGGAATCCTGGATGGGATCGCGCCGCTGCAGCGCTTGCAGCCGCAGCTCCGGCAACTTGGGTTCAGGGTGTTCGCCCCGATGCGGGGCGGCTACGGCAGTTCGGACCCGCTGGCGCCGGGGGAGGATCCGGTTGAAGCCTGCGTGCGGCAGCTGGATGCGCTGATCGCCACGGAAGGTCTGCAAAAACCGATTCTGCTGAGCCACCGGGCGGGGGCCTTGTTCGCCTGCACCGCAGCCAACCGCCTGCACCGCAAAATTCCGGCCTTGCTGGCGGTCGCGGCCAATTGCAACGCCAGTTCACCGCGCCAGTTCAGCGGCATCCGCGGCTATGCGTGGCTGGTGGCGTTTTGCGCCGGGCGCGCGCCGTGGTTGCTGCCTGTCCTTTTGAAGGGCTGGGCCACCGCAATTCGCTGGTACGGCCACGAGATATTGCTGCGCGCCCAAACAGCGCCCGGCAGCCGCGAGCGGGCCCGGCTGGATGCGTTGCACCTGTTGCCGCTCCTGAAGCAAAGTCAGGATTTGTTCCTGAACAAGGGCGGCGCCGGGTGTCTGGCCGACGTGCGGGTGATGCGCAGAGGCTTCGCGCACATGGGGCTGGGGCAAAAGACACGGGCGGTCTTCGTGCATGGCGGTGAAGACCAGGTGGCCCCCCTGCCGCAGATAAGGGAAGCGCTTCGCGGCATGGGCAACGCGCAGCTGTGCGTCAGCCAGGAGGCAGGGGCATCGCTGTTCTATACCTTCCCGGAGCTGGTCCTGACCGCGCTGCAGGATTGTGCGGTCGCCGCATCCGAGTGACGCCTGTGTGTTTTGGGCCGCCAGTTCCGCGAGTTAGCTGTCGCCGAAGACCTGCGTGAAGCTGCGTTTCAGGGCGACATCGACATCGGCCATCGTCACCGGCAGGCCGAGATCGACCAGGCTGGTGACACCATGCTCGGAGATGCCGCAGGGAACGATTCCGGTGAAATGCTCCAGATCGGGTTCGACGTTGATGGAGATCCCGTGGAAGCTGACCCACTTGCGCAGCCGGATGCCGATGGCGGCGATCTTGTCTTCAGCCAGGCCGCCGCTGAGTGTCCGCGGTTTGTCGGGCCGTTCGACCCAGACACCGACACGCCCCTCCCGGATGTGGCCCTGAACGTTGAACTCCTCCAGCGCTGCGATTACCCAGGACTCGAGCTGTTGCACGAAGCGGCGAACGTCATGGCCTCGCTTGCCGACGTTCAGCATCACGTAAACCACCCGCTGGCCGGGGCCGTGATAGGTGTACTGTCCACCGCGCTTGCTGTCGAAAACCGGGAACCGGTCGGGGTCGGTCAGGTCTTCGGGCTTGGCCGAGGTGCCGGCCGTGTAGAGGGGAGGGTGTTCCACCAACCAGATACATTCATCGGCTTCGCCCGCCGCAATGGCCGCCGCGCGTGATTCCATGAAGGCCACCGCCTGATCATAGTCAACCAGACCGTCTGTGGTGATCCATTCAACCATGGCTGTTGCCCTCCGTGATGTGGATGCGCGCTCCCGGCGCATGGGGATGCAGCGGTCAATATCCCGATTCCGGGGCAAGTATCCATAGGCTGCGCTCGCGCTTGATTTCCGTCTTCGGAGGTCGGGTGTTCGCGGTCGTGAACATTCTGGCATAAATGATGATTTTCGACTTCACATCCCCGTCACGCTGGTCTATACGCCGCTACACCAAGCCTAAGACAGTGCGGTCGTGGCGGAATTGGTAGACGCGCAGCGTTGAGGTCGCTGTTCCTTAACCGGAGTGGAAGTTCGAGTCTTCTCGACCGCACCATCTGGGATCCCTGACATGGCACGATGTGCGCCAGGTTGATCAAATCTCCCCCTTAGACCATCGAAGCTACAGCTTTCTGGAGCGCGTCATCGGCGGGACCAAGACTGTTTCGGCAACCGCGCGAGCTGCCGTCGTCTGCCGGTTTTGGCGCGCTGTTCTGCTCAGATTTTACTCGTCTCCATCCTTGTGCCCGCGCCCGCGATTCGGCCAAAAGAAACACCCCGCCGCGGGTTCGCGCGACGGGGTGTTTGCGTGTCTGGTCCGAGCGCAAAAAGCGCTCGGAGCGACTTGAGCGAAGGGCGTCAGCCCTGAAGCGACTTCACCTCGACATCCCCTTCGGCCTGCGCCTTGATCGCACGTGCCGCGGCGTTGGCGCCAGCTGCAGTGGTGAAGTAGGGGATCTTGTCGTAGAGCGCGACGGACCGCATTTCCTTGCTGTCCTCGACCGCCTGTGCGCCCTCGGTGGTGTTCATCAACAGCTGCACCGCGCCATCCTTCAGCATGTCGACCACGTGCGGGCGGCCCTCATAGACCTTGTTGACCAGCTCGCAAGGCACGCCCTGGGCTTCCAGCCAGCTTTGGGTGCCGCGGGTGGCGACAAGGGTAAAGCCTTGCTCCACAAGGATCTGCGCCGCTTCCAGCATCAGCTGGCCCTTGTCGGCATCCTTGATCGATATGAAGGCGCGGCCCTTGGACGGCAGCTTCATGCCAGCGCCCATCTGCGCCTTCAGGAAGGCGCGGGCAAAGGAGCGGTCCCAGCCCATGACTTCGCCGGTGGAGCGCATTTCCGGGCCGAGGATGGTGTCGACGCCCGGGAAGCGGGCAAACGGCAGCACCGCTTCCTTGACCGAGAACCAGGGCATGTCCGGGTCGGCCAGGGTCATCGGGTCGGCAATCGGGGTGTTGACGTCATAGCCCGCATCCGGCCCGTAGGGCGGCCGCATCGGGAAGTTGGTCAGCGGCTCGCCGGCCATCACGCGGGCGGCGATAGAGGCGATGGCGCTGTCGGTTGCCTTGGCAACAAACGGCACGGTGCGCGAGGCGCGCGGGTTCACCTCGATCAGGTAGATCTCGCCGTCCTTGATCGCGAACTGCACGTTCATCAGGCCGACCACGTTCAGCGCCAGCGCGAGGGCGTTGGTCTGTTCCTTGATCTGCTCGATGACGTCCTTGTCGAGCGAGTAGGGCGGCAGGCTGCAGGCAGAGTCGCCGGAGTGCACGCCGGCTTCTTCGATGTGCTGCATGATGCCGGTCACATGCACGTTCTTGCCATCGCACAGCGCGTCCACGTCCAGTTCCACCGCGCCGGCCAAGTAGCTGTCGAGCAGCACCGGGCTGTCGCCGGACACCACGACCGCCTCGTTGATGTACCGTTTGAGGTGGTCCATGTCGCGGACGATTTCCATCGCCCGGCCACCCAGCACGTAGGAGGGGCGGATCACCAGCGGGAAGCCGATGTCCTCGGCAATCGCCAGCGCCTGTTCGTCGGTGGACGCGATGCCGTTCTTCGGCTGCTTGAGGCCCAGCTTGTTGACCAGCGCCTGGAAGCGCTCGCGGTCTTCGGCCAGGTCGATGGCATCGGGCGAGGTGCCCAGGATCGGGATGCCCTCGGCCTCCAGCGCGTTGGCCAGTTTCAGCGGGGTCTGGCCGCCGAACTGCACGATGACGCCGTGCAGGGTGCCGTTGTCCTGCTCGACCCGCAGGATCTCCATCACGTGTTCGAACGTCAGCGGCTCGAAATACAGCCGGTCCGAAGTGTCATAGTCGGTCGACACCGTTTCCGGGTTGCAGTTGATCATGATGGTTTCATAGCCCGCATCGGTCAGCGCAAAGCAGGCGTGGCAGCAGCAGTAGTCGAATTCGATGCCCTGACCGATCCGGTTGGGGCCACCGCCGAGGATGACGACCTTCTTCTTGTCCGACGGGCGCGCCTCGCATTCGACATCGCCGAATGCGGGGGTCTCGTAGGTGGAGTACATGTAGGGGGTCTGCGCCTCGAACTCGGCAGCGCAGGTGTCGATCCGTTTGAACACGGCGTTGACGCCCAGGGCGCGGCGGGCGGCGCGGACGTCGGCTTCCTTCTGGCCGGTCAGCTTGGCCAGGCGGGCGTCGGTGAAGCCCAGCATCTTGAGCGCGCGCAGGCCCGCTTCGTCCTTGGGCAGGCCGTCCTCACGGATCTTGGCTTCGGCTTCGACGATCTCGCGGATGCGGGCCAGGAACCAGGGGTCGAACTTGGTGACGGCGTGGATTTCATCATCCGACAGGCCGTGGCGCATCGCCTGGGCGATGGTGCGCATCCGGTCGGGCGTCTGCTTGCCGATCGCCTTGATCACGGCGGCCTTGTCGCCCGCAGGCTCCCACGCACCGGCGCCGACGCCGTCGATCATAACCTCGTCAAAGCCGGTGAGGCCGGATTCCATCGAGGCCAGTGCCTTTTGCAGCGATTCATGGATGGTGCGGCCAATGGCCATCGCCTCGCCCACGGATTTCATTGCGGTGGTGAGGTACGGCTCGGAGCCCGGGAATTTCTCAAAGGCGAATTTCGGAATCTTGGTGACGACATAGTCGATGGTCGGCTCGAACGACGCCGGGGTCACCTTGGTGATGTCGTTGTCCAGCTCGTCCAGGGTGTAGCCGACCGCCAGTTTTGCCGCGATCTTGGCGATCGGGAAGCCGGTCGCCTTGGAGGCCAGCGCCGAGGAGCGCGACACCCGCGGGTTCATCTCGATCACCACCATGCGGCCGTCAGCGGGGTTCACCGCCCACTGCACGTTGGAGCCGCCGGTCTCGACGCCGATCTCGCGCAGCACGTTGATCGAGTGGGTGCGCATGATCTGGTATTCTTTGTCGGTCAGCGTCAGCGCCGGGGCGACGGTGATCGAGTCGCCGGTGTGCACGCCCATCGGGTCGACGTTTTCGATGGAGCAGACGATGATCGCGTTGTCCGCCTTGTCGCGGACCACCTCCATTTCGTATTCCTTCCAGCCCAGCAGGCTCTCGTCGACCAGGATCTGGTTCACCGGCGAGGCGTCCATGCCGGAGCGGCAGAAGTGGATGTAGTCGTCACGGTTGTAGGCCACACCACCACCGGTGCCGCCGAGGGTGAAGGCCGGGCGAATGATCGCGGGCAGGCCGATCTCATCCAGCGCTTCCAGCGCGATGCGCACGCCTTCGTCCAGATCGGCAGAACCGTCCGCCTTCTTGGGCGCGGTGACGATGGTGGCCTTGGGGTTTTCGATGCCGAGGCGATCCATCGCTTCACGGAACAGCTTGCGGTCTTCGGCCATCTCGATGGCCTCGCGCTTGGCGCCAATCATCTCGACGCCGTATTTCTCAAGCACGCCCATCTCTTCCAGCGCCAGCGAGGTGTTGAGGCCGGTCTGACCGCCCATGGTGGGCAGCAGCGCGTCAGGGCGCTCTTTCTCGATGATCTTGGCGACCACTTCGGGGGTGATCGGCTCGATATAGGTGGCATCGGCCAGGCCCGGATCGGTCATGATGGTGGCCGGGTTGGAGTTCACTAGGATGACCCGGTAGCCCTCTTCGCGCAGTGCCTTACAGGCCTGGGCGCCGGAGTAGTCAAACTCGCAGGCTTGCCCAATGACAATCGGACCGGCTCCGATGATCATGATCGACTGGATGTCCGTTCTTTTGGGCATGGCAGGCTTCCTTTGGTTTTTTCGCGCGAGCAGGCTTTGAATCACGGGCGCCGAGGTGCGCCCAAATTGTCCTGCGTTATAGGCACCGCGCCGAAAGGTTCAAGGGGGATCGGAAAAGGATTGGAAAATGCCGCATCCACCCCCTTTGTTCGCATTGCGAACGTCTATATGTGGGGGCCAGAAACTGATGGAGTCAATTCTGGTGCGGATTCGTTTTGATCGCGGACCCTTGCAGGGTGGCACATATTTTGACCGGCCGCAGCGCGTGATCCGTGCCGATCGGCCGGAACAGGTGTCCGCGGCGCTGGCTGCACTGGATAGGGCGCGGGCTGAGGGGAACTGGCTCGCAGGCTATGCCACCTATGAGCTGGGCTACGCGCTGGAGCCGAAGCTGGCGGGCCGGATGCCTGAAGGGCGGCGGCTGCCGCTGTTGTGTTTCGGGGTCTACGAGGCACCGCTGCCGCAGAACGCTGAGGGCCACGCGCGGCCCGGTCTGCAGCCGGGCTGTGCTGGTTTGGAAGCAGTTACCCCCCGTTGGACCTATGAACGCTACGCCGAGGCCTTCGCCGAGGTGAACCGCAACATCGGCAAGGGCGACATCTATCAGGCCAATCTGACCTTCCCGATTGATGCGGATGCCTATGGGACCGCTGGGGAGCTCTATGCCGCGCTGCAGGCCAAGCAGGCGGTCGGCCACGGCGTGCTGGTCGAACAGGACGGTTTGCCGGACCTTCTGTCGCGCTCGCCGGAGCTGTTCTTCCGCACTGATGCCGAAGGCATGATCGAGACCCGCCCGATGAAGGGCACCCAGCCGCGCAGCGACGATCCGCTCGAGGATGCGCGCCGCCGCGACTTTTTGCGCCAGGACGAGAAAAACCGCGCCGAGAACCTGATGATCGTTGATCTTCTGCGCAACGACATCAGCCGCGTCGCGCAGACCGGTTCGGTGCATGTGCCGGAGCTGTTCGCGGTGGAGAGCTACGCCACCGTGCACCAGATGGTGTCGCTGGTGCGGGCGAAACTGCGGCCCGATGCGGGGCTGGCGGATATCTTGGCCGCGTTGTTTCCCTGCGGCTCGATCACCGGTGCCCCCAAGATCCGCGCGATGGAAATCCTGGCCGAGCTGGAGCCCTGGGCGCGTGACATCTATTGTGGGACCATCGGCTGGGCCGCACCGGATGGATCGTCCGAGTTCAACGTGGCGATCCGCACGGTGATGCTGGAGGACGGGCGCGCCACCCTGAACGTGGGCGGCGGCGTGGTCTGGGACAGCACCGCTCAAGCCGAATATGAGGAAGCGCTATGGAAAGCCCGGTTCGCCCAGGTACCGCCGTCCAGAACGATCCCGCTTTCCGCCTGATCGAGACTTTTGGCTGGCACCCGGGCGAGGGCGCGCGTCATCTGGCATTGCACCTGGCCCGGATGGAGCGAAGCGCTCAGGCGCTTGGCGTTCCTTTCGATCGCGAAAAGGCGCAGGCAGCCGTGACTGAAGCAGGCGGTGACGCGCCGCAGCGCTGCCGGTTGACGCTGGACGCGGCCGGACAGTTCGCGCTGGGCACGACACCGCTGGGGACAACGCCCGCGATGTGGCGGCTGGGGATCTCGCAAGCGCGTCTCGACAGCGGCGATGTCTGGCTGCGGCACAAGACAACCCGTCGCGCGCTTTACGATGCTGCCCGGGCCGCGCTGCCGGAGGGCGTGGACGAGCTGTTGTTCGTCAACCAGCGGGGCGAAGTCTGCGAGGGGACGATCACCAACATCTTCGTCATAGGCCCGGACGGGCAGATGAAAACGCCACCGCTGGCGTGCGGCTTGCTGCCCGGGGTGTTGCGCCAGCATCTGCTGGAACGCGCGGAATGCCGCGAGGCGGTGCTGACGCTGGCGGATCTACGGAATGCGCAGGCCATCTATATGGGCAATTCCCTGCGCGGGCTGATACCGGCACGGCTGGTCGAAGGCTGAGCCCGGTCATCCGGATCAGCTGCGCGGTTGCCTCACCCGGGCCAGGAAACGGGCAGGGGCCAAGCCTGAAGTTGGCCAGCCGGCCCAGATGGCGGCATCACGCCGACATGGCGGGCAGGGGGTGAGAGGTGGTCCGGGGAGCGCTGCCGGGGGCAAAAACGCTCGGGTAACCGCTCCGAAAGCGCCCAGTTTGCTTGACAAGCGAGCCGCAACCTAGTGTACCAGCCCGGACGAATTCCAGCGCCGCCTTGGCGCATCCCTACGGACGGTCCGCCCCCGGTCAGGCGGCCCTCAAGACGGCCCGAGACACGAAAGGTCAACCCATGCACGCTTACCGCAGCCATACCTGCGCCGAACTGAACAAATCCAACGTCGGTGAAACCGTCCGCCTCTCGGGCTGGGTTCACCGGGTCCGGGACCACGGTGGTCTGTTGTTCATTGACCTGCGGGACCATTATGGCGTGACCCAGGTGATGGCGGACCCGGACAGCCCGGTGTTTGCCGAGATCGAGAAGGTCCGCTCCGAATGGTGCATCCGCATCGACGGCGAAGTAAAGGCCCGTGACGAAAGCCTCGTGAACCCCAAGATCTCGACCGGCGAAATCGAAGTCTTCATCCGCGACATCGAGGTTCTCGGCAAATCCGAAGAGCTGCCGCTGATGGTCTTCGGCGAGCAGGAATACCCCGAGGAAACCCGCCTGCGCTATCGCTACCTCGACCTGCGCCGCGAGAAGATGCAGAAGAACATGGTGCTGCGCGCCAACATGATCCAATCGATCCGCAAGCGGATGTGGGATCTTGGCTTCAACGAGTACCAGACTCCGATCATCACCGCCTCCAGCCCCGAGGGCGCGCGCGACTTCCTGGTGCCCTCGCGTCTGCATCCGGGCAAGTTCTACGCGCTGCCGCAGGCACCGCAGCAGTTCAAGCAGCTGATGATGGTCTCCGGCTTCGACAAGTATTTCCAGATCGCGCCCTGCTTCCGCGACGAGGACCCGCGCGCCGACCGGTCGCCCGCCGATTTCTACCAGCTCGACATGGAAATGTCCTTTGTCACCCAGCAGGATGTCTTCGATACCATCGCGCCGGTGATGGCAGGCGTGTTCGAGGAGTTCGGCGGTGGCCGCAAGGTGGATGCGCCGCACGAGTGGCCGCAGATTTCCTACAAGGATGCGGCCAAGTGGTACGGCACCGACAAGCCGGACCTGCGCAACCCGATCAAGATGCAGGATTGCTCCGAGCATTTCCGCGGCTCGGGCTTTGCCATCTTCGCCAAGCTTCTCGAGCAGGAGGGCACCGAAATCCGGGCCATCCCGGCCCCCACCGGCGGCTCCCGCAAGTTCTGCGACCGCATGAACAAGTTCGCGCAAGGCGAAGGCCTGCCGGGCATGGGCTACATCTTCTGGCGCGAGGGCGCCGACGGCATGGAGGCGGCCGGTCCGCTGGCCAAGAACATCGGCCCCGAGCGTACCGAGGCGATCCGCCAGCAGCTGGGACTGGGCGTTGGCGATGCGGCCTTCTTCCTGGGCGGCAAGCCGAAGTCCTTTGAAGCGGTGGCTGGCAAGGCCCGCACCGTGATCGGCGAAGAGTTGGGCCTGATTGACAAGGATCGCTTTGCCTTTGCCTGGATCGTCGATTTCCCGATCTACGAGCAGGACGAGGAAACCGGCAAGATCGATTTCGAGCACAACCCGTTCTCGATGCCGCAGGGCGGTATGGACGCGCTACTGTCCGATCCGCTGTCGGTCAAGGGCTACCAGTATGACCTCGCCTGCAACGGTTACGAGCTGGTCTCCGGCGCAATCCGGAACCACAAGCCGGAAATCATGTTCAAGGCGTTTGAAATCGCTGGCTATGGCGAGGAAGAGGTGCGCAAGCGCTTCGGTGGCATGGTCAACGCGTTCCAGTACGGCGCCCCGCCGCACGGTGGTTGCGCGGCCGGCATCGACCGCATGGTCATGCTGCTGGCAGACGAGGCCAACATCCGCGAAGTCATCATGTTCCCGATGAACCAGCGCGCCGAAGACCTGATGATGTCGGCCCCCTCCGAGCCGATGGCGGAGCAGCTGATGGAACTGGGGCTGCGGGTGATCCCGCAGGATCAGTAACGGCAACGGACTGCTGCAGTAGGATTGCATTGGAAAGGCTCGGGGTTCGTTCCCCGGGCCTTTTTCGTCTTGGCGTCCTTGGGGTCGTCCGGGCTGCGACAGGCGGGGTTTTGCACGGCGGGCGACGGAACCGGCGGAGCTCCGCCGTGTAAGATCAACTGAACTGTGGCAGGCGGGCCGTGATCGGGTATTCTTGCCGCAGGTGACGGACCACTGGGAGTTTCGGTGCGATGCAGTTTGACAGTGATCTGGCAGCGATCCGCTTTGGCTGCGGCTTGTCACCAAGGGTCGCGGCGCCGACCTCGGTAACCGAGATGCTGACGCGGCTGCAAGGGCCGGACGAAATGGCCAGGCGCTTTCCGATCGCCAGCCTTGAGGAAGCCTCTGCAACTGTGCCGGAGTACCGGCGGTTGAACCGGCAGCGGCGGCAGGCCGAGGACGCGGCGGCGCAATCTGAGGCGGAGCAGGCGTTCAAGGCGCTGCGGCGAAAGAATGTGCAGGACCGCTTGCGCTGGCATGGGCAGCGCCTGTTGCGGCAGGTGAATACACGCGACGGGCTGCGCGAGCGGCTGACGTTGTTCTGGGCGGATCATTTCACGGCCCAGGGCAAATCTCCGGCCACCCGGATGCTGGCAGCGCCCTATGCCGAGAGCGTGATTCGACCGCATCTGACAGGCCGGTTCGAGGAGATGTTGATTGCCGCCGTCACCAGCCCCCTGATGCTGCACTATCTGGATCAGAACCGGTCAACCGGGCCCGGCAGCCCGGCCGCGAAACAGCGCAAGGGGCGCGACGGGCTGAATGAGAATCTCGCCCGCGAAGTTCTCGAGCTGCACACGCTCGGCGTTGGTGGCCCCTACAGCCAGACGGATGTGCGCCAGTTGGCGGAGCTGTTCACCGGGCTGGGGCTTACCCGCGACAACCAGTTTGTCTTTCGACCGCGCATGGCCGAACCGGGGGCTGAAACGGTGCTGGGGCAAAGCTATGGCGGGGGGCGTGCCCGGCTGGAGCAGGTATTGGACGCGCTGCGTGATCTCGCGCGCCACCCGGTCACGGCGCGGCATATAGGTTGGAAACTGGCCGTGCATTTCACCGCGGATGAGCCGGACCCGGACCTGGTTGAGCAGCTCGCCGCCCGCTATCAGTCGACTGACGGAGATCTTTTGGCGGTCTATCAGGCTTTGTTGGAGCATCCTGCCGCCTGGGCGCCGAAATTGGCCAACGTTAAGCCGCCGTTCGACTACGTGGCCTCTGCCTGCCGGGCGCTGGGGCTGAATGACGACCAGATCGCTGGTCTGCGCCCGGGCCAGCAGCGCCGCTTGTTCCTCACACCGTTGACGCCGATGGGGCAGCGTTGGGGCTTTTCCAACGGGCCGGATGGTTGGCCCGAGGAAGACAGCGCCTGGATCACGCCCGCCGCACTGGCGGCGCGGTTGCGCTGGGCGCTGGCCGCGCCGCGGCAACTGACCGAGCCTTTGCCGGATCCGCGACAGTTTGCAGCCACTGCCTTGGGTCACTTCGCGGATGCACGGGTGCAATTCGCGGCCGGGGCGGCCGAAACACGGGCGGAGGCTATCGGGCTGGTGCTGTCCGCCCCGGCCTTCCAGCGCCGCTGAGACCAGGAGATCGCCATGACGTTGTCCCGCCGTTCCTTTCTGACCCGCACAGCCGCCATGGGCTGTTCACTGGCGGCCAGCCCGCTGCTGACGCCTGTCAGCTTTGCCGCCGCGCCTTGGGAGACCCGGCTGGTGGTCATTATCCTGCGCGGCGGGATGGATGCGCTTGACGTGGTGCAGCCCTATGGCGACCCCGATCTCGCCAAATTGCGCAAGTCCTTGTCAGCCGGGCCACAGGCCGGGGCGACGGATCTGGACGGGTTTTATGCGCTGCATCCGGGCCTCGCCAACCTGATGCCGCTGTGGCAGCGCGGTGAGCTTGGGTTCGTGCAGGCGGTTTCCACGCCCTATCGCGACCGGCGCAGCCACTTTGATGGTCAGGACCTGCTGGAGGCCGGCACGATGGCGCTCGGCACCGCTGATGGTGGCTGGTTGAACCGCATGTTGCAGCAGATGCCGGAGGTCGAAGCGCGCACCGCTTTCGCCATCGGCCACGAAAGACTGCTGATGCTGGAAGGGGCGGCTCCGGTCTCGCAATGGGCGCCAGGTGCCGGCTTGGCAATGTCGCCGCAGGCCGAGCGTCTGGCGGGGCTGCTGATGGAGGATGACCCGCTGTTTCACCGCGCCCTGAACGAGGCGCTGGAACTGACCCGCGGGGATCTGTCGCTTGGCGATGGCGGTTCCGAGGACAGCGAGGAAGACGGGTCGATGCAGACGATGATGCAGCCACCGTCTGGCAAGGCTCATACGCAGGTCGCGGACTACGCGGCGCAGCAGCTCAGCGGCGACGCCCGGATTGCGGCTTTCTCGATCAACGGATGGGATACGCATTTTCGCCAGGCTGCCGGACTGACCTCGGCGCTGGGGCGGTTGTCGGACACGATCCTGACCTTGCGCGACAGTGTCGGGGCTCCGGTCTGGCAGAAAACGGTTGTTGTCGCCGTGACCGAGTTCGGACGGACCGCCCGCGAGAATGGCACTGGCGGCACGGACCACGGCACGGGCGGGGCGATGCTGTTGGCGGGGGGCGCGCTGCGGGGCGGTCGGGTGCTGGGGCAGTGGCCGGGCCTTGCGGAGGCGGATCTTTACGACCGGCGCGACCTGATGCCCACAGGGGACGTGCGCAGCCACTTGGCCTGGCTTTTGCACGGTGCGACTGGTGCGACGCAGCGCGACCTTGAAAATGTGGTCTTTCCCGGGTTGGACATGGGGGCGGATCCGCAGCTGCTGCTTTAGCCGCAGACCGATCACGCAGGGGGCAGCCAGGTCCGCGCCGCAAGCCAAGCGCGCCCGTCCGCGGGCGGTGCCCAGCTCCTCCGGTCAGCCCTTGTCAGCCCTTGGGGGGGTGCAGGATCAGCGGTTGATCCGCAGCCGTGCTGCGGTTGCGGCGGATGGTGCGTGCCTCCAGCCGGGTCTGACCATAAAGCACGATCACCAGGGTCGTCAGGGCGATCAGGAAAATCTCGCCCATGTCAGATCGCCGCCTTGCGTTCCAGCCGCTCCTGCACGAGACCGGCGACGATTGCCGTATCCTGCGTCAGCGGTTTGCCGTTTCGACGCGATTCCGCCAGCTGCTCGGCTGCGTCGGCCAGCGCCCGGTCTCCGGCGCTGCGGGCAACGCCGCCGAGAAATTGCGCGAGATAGGCGATGGTCTTCTCTTCCTGTCCCATGCTGAGGACATCCGCGGCATGGGCCATGTCGTCGCGAAAGGCGAGCTGGTCGGGTTCTACGGTCTCATCCGTCAGGCTGCGCGGTCCGCTGGCCTGCTGGCTGGCGGGCAGGGCGGCTAGGATCTTCTGCTGAAAGGTCGCAAGCGAGGTGATGGGCTTTTCCATGAAATCGGCGGCCCCGGCCTCAATGGCGGGCTGCTGCAGCGCCGGGTCGCCGGACGTGGCGAGGATGACATCCGGGCGCGCGCTGGCCGTGGCAAGCTCGCTGATCAGATCCAGACCGGACCCATCCGGCAGGCCGACATCGACGATCAGCACCGAGGGACGATAGACCTGCAAATGGCGGCGGGCCGATTTCAGGCAATCGGCGCGGCGAATGCGGGCACCGCTTCGCAGGCACAGAAGACGCATGGCTTCGCAGGCAAAGCGGCTGTCCTCCACTACGAGAATGGTCAGGCCCAGGAGAGGGCGGCGTGAAGTGGGCATGCGTTGGGCGGCTGCAAACAGTTCCGAATCGTCCATAACTTATCCTCCTTGCGGGATATGCCACGACGCTAGGAACTCTAGGCTAATACCGGGTTAACGCGGCGCGCGCCGCTGCGGGCAACCGCCACCCCGCGCGCAATGGCGCACTTGCCGCGGCGCAGCAATGGCCGCATAACCTAGGCAAGGGAACAAAATGCGAAGAGGAGCGCAGACCTGATGATCGGCCGATTGAACCACGTAGCCATTGCCGTCCCCGACCTTGAGGCGGCATCCGCGCAGTACCGCAACACCTTGGGCGCCAAGGTGGGCGCGCCCCAGGATGAGCCGGATCACGGGGTGACGGTGGTCTTCATCGAACTGCCCAACACGAAGATCGAACTGCTGTATCCGCTGGGCGAGAACTCTCCGATCAAGGGGTTCCTCGAAAAGAACCCGGCAGGGGGCATTCACCATATCTGCTACGAGGTCGAGGATATTCTCGCCGCGCGCGATCACCTGAAGGCCGAAGGCGCCCGGGTGCTGGGCACGGGAGAGCCCAAGATCGGCGCCCATGGCAAGCCGGTGCTGTTCCTGCACCCGAAGGATTTCAACGGCTGCTTGGTGGAACTCGAGCAGGTTTGACGTTATGAGCGTCCTGCCCCATTTTGGGGGCAGGCAAATTCACCGGAGGCCGACGACATGGGTGTGACTTCAGCAATAGTGCTTTATGCGGTCATCTGGTTCATGACCTTTCTGGTGGTGATCCCGATTCGCCTGCAGACACAGGGCGACCTGGGCGAGGTGGTGCCGGGCACCCATGCAGGCGCACCTGAAAATCACTACCTGAAACAGAAGGCCTGGATCACCACCGGGGTTGCCGCTCTGATCTGGGCGGTAACCTGCGCCATCGTGATTTCTGGCGTGATCTCGGTGCGTGACTTTGACTGGATGGGTATGATGCCGCCGGTCTCCGGCGACGCGAAGTAACCCGTCAGGACCAGCAGCGCGCAGGCCCGGGGCTTCAGGGCCCGGCGGCCCGTGGCAGCCGCGTTTCTGCCTTCAAGTCTCTCGAGTAAACATTCGTTCCCAAGCCCGGCTTGGGTGTGGCGCCGCGCTGGTGCGCGGCGCGCATAGTGCATTACTGCCGCGACAGCGCGTGGTAGAGATGGGTGAATGTTGCCGCCCCGAGGATCGGGATGATCAGGTTCAGCAGCGGCACCGACAACGGCATCGCCATCAACGTACCGGCCACCCAGATGGTGCCAGCATGCCTGCGCCGCAGTTTCTTCGCCTCGGCGGTGCCGATGCGCCGCGCGGCCGCAAGGGTGAAATATTCGCGCCCCAGGAGGAAGCCATTCAACCCCCAGAAGATGAACAGCATCGCGGGCGGAAACAGAAGATAGAGCACGATCGCCAGAAGGTTGGCGGCGATCAGCAGGCCCAGAAAATTGACGGTATCCTTGACCCCGTCCCAGAACGGCACCCTGGCCGCCGGGGGCAGGGCGGGGTAATGTTTGTCCTCGACCGCCTGCGCCACGTCCTCGAGAAACAGCGAGGTAATGGCCGATGCCACCGGCACCATCAGGAAGACCGACAAGAGCAGCATCACGAACAGGGAGCCGACTGACAGCAGGTCATCCAGCCAGGTCACCTGTCCGACCAGCGGCAGCGTGGCGTCGGGACCGACAAGCCACTGGATCAGCACCACGAAACCGGCATAGGCGGCCACCAGCAAGGCAATGGTCAGCCCCAGCCCCTTGAACAGCACCCGGCGAAACCGTGGATCCCCGGATTGGCCCAGGGTCTTGAAAAAGGCGTCAAAAATCATGCGCTGATCCAGGTCGTCTTGGCTTCGATGTCGGGGCGCGGGCGCTCTGGCGGCGGTGCGGTTTCGGTCGCGATATGGATGATGCCCGCCACCCGTTCATGCGCTTCAAGGCCAAAGGCCTCCTTGCAGAACTGCGGATCATGGCTGGCCCAGCCGCTGAGCCAGTTGGCGCCCCAGCCCGAGGCCAGCGCTGCGTTCAACAGCGACAGGCAGACGGCGCCGGCAGAATAGCTTTGCTCGATTGCCGGGATCTTGGGGCTGGGGGTCTGAACTTCGACCACAACCACGGCCAGCTGTCCGAGGTCAAACTGGCTGCGCCCCTTGGCGATGTCCTCGGCGCTTTTGCCAAGGCGGGTTCCGGCTTCCTCGGTCAAGGTGGCGAGACGCGCCATGGCCGGACGTTCGACGACAATGAAGCGCCAAGGCTCCAGCTTGCCATGGTCGGGGGTGCGGGCGGCGGCTGTCAGGATCGGCAGCAGCTGGTCGCGGGTGGGGGCAGGTGCCGTCAGGGTCTTTGCCGGGCGCGAACGGCGGGTGAGCAGGAACTCCAGCGCGGCGTCGTTGCGGCTGGCGGGAGCGGAACTTTCGGACATATGTAAATCCTTTTTACATCGCTTGCCGTCTATTTCGGCAACCTGCGGTCATTTTTCAAGGGGCAAAGGCCTTGCGTGCCGGGAATGCCTGCCAGAGGCAAGCAGGGAGGGGCGCAGCTGGGGCATCACGCGAGTGATAGACGGGCACCCCCGGGGGCGTCTATGGTTTTCCCGGTTTCGAAGGGAAAATCTCGGCCGATGGGTAGACCGAAAAGGAAGGACCTGCCCGATCTGGGCCATCTTTGCGTGCCGGGCCAGCAGATTGCGGTGCGCGCGCCGCCGCGCTCGGCGCGCGATGCCGTTGTGCAGGCCGATGACGGATCCCTGCGGGTCATGGTGAAGGAGCCGCCGGAAAGCGGAAAGGCAACCGAGGCGGTCCGCCGCCTGCTGGCCCGCGCCATGGGGGTGGCTGGAAGTCAACTGGAGTTGTGCCGCGGGGCAACATCACGCAACAAGCTCTTCGTTTATACCGGTCCCGTCGGCTCAGGCTCGCAGCGGGGCTAGTCCTTTTCCTCAATCAGGCGGTACACGCCTTCGGGCAGGTCCAGGGCCGCGGCCAGATCCCGCACCTGAAGATGGGACAGGGTGATCTTCTGCACGCTGTCGGTGCGTGGATCATACTGTTCCACGGTGACGCACTCGGCGAAAGCGTTGATGGTGACATCCTCGGCGAGCGGGACATTGTCCTCGTCAACCAGGGTGATGACTGTGGAGTCAAACTCATGTTCGATTGTAAACATGCTGCCAGCCTGCATGACCGCCAGCAATCTGGCAAGACCTTCAAAACGCTGCCGTTCACATGATCCTTCCGGCAAAGTTCCGCCGCCGCGCGATTGCGAACGGGGGCGGAGCTGCGATACAGTGCGCGAAATGTGAAAGGAGCCGTCATGCGCCTGTTTTCCTGCTTGCTGGCCTTGTCCGTCAGCGCCTGTACCCTGACCACCACACCGGTGCCGACGTCACAACCGGCGCCCGTGCCGAATGCGCCGACCCCGGCTTCCTCGACGAAGGGCATGTCCGCCGCGCAGGCGAAGGCGGCCTTTGCGTCCGTGTCACGGCGGGTGGAGCCGGTTGCGGAACGCGAGTGCCGCAAGCGCACGCAGGGCATGAACTGTGACTTCCTGATCGGCATAGATCCGAACCCCTCCGCCGCGCCCAACGCCTACCAGAGCCTCGATCGCAACGGACGCCCCCTGATCACCTTTACCCAGCGCATGCTGCGCGAAATCGCCAACGAGGATGAACTCGCCTTCGTGATGTCCCATGAAGCGGCCCATCACATCCGGGGCCATTTGGCACGACAGGAGCAGACAACCGTGTTGGCGAGCGTCGGCGCGGGGGCGATCACGTCCGTGTTCGGCGGCAGCGAGGCGGCCGTGTCGCTGGCACGGGACCTCGGCGGCTTTGTCGGCTCGAGGGCCTACTCCAAGAGCCATGAGCTGGAGGCGGATGAATTGGGCACCATCATCACCCATGCCGCGGGGTATCGCCCCAGCGTGGGCGTGCAGTTCTTCAACCGGTTGCCGGATCCGGGCGACCAGTTCCTGGGCACCCATCCGCCCAACCCGAACCGGGTGCAGGTGGTGCAGTCAACGATCCAGCGCCACGGGTTGAACTGACCATGTCAGCAGGGGACGGCGCTGCGGCCGTGCAGACGCTCAACCGGCTCGGCGTGGTGCTGAGCGACCGCGGCTCGCGCTATGCGGTCAGCGGTGCGCGTGTCCGCACCCGCGCCGATATCGACGCGGTGCTGGCGGAGCTGAAATCCGACCGGGCGTACGCCAAGGCGACCCACAATACCTGGGCCGCCGTGCTGCCCACTGGCGCGCTCAAGGCGGATGACGGCGAAAGCGGTGCCGGTATGGTCATCCTGCGCATGATGGAACGCGAGCAGCTGTCCGACCATCTGATTATCGTGACGCGCTGGTATGGTGGCAAGAAGCTGGGCGGCGACCGCTTTCGCCGCGTACAGGATGCAGTCCGCGAATACCTCGGCCAGCACCACTGAAACATCGCAGCGGACCGCGCGGGTCGGTCCGCTGACTGACTTGACCTAGGTCAAGGAGGCACTGGCACGGGCACCCTAAGGTGCACCTGAAATGAATGATAGCAGGATCCGTGCCATGCCCTCGCAACTTTCGCTGAAACAACACGCTGAACTGTTTGACCGGATGGCCTGTGCCGTTGGCCTCGACCTCGAGGCGGAGGCGGTCTCGGGGGCCTTCCAGTTCGATGAAATCGCCGAGGCGGTGCTGCGCTGTCGGCGCTGCGGCAATGTCAAAGCCTGTAAAAAGTGGCTGACCGATGCGCCGGATGCGGGGGCTGGGCAGGGACTGGCACCGGATTTCTGCCGCAATCGGGACCTTCTGGCCTATCTGCAGGAGCCGCGAGACTGATGCCGCGCAAAGTCCTCCATTTAGGTCGAAGGCTTCAGCTATGAGAGATCTGGGTGACGAGACCCGGCGTCTCGGGAACATCTACCGCCATCTCTGGCTGCTGCGCTCGCTGGCGTTCGCTGCCGGGCTGGATCTCGACGCAGCCTTGGCAGAAGGGCGCCTGTCGCCACTGGAGTTTTCGCAAATGGTCACGGCCTGCCGCGGCGGTGGGTGCAGCAAGACCTGCGCCCTGTGGCTGACCGCGCAGAAGAATGCTGACCAGGCGGCGATCCCGGACTTCTGCGCCAGCGCCGAAATCCTGCGGCGTCTGGGATGATGACGTCTGTCACCAGCTTCTGCCATTGCGCGTCCGCCCGCACCGGGTAATCTGGGGAAAAGCCCCCGGACCAAGGGTGGCAGGGCATGAGGAGTGGGCTGATGAAGCTGATAATCCGGGTCATTTCGGCGCTGGTGCTGACGGTGGCGTTGCTGGCGGCCTTGGTGGTGCTGTTGCCGGGAGAGAAAATCGCCCGGCTGGCGGCGGATCAGCTGGAAAGCCAGACCGGGCGCAAGCTGACCTTCGGCGGCCCGGTTCGGCTCAGCTTCTGGCCGGTGCTGGGCGTCAAGGCGGATGCCGTCACCCTGTCCAACGCGCCATGGGCCGGGCCCGAGCCGCTGTTGCGGGCGGAACGGCTGACCATCGGGGTCGATGCTGCGGATCTGTTGCGGGGCAACATGCGCGTGACCGAAGTCTCGGCCATTCTGCCGCATCTCAACCTCGCAACCCGCGAAGATGGCACCGGCAACTGGGAATTCGGCCCGCCGCCAGCCGAAGTCAGCAACGCACCGGCTGGGGGTGACAGCACTCTGCCCTTGCGGATCGAGGCGGTCGAGCTGACCGGCGCCTCGCTGCGGTACACCGTGCATGGCCAGGACCCGGTGGCGTTGAGCAACGCCGACTTCGGACTGCGTTGGCCGGATCCGACCGGGCCCGCCACGGTGCGCGCGACGCTCCGCCCCGCGGGAGAGCCGGTCGAGGTCGAGGCGGAGATCGGAACCTTCGCGGCTTTCCTCTCTGGCAAGGTGGCCCCGGTCGGTCTGTCCATCGCGGCGCCGGGCGGCAAGGCACGTTACGACGGCCACGCGGATGTGCGTGGCGAGGGCAGTGGTCGGCTGACGGTGGCCGCGACCAACGCAAGACAGATGGCGGCTGCGCTGGGGGCTACACTGCCGCCAACCCTGGGCTTGGCCCAGAAGGCGATGTTCGGCGCCGATGCGACCTATACGGCGGACGGGCGTCTGTCCCTGCGTGACCTGATCGTGGAGACCGGTGGCAATCGGTTGACCGGGGCCGCGGATGTCGCCATCGGGGAGCGTCCGAAGATTACCGCCCAACTCAAGGGGCAGGCGCTGGATCTTTCCACTCTTCTGGCCGCCGGTAAGGCTGACGCGCGTCAGGCCGCGGGCGCGGCCAGTACCGCCTCTGCCTCGGGCTGGCCGACGGAGCATATCAATGCCTCGATACTGGATTTGGCGGATGCGGATGTGGACATGTCCTTCGACAGCCTCGCGGCTGGCGGTATTCGAATGGGCGCAAGCCAGCTGAACCTGACCATCGAGCGCAGCCGCGTGGTGCTGAAATTTCTGCCCGCGTCGATGTTTGGCGGCCAGGTGCAGGGGCAGCTGGTGGCGAATAACCGAAACGGGCTGTCAGTGGGCGGCAACCTGACCTTTGATGGCATCCTTCTGGAGCGCGCCTTGGGCGAGACTGCCGATTACACCCGACTGAACGGCGAGGCGCTGGGCGGGCTGGAATTCCTCGGCTCGGGCAATTCGATCGATGCGATCATGCGCTCGCTCAGCGGCAAGGGCTGGCTGGAGGCTGGCAAGGGCTTCTTCACCGGCTTCGACCTGGAGGCACTGATGCGCTCGGGCGGCAATGGCGGCAGCACCGTGTTCGACCAGCTCTCGGCCAGCTACGAGATCAAGGAAGGCAGCCTGAAGAACGAGGACCTTCTGCTGCTGCTCAAGGGGCTGCGGGCGCAGGGCAAGGGGCGCATCGGACTGGGGGCACGGGATCTCGACTACCTGTTCACGCCGCAGCTGGCCCGCGCGGGCAGCGACCAGATCCTCTCCATCCCGGTCCGCATCCGCGGCAGTTGGGATGACCCGACGATCCGTCCGGAGTTCGACCAAGCGTTGCAGCCCCGGATCGACGAAATCGAGCAACAGGCCAAGGATCGTGTGCGCCAGAAGCTGAGCGAGGAGCTGGAGACCGAAATCGCCCCCGAGCAGAATTTGAACGACCTGCTGAAACAGCGCATCGAGCAGGAAGCCCGTGACCAGCTGCTGAAACTGCTTGGCGGCAACTGACGCCCCAGGCCGGCGGCCGGGTCAAGGAGGGCCAAAGGCCCCCGCGCGCAGCCCGGCGTGTCCTTGACGCGGCCGCGGGCGCCTTACACTTGAATTGGCGCATGTGAGGGCACACCTGCCCTTACATCGCTTCTCAGCAAATGAATGCGCCCGCCGAAGGCGGGCGCGGGTCGCCTGCGTCAGCAGGCGAAATCACTCTTTGTCACCAGATCAGATGGTCTGGTCGTACTCCCCCACCAGCGGTTCGGTGCGGATCACCGCGTCGATGTCGGCAAAGATCGCCCGCATCTCGGATTCGCTCTCTGAGCTTTCGCAGACCACCACCAGGTTCGGCGTGTTGGAAGACGCCCGCACCAGCCCCCAGGAGCCGTTGTCCAGGATCACCCGTGCACCGTTGACGGTGACGACCTCCTTGATGGCGCGGCCGGCCAGCTGTCCGCCCGCTTCGTGCTTGGCCACCAGCTTCTGAACCAGCCGCTCCAGCACGGCGTATTTCTCGGTGTCGGCGCAATAGGGCGACATGGTCGGGGTCGACCAGGTCTTGGGCAGTGCCTTGCGCAGGTCGGACATCGACTTGTCGGGGTTGCGGTCCAGCATCTTGCAGACCTCGACCGCGACGCGCATGCCGCAGTCGTAACCGCGGCCCACCGGCTCGGCCAGGAAATAGTGGCCGGATTTCTCGAACCCTGCCAGCGCGCCGATTTCCTTCACCCGGCGCTTCATGTGGCTGTGGCCGGTCTTCCAGTAGTCGGCCTTCACGCCGTTCTTCTGCAACTCCGGGTCCGAGGCAAACAGCCCGGTGGATTTCACGTCCGCCACAAAGGTGGCGTTGGGGTGCAGCTTGGACAGATCGCGGGCCATGATGACGCCCACCTTGTCGGCAAAGATCTCCTCGCCCTCGTCGTCCACCACGCCGCAGCGGTCGCCGTCGCCGTCAAACCCAAGCGCCAGATCGGCGCCCGAGGCTTTCACGCTGGCCGACATGTCGTGCAGCATTTCCATCGCTTCGGGGTTGGGGTTGTAGTTCGGGAAGGTGTAGTCGAGCCGGTTGTGGCTGTCGACGACCTCAACCCCGATGCGCTTGAAGATCTCCGGCGCAAAGGCGGCGGCGGTGCCGTTGCCGGTGGCGCAGACCACTTTCAGCGGGCGGGACATTGTGAAGTCACCCACCAGGTCGTCGATATAGGCTTCCTTGACGCCTTCGACGAATTCATAGGAGCCGCCGGGCGCGGGCTCGCCTTCGCCGTTCAGCACGATGTCGCGCAGCTCTGCCATCTCGTCCGGGCCGTGGGTCAGCGGGCGGTCAAAGCCCATCTTGACGCCGGTCCAGCCGTTCGGGTTGTGGCTGGCGGTGACCATGGCCACCGCGGGCACGTCCAGATGGAACTGGGCGAAATAGGCCATCGGCGACAGGGCAGGGCCGATGTCCTTGACCTGAATGCCCGCCTGCATCAGGCCGAGGATCAGCGCATTCTTGATGGCCAGGGAATAGTCGCGGTAGTCGTTGCCGACCGCGATCACCGGCTCGATGCCGCGGCGGTGCATCTGGGTGCCGAGACCCAGGCCAAGCGCGGTCATGCCGGGCAGGTTGATCTCCTCGGGGTACTTCCAGCGCGCGTCATATTCGCGAAAGCCGGTGGGCTTGATCATCGCGTCGCGCAGAAAGCTCCAGGTGTTCGGGGTCACCTCAGGCAGGGGGTTGCTCATCTCAAAATACTCTTTCAGGCTCAAATTCAAATACGGATGGGGTCGGCCTTGGCCAGCGCGTCAAATCGCATCAGGCTTTCAATCAATTGCGGCATCTGGTCGAGATAGATCATGTTCGGCCCGTCGGAGGGGGCGTTGTCCGGGTCCTGGTGGGTTTCGATGAAGACAGCCGAAATGCCCAGCGACACCGCCGCGCGCGCCATCAGCGGCGCGAACTCGCGCTGCCCGCCGGAGGAGCCGCCCTGGCCGCCCGGTTGCTGCACGGAATGGGTGGCATCCATCACCACCGGGTAGCCGCCTTGGGCCATCTGCGGCAGGCCGCGCATGTCGGTGACAAGGGTGTTATAGCCAAACGAGGTGCCGCGCTCTGTCAGCAGGATCTTTTCGTTGCCGGTGCTTTCCACCTTGGCGACTACATTGGCCATGTCCCAGGGCGCGAGGAACTGGCCCTTCTTGATGTTCACCGCCTTGCCGGTGCGGCCCGCGGCCAGCAGCATGTCGGTCTGGCGGCACAGAAAGGCCGGGATCTGCAGGATGTCCACGGCCTCGGCCGCGACGGCGCATTGCGCCTCGGTGTGGACATCGGTCAGCACCGGGACGTCAAACTCGCGGCGCAGCCCGTCCAGAACCTTCAGCCCTTCGTCGATGCCAAGGCCGCGCACGCCGGACAGCGAGGTGCGGTTGGCCTTGTCGTAGGAGGCCTTGAAGACGAACTGCGCGCCGGCCTTGTCACAGGCCTCTTTCAGTTTTTCCGCGATCATCCGGGCGTGGTCGGCGGTTTCCAGTTGGCAGGGACCGGCAATGATGGTCAGCGGACAATCATTGCCAATGGTGAGTCCGGCGATGTCAATTTTCTTCATGGGTACCCGATGGTATTGGCCCGATGGCGTTAGGAGGAGACCTGTTCCCGCAAGATGGAAGCGGTCAGCGAACACATCAGGTAGATACCGGAAAAGATCAGAAATGCCAAAACGGTATTCTCGAACTTGCGCGGATAGGCGGGTTCCTGACTGGGAACCGGCTCCACAGCGGTGGTGAGGTAGCGAACCTGACGGTTGGCCTCGAGGCGCGTGGTCTCGACCTGCTGCAAGGCCGATTGCAGCATCAGGTCGCGAGTGGCCAGATCGGCCTGTGCCATCTGAATCTGGATGCGCAGGTTGGCCAGAGAGTCTTCCCCCTCCGAGGCATTGACCATGCGGTTGTTCAGGCTTTCGATGACGGCTTCCAGCCGTCTGATGTCGGCCTCGGCACCGGAGACCTTGGCCCGGTTGGGTCGGGGGTTGTCCTGCAGGGCAGCCAGTTCCAGCCGCTTTTCCTCAAGCTGGATTTCAAAGGTGCTGATCTGCTGGCGCAGGGCGGCGACCACGCCTTCGGGGTCGAGAACCGAGCCCTGCTGCTGCAACCGCACCAGCCGTTCCTGCGCGGCGCGGCGTTCCCGCTGGGCATCCTTCAAAGCGGCTTCGGCTTCCGACATCTGGTCGGCGCGTTTTTGCTGCGACAGGTTGTTCACCTTCTCCTGGGCATAGGAAATCAGCTTGCGCGAAAACTCCGCGGCCGCCTCCGGGTCCGCCGCCGAGACTTCCATCCGCACCACGCCCTCGGTCGGGTCGTAGCCGATCCGAACGTTGCGGGTGTAGGTTTCATAGGCTTCCTCGTTGGTGGGGTTGCTTTCCAGGCGCTGGATCGGGTCCAGCCACTCCTGGGTGAAATGGGCCTTGAAACCGGCCTCTCGGTCCAGCCGCAGCATGGCTTCCTTTGACATCAGGTAGCTCTGCACCGCGATCGAATCCTGGCTGGTGGCAAACTGGGTGCCCGACAGCAGCCCGCCCATGCCGCCTGCTGCGCTGTCGGCCTTGAGCACCAGGAACTCCGACTTGGAAGAATACATCGGTGTCGCCACCGCGTAGAAGTAATAGCCGGCGATCAGCGTCGGCAGCATGACGAAGAATGCCAGCCGGGTCAGCAGCAGCGCCAGGCGGCGGCGGCGGCGGCGGGCGATGTCGCGCTGGATCTCCTGGATTTCCCGGTTGCGCCGTTCCGCCGGGCTCAGCTCGGTCGAGGGCAGGGTGCTCTTGCCGGTCGGAACCGTCTGCGGCAGCTGGACAGATCCCGGAGCGGCCGGGGTGCCTTCGGGCCGCGCCTTGTTCTGCGGCACTACCAGCTCCAGCATGTTGGCGCGTTTGAACGGATCGATGCCGCGTTCCCGCAACATCCGCACCGCTTCGAAATCCGAGGTTGGTGACAGGTTGTGCTTTTGCGCCATGCGGCGCGCCAGTCGCAGCTGACGGCCGGTCAGCCCTTCGTTGCGGATTGCCTCGATATCGGTTTCCATTCTGGTTTCGCGGGCGGAACTGACCATCCCCGAGCGCGCCGAGCCGCTGGGGGCGTGGTCTGCAGAAGACCGGGCGGCCGCGGGTCGCGCCGCCGCGGCGGCTGCCATTTGCGCTGCCTCCTGGGGCGTCGCCGGAGCTGGACTTGCCGCATGAGACTGCGCGGCACCGGAGGCACTGCCCTCGTCCGACCCAGCGCCGCTACGGCGGATGCGGAATTTTCTAGCTCTGGGTTTCGTAGTCATAGAGCTGCTTCGCTTCTTCCAAAGTGTCAAACATATGCAGTTGCCCCTGCAACAGGACCGCCGCGGAGCGGGCAAATTTCTCCAGCGTCTTGGCCTGGTGCGAGACGATGACGATGGTGGTGGTCTGCAACCGCTCCTGCAGGATTTCGCCGGCCTTGCGGTTGAACTCGACGTCGGTGGTGCTCGGCATGCCCTCGTCGATGAGGTAGATGTCGAAATCAAGCGCCAGCATCAGCGAAAAGCTGAACCGCGCCCGCATGCCCGCGGAATAGGTGCCAATCGGTTGGTCAAAATATTCTTTCAGCCCGCACAGCCAGCGGCAGTAGGCCTCGACGTAATCGGGGTCCAGCCCGTAAAGCTTGGCGATATAGCGGCTGTTTTCCATGGCTGACAGGCGGCTGATCACCCCGCCCATGAACCCCAGCGGAAAGGAGATCTTGCAGCCGCGGCGGATTTCGCCCTCGTCGGGTTTTTCCAGCCCGGCCATCATGTTGATCAGCGTGGTCTTGCCGGTGCCATTCGGTGCGAGAACCCCCAGCGAGTTGCCCGGCTCGACGCGAAACGACACGCGATCAAGGATTACCTTGCGCTGGGTCCCCGTCCAGAAGGACTTGCTGACGTTTTCAAACTCTAGCATCGTTGCTTCCGGTGTTGCCCGTATGGCCCGCTGTCGGGCTCTCTTTGCCTCTCGCGTGACAGGCGTTTCGACCCGCCCGACGGCTCTTTCTTATCAAAAGAGTATTAATGGCCTACGTCGTGACTTGGGCTTTATTATGTCGAATTGTGACATGATTTATCAATAAGGCCTTAACCATTATGGCGCGGATGGGGCGCTGACGGCAAGGCGTCGGTGTTGCAAACGTACAGTCGCGGACGCGCCGCGATGGGAAGGGCGCCAGGGGAGCGCATGGTCGAGAACAGTCAGGACACCGAGACGCTGAAGGCGCAGATCCGCGATTGCCGCATTTGCGCGGCGCGGTTTGCCGCAACAGCCACCGCCCATGCGCCGCGCCCGGTGGTCTGGTTCCGCGGCCCCGCGCGCATTCTGGTGGCGGGGCAGGCGCCGGGGCTGCGGGTGCATCAGAGCGGGCGACCATTCACCGATGCCTCCGGTGATCGCCTGCGCGACTGGCTGGGGCTGACGGAGGACGAATTTTACGACAGGGACCGGGTCGCGGTGGTGCCGATGGCGTTCTGCTTTCCGGGCTACGACGGCAACAAGGCCGATTTGCCGCCCCCGGCGATCTGTGGCCGGACCTGGCACCATCAGGTTATGGCGCAGCTGCCGAAGGTGCGCTTGCGGGTGCTCGTCGGCGGGCATGCACAGCGCTATCATCTGGGCACCAGGGCCTCGGTCACCGAGGTGGTGCGCAGCTGGCGCGATCACGCGCCACACGTCTTTCCCTTGCCGCATCCCTCCTGGCGTAATACCGGGTGGCTGAAGAAGAACCCCTGGTTCGAGGCGGAGCTGCTGCCGGTTCTGCGCGCCCGAGTGAAGGAGCTGATGAGATGACTGACGAAACCCCGCAGGAGCTGACACCGCTGGATCAGGCCCATGCGGCCATGGAGGCCAGACCTGAGGAGGATGCCGCCCGGCTGCGGTTCTACGAGCGGCTGGCCGATGCGGAGCTGTTTCTCATGCTGACAGAGGAGGCCGTGGGCGAGCAGATTTCCCCGGAGTTGTTCGAAACGCCGGAAGGCAGCTTTGTGCTGGTGTTCGACCGCGAGGAGCGGCTGGCGCAGTTTGCAGGCCAGCCGGTGCCCTATGCCGCGTTGTCCGGGCGGGTCGTGGCGCAGATGCTGGCCGGGCAGGGGATCGGTCTCGGCGTGAACCTGGAAGTGGCTCCGTCCTCCATCTTGATCCCGGCCGAGGCGGTGGGCTGGCTGCATCAGACCCTGGGCCACGCGCCGGAGGAGCTGGAGGGCGATGTCTCCGAATTCATGCCGCCCAAGGGATTGCCGGAGGCGCTTCTGACGGCGCTGGATGCCAAGCTGGCGACCGCCGGTGGCCTGGCTGCCGCGGCCTATCTGGTCGGGGTGCGATATGCGGATGGCGGCATGGGGCATCTTTTGGGTTTTGTCGGCGCGCGGGAGGCGGCACAGCCATCGCTGGCCAAGGCGGCAGGGGAGGCACTGACTTTCTCGGGCATTGAGGCCGGCGCCATGGATGTCGCCTTCTTCGAGGCAGACAGCCCGGTGGCGGCGAGCTTGGCGCGGGTGGGGCTGAAGTTCGACCTGCCTCAGCCGGAAGAACCCAAGATCTACCAGCCGGAAATTCCCGGCAGCAACCCGGACAAACCGCCCCGCCTGGTTTGAGCGGTCCCACCGCGGCGCGCTCCCGCCTGCTCCAGCCCATTTTTGGAATGGGCCTCACAGTTGGGCGTGGGGATGTGTTTTTTCCCAACCCCAATCCCCCCCCCCCCTCTGTGGTCCAACACCCCCACAGGAGGAAGTTTTCCCTTTTCCTCTCCCCCCCCCCCCCCTCCCAAAAACGA